>NZ_JBKEZY010000019.1:0-32009 GCF_053345335.1 Bacillus sp. M5A3_1b | reverse complement strand
AAATCATCCTGATTCCTTAAAAATGGTAGAGAAAATATTGAACCATAATTTATACCAGCGTCGACAATTAATACAAAGCATATTTTTTTCATGATACACTCTCCTCGTATAATAAGTTTTAAGTTAATAACTGTTCCTTGAAAATTAAATAGTTTTTATCTTCAAGAGCTAGATCCAAAAAATGATGTATGGGTAAAATTTAGTCTTGGATACTGGGGGATTTCCCTACCTTATTCAAAGAAAGGCATTACATGCTATTCCGAATGCAATAAAACAAATAAAATACTAAGACAACAACAGTAATAATACTCGATGCTGTTTTGAAAGTTTTGTTTTCATACGTTTTATTTAACAAGAAGAAGAACAAAACGACCCAGACCCCGTTGGAAAAGAATGATGTTAGTGCATTGAAAACAACTCGAAACGCAAACATAGAGTCGTCCATTAGTTTTTCACCTCTCTTTTTCCTTATTATACCATTTATAAAAAGTGATGTATCGTGTTTTTCTTGTATATTCTATACATGTGAGGTTAACATAACTTCCTATTGTCGGTAGCAAGTTTTTCATAGACTCCTTGTTTTTACTAAATTTTTTGTCTCTATGTCTATCTATCACTTATATAAGATTTTATACATCATTGATATAGCAGAGATTCTAGGGATCTTCGCTATTCTTTTTTGTATAAAAAAGTAGTTAGACTAGTGTGTTTTACTCCGGTTCATTTCAAAATATAATTGAAAATTCATCTTTAAATTAAAAAAAGAAGGTGTTACCTTTATATATTAATAACTTCGAAATATTGTATAACAGATAATTTTTATGCATGATTGATTAGCATTCCTTATTGTGCTAACGAATCAGGATAGTGTGGCGACTGACCAACTAAATAGTTGCTTATCCTCGATTATTAGAAGGGAAGTTCTATCGTTTCGCGAATTTATTATACATAGACGAGCGCTATAATTTTCTATATGTACATAAAGAGGTGACTACGAATGAATCAAAGACCGTCAGAAGAAGAATACGCCGGGAACTCCGGCGAATATATCCGTTTGGTGCCGGACGGTAACATCATCGACATTTTGCTCGCCCAGGAAAAGCAAATGACCGAACTCCTGGCATCGTTGACTGAAAGCCAGGCCGCATATCGGTATGCGGAAGGAAAATGGACGCTGAAAGAAGTCGTGGGCCACATTGCAGATGCGGAACGTGTCATGACCTACCGCCTGCTCCGGTTCGCAAGAGGGGACCAGACGCCTCTGACTGGTTTCGATCAGGAATTGTTCATGCCTCCTTTTGGAAGCTGGACAACCGAGCAATTGGCCGAAGACTACCGGGCCGTACGGCAATCAACGATCACATTGCTGCGCGGGCTACCGGCGGAGGCGTGGACCCGCAAGGGCACAGCCAACGACCTAAGCATTACGGCGCGCGCCCTCGCGTACGGTATCGCAGGACACGAACTTCATCACATGGGGGTCATCCGAAAGCGGTACTTGAGTTAATCGTCGGGTGAGGCCTTTGGAATGGAACTAACACCTCTCATACAACCTTATATACCGTTCTTATTGGGGTCCCGCCCCACAACCATCAACTTAAGGATTTAGTCTATTTTTGAAATTAAAAGCACATTACTATTCTCTTATGTTAATGAGAAAGGATGACGTGCTTTTTATGAATATGCACCAAAAACAAGAGTTATCTTTATTTGCCGAAGCGTTATATCGATTTTTTTCATTTGGGGGTATTTGTTTTTCTTAGCTTGATGGTGATGGGGCGCTACTCTAAAATGGTCAAATTAAAATTTAAAACAGTTATAGAGACTCCATTCCTCGGACATATTGTAACTATTCAGTTGTAAAAAGAACCGTAGTTTTTCATTTTTGAAAAAGCTATGGTCTTTTTTAATTGTAACAAAGATAGGATGCGAGGAAGGTTTTTATAAATCAAAAAACTTGATGAACTAGTTGCATATAAAACTCATCTGCGTATATACTATAAATATCAAAAAAAATTGATGAAGGGAGAGTGAACTACAGTGGCACAGGATTTTAAGTTATATGAGAAAAAGTTTAAAGCGTTGGCTGATCAGAAGCGTTTAGAGATTATGTATGAGCTTTGTCAGCGGGGCCAGACTTGTGTATGTGATTTAACAGAGGTTTTTGAAATGACGCAATCTAAGTTGTCCTATCATTTAAAGATTTTATTAGATGCAGGTTTAATTGTAAAAGAAACAAAAGGTACGTGGAGCTATTATGATTTAAATGATGCGGAAGTAAACAATTTATTATCAGAAGAATTATGTTGTATTTTTAGAAAAACAGGTAAAGGTAGCTGTTGTTAAAATTTTGTACTATTAATCAAAAAAAATTGATTAATATCATATAAAGAGGAGGAATAAGCTATGAGATATGTTCACGTTGGTATAAATGTTACGGATTTAGAGAAGTCTATTGAATTTTACGAAAAGGTATTTGGTGTGTCACCAGTTAAGGTAAAAGTGGATTATGCAAAATTTTTATTAGAGACGCCAGGACTTAATTTCACGCTGAACGTACGAGATGAAGTGAACGGAAATCAGGTAAATCATTTCGGTTTCCAAGTGGATACAGCTGAAGAGATTACATTGCATAAAGAAAGATTAGAAAAAGAAGGTTTCTTTGCACGTGATGAGATGGATACAACTTGTTGCTATGCAGTGCAAGATAAGTTTTGGGTAACGGATCCTGATGGGAACGAGTGGGAATTCTTTTATACAAAAGCACAGAGTGATGTTCATAAAATTGAAGAGCCATCTTGTTGCACGACTTCTAACGTAGTAGAACAAAATTCTTGTTGTTAATAGGAGATGGAAAATAAAATGAAACGTTTATCTTTTCTAGATCGATATTTAACACTATGGATTTTTCTAGCTATGGCTGTTGGGATTGGTTTAGGGTTTGTATTTCCTAGTGTAGTAGATGGACTGAATACATTACAAGTTGGAACAACGTCTATCCCGCTTGCTGTTGGTTTAATTGTCATGATGTATCCACCATTAGCGAAAGTTCGTTACGAGGAAATGGGCCGAGTATTTAAAGACGTAAAAGTATTGGTTTTATCTTTAGTACAAAACTGGATTATTGGACCTGTACTTATGTTTGTTTTAGCAATTATTTTTCTTCCTGATAAGCCAGAATACATGGTCGGACTCATTATGATTGGTTTAGCACGTTGTATAGCAATGGTAATTGTTTGGAACGATCTTGCGGATGGGGATAAAGAGTATGCAGCAGGTTTATTGGCTTTTAACTCCGTATTCCAAATGCTATTCTTCTCCGTTTATGCATACGTGTTTGTAACAGTCATTCCAGAATGGTTAGGCATTGAAGGGGCTATTGTCGATATTACAATGGGAGAAGTAGCGAAATCAGTATTTATCTATTTGGGAATTCCTTTTATAGCAGGTATGTTAACACGATTTGTACTCGTTAAGTTAAAAGGAAGACAGTGGTATGAAAAGGTGTTTATACCGAAGATTAGTCCACTTACATTACTTGCATTACTATTTACAATCATCGTTATGTTCTCTTTAAAAGGGGAAATGATTGTTAGCGTACCATTAGATGTAGTAAGAATAGCGATTCCATTATTAATCTATTTTATTGTCATGTTTTTTGTTTCTTTCTTTATGGGAAGAAAAATTGGTGCAAACTATCCGGTGACTACAACGTTAGCATTTACAGCAGGTAGTAATAACTTTGAGTTAGCAATTGCTGTAGCAGTTGGTGTGTTTGGTATTCATTCAGGCGCAGCATTTGCAGCTGTTATCGGGCCGTTAGTGGAAGTACCTGTAATGATTGCACTTGTAAACGTCGCTTTTTGGTTTAAGCGTAAATATTTTAATGATCAACCAGTATAATTTAAAAACAAAGGAGGAAAACAACATGGAAAACAAAAAGACAATTTATTTCTTATGCACAGGAAATTCATGCCGAAGCCAAATGGCAGAAGCATGGGGCAAACAATATTTAGGTGATAAATGGAATGTATATTCTGCAGGAATCGAAGCACATGGAGTAAATCCAAATGCTATTAAAGCGATGAATGAAGTAAATATTGATATAACGAATCAAACATCAGATATAATTGATTCAAACATTTTAAATAATGCTGATTTAGTCGTTACCCTTTGTAGTCATGCAGATTCTGTTTGTCCTTCGACACCTCCGCACGTAAATCGTGTTCACTGGGGATTTGATGACCCAGCAGGAAAAGAATGGTCTGAATTTCAACGTGTTCGCGATGAAATTGGAGAACGTATAAAGAGATTTTCTGAAACAGGGGAGTAAAATAAAGAGTCAATCTTCTATCGTATAGGAGATTGGCTCTTTTTTATTAGTCATGACTGCATTGGTTCGCATAAATTACCGAAAAATAAAGGATATTCTATTGGATTGATAAAGTTAGAAATGTATTTAAACATGTAGGTGTTCACAAATAATAAAGTCATTTAAAAGATAATAAAGTTGTTTAGAATTAGAGATGGTATGATGAAAAATCACACTATCTTTTTCTTTTTATGTATAATTAAATAAAAGGATTTTTGGATATTAAAATAAAGGGTAGTATATTAGCGCAAGGGGGAGAATGATGGATAAGTTGTTACAAGAAATCATAAATTGGTTAAGGATGAGCGATGAACAAATTGTTATTGGTATTTCAGGACATGGTGCAGCTGGAAAAACGACGTTTGCTAATAGACTCGTAAACCTATTAAATCAAAATGAAGTAAATTATATTAATACAGATCCTTACATTGTTAGTTCGGATATCCGTAAGCATGCAGTGATTCACTATACATATCAAAATGAAAATCATCGTTATAAAATGACAGCTTGTCATCCAGCGGCGCACCATTTGGCAGCTTTAGAAAGAGATATTCAGATGGTTAGAGCTGGGCTAGATTTTTATACGATAGATACGCATTATATGAAAAGTAAGTTGATTTCTTCGAAAAATAAAGTAACGATTGTGGAGGGAATGAGCGCCGCATTTATTAATCCTGATTTATTTGATTTGAAAATTTATTTTTATACAGATGGCGAAACGGAACTAATGAGAAGATCAAGCCGGGATATAGCTGAAAGGGGAGCTGATATAAATTATTTAAGGCAATCTCATGAAGAACGCCGGATTCAATATGAAGTATTTATGCATTCGTATAGTCAGCGTTTTGATATCATTATCAAAACTTCTGATGAAACAATATGTTTAGAAAAAAATACATTTGAGTTTTATAAAGTTTAAATGAAAATCCTCAATTTATTAATTGCATTATGACGGTTAATTTTTCTTATTTAGTACTTGTATTAAATAAATATATTATTTAATTAATAATACATTCACTATGAAATAACTAGACTTTTAAAAAGATTTAGTAGCCGTCTTTCATCTACATAGATAGAAGGCAACTGTAATTTTGGCGGCAAAATTACATAACTTTATTATTCCACAGTAGGGTAGGATTCTTTATTTGAATACATTAGGTGTATCTTAAAAATCCTCACTTTAAAAGGTTTTTATTCGCAAGTACAAAAATCAATTTTTGCATGAAAGGGGAATAGGGTGAAACACATAATAAGAAATGTAGTAATAAATTATTTTAAAGAAATTCATTTATTAATAGTGGAAGAAGAACTACATAAAAACAGTTGGCATACAGATCTACACTATAAAATCATTGTAAATGGGAATCGGTATTCCGCACAGTTTATAAATAGCAATCGAACAATCAATCCGGCCTTTGGGATGTTATCAAATGAACAATTGAAAGAGCAAGTACGGTTTACGTATTATTTACGAGAGCATGGAATTCCGTTTATGCAAATTAAGGAGAATATGGCGGGGGATTGCTTTACATTACTCACTTGGAATGACGAACAGTACGGGTTTGTATTGTCTACTTGGATTGAAGGGGAACATATTACTCATTGTACAGAAACGATGGCAGAAGTCTTTGGAAAGGAAGCAAGAAAGATACATGATATTTCTAGTACGTTTCAAAGCCCGATTTTTCAAAAGAAATCTCATTTAGATGGATATGGTGAGTTTATAAAGCTATTAGACAATAAAGGTGGTACATGCAAGGAATTGCGGGGGTATATAGAGCTCGCTAAGTATCATATAGAATGCGCACATACGAGTGATTTGGAGTTTATTGTACAAACTGATTTAAATCCTTTAAATGTCATTTGGGATTCAAATCAATGTGTAAAAGGGATTGTAGATTTTGAATCGATTGGATATGTAGATCGTATGGAAGGGTTAGCCTTTTTATTAAAGTGGTATTCCCGAAAGGAAGGAATAGAGTCACATGTAGTATGTTCGGAAATTGCTAGAGCATTTTTAGAAGGGTATAAGGCCCGTAATATTTTAACATCAAATGATTATAAAAGACTTTCTTCATTATTATGGTTATCCGGTAGTTTAAATTGGAACTTTGTGAAGAAAACGCTACTTGTAATAAGTGATGAGAGGGAATTGGAAAAACATTTGGAAGTTTATAGAGTGAGAGGAGGGAGACTATCTTCATTGTTAATTTGTAGATAACATTTATTCTTCTAATTTTGGATGCGAAAAAGAAAGTATATGAGGTGTTCAAAAAATGAAAATACAAATTGTATTGTTTGACGGTTTCGGAGAACTGGTCTCTTTTGCACCTTTTGAAGTACTGAAAAGAGCGATAGAAGAAGGGGCTCCATTTACGGTTGACCTTGTATCAAGTGAACGAAAACAAGAAGTTACTACTTCATTTGGAGTTACGGTTAAACTACATGATTTTTTACGAATGGATAATCGTCCAGATTTGTTAATTGTACCTGGTGGAGGCTGGAATCATAAAGCTGAGCAGGGGGCGCGAAAGCAAGCTGAACTTGGTACTTTGACTAAAATAATTAGAGAGATGCACAATGAAGGAACGATCGTTGCTGGAGTTTGTACTGGAGGTATGTTACTAGCTGCATCCGGTATATTGAATGATAAAAAGGCGACAATGCATCATTTGGCGCAGAATGAAATGAGTGAATATGGAGCAGAACTGCTTCCTTACAGAATTGTGGATCAAGGGAATGTTATTAACGCAAGAGGAGTTACTTCAGGAGTTGATTTAGGACTTTGGATCACGGAAAGATTCGCAAGTCCTAAAATTGCAGCTGCTGTTGAATATAGAATGGAATATGAGCGGCGAGGTGTTGTTTGGAAATAATTTGATCTTAACCATGTTTTTTGCTGTAGAGTGTATTAGATATTGTAAAAGAGAAAGAGCCAACTCATACGAGCAGGCTCTTTTTTTACGTATTCATTTTCTATGTTTAATAATTGGGCTGAATATAACCTAATTTTAATCCCTTCGTAACAGCTTCCAAAATCTCGTTAGCCTGTAAAATGAGGGGAAGTGCAACATAATGGACATAAACGGTGCTTATACATGTAAAAGAAGATGTTATGAAAAATAAAGACTGCTAATTTTCGTGCACTTTGATTATGTAGAAATAGGGGAGATGACATGAAAGACAATACGCCTAAGAAAATTTTATTTATTCAATCAGGCATTCCTTTTTATTATCCAATGATCGAAGAAGCAATTTTGAATAGTTTACAAAAGGTAAACAGTAATACAATTATGGTAAACCCGGAACGAGCGATAGAAACCGCATTAAAAATGAAACCGGATTTTATTTTGGTACTCGGTGGTTTAAACGAGGGAATTATTAGTGTCATGCCAGTACTAAAGAGTGCAGGTTTTACTACTGGACTTTGGCTGACAGATGATCCGTATTATACGGATGTAACACAACATCTTGTGCCGTATTATGATTACATATTTACACAAGATTTAAATTGTATCAAGTTTTATAGAGCGTTAGGATGTAATAATGTGTTTCATCTTCCGTTAGCAGCAAATCAAGATGTGTTTAAACCTTCTCAGAAAGAAGATACATATAAGTATGATCTTAGTTTTATAGGCACAGCATTTGAAAATAGACTTACCTTTGTTGATTCTATTTCAGGGTATTTAGCAGAAAAAAACATAAAAATTGTGGGATTCGGTTGGGAGAAGTTAAAGAATTACGAAAGGTTAAAGGGTAAAATACAAATTTTGCCACTTGCAAAGTATGAAGATGCGTTACAATTTTACGTATCAACTAAAATCAATATAAATTTACACCGTTCACCAAATGATCAGGAATTGAATTGTAATGCTGCAAATATCCAAGCCTATTCAGTAAATAATAGGACGTTTGAAATTAATGCCGTAGGTTCTTTTCAATTAACTGATATACGACCAGATGTAGCGAAGCATTACATACCTGGTGTTGAAATAGAAACGTTTAATAGTGCACGGGAGTTTATACAAAAAGCGGAGTATTATTTGGAACATGTACAAGAAAGAAAACAAATAGCAAAAAATGGACTGGATAGAACTTTGAGAAATCACACATATGATAAACGTATAGTACAATTATTAAACTATATTAATTTCATAGGCGTGAAGATGTAATCTAACCATTAACTTAAATGATAAGCGTTTGGTGCTTTCTAACTCTCGTATTCTATAAAAATTATTTGCGAAAAAGGGATTTGGATACATTTGTAGAATTTATTTATTATGAAAAAACAATTTTGTATTCAAACTAATTTACATCCAATAATTAGAGGAGATTAAAAATGAATCACTTTTTTGTAGAATTTGGTGAATATGAAGCAAGTGTTTGTGAATGGGGAGATAAAAGTAATCCTCAAATCATTTGTTTTCATGGTTTAGGAAGTACAAAATTAAGTTTTATCGAAATAGCGGAACTTTTAAAAGATAACTATCATATTGTATCGTTTGATCTACCTGGACATGGGAAAACACCAAGTTTTGGGAAGGATGAAGATTACGGTGCATCCCATTTAACAAATTGGGTAGTAGCGTTACTTGAGGGGATAGGGAAAGAAACATTTCATATAGTAGCACATTCATGGGGAGCAAGCGTTGCGCTTCACTATGCAGCAGAATGTCCAGAAAAAGTGAATAAAATGGTATTGTTAGATGGTGGTTATCATCATGGTAAAATGAATGCGGATTATTTTGCGAATCTATATAAAGATGCGGAAGAAGGAGAGTGTCCACCGCGATCATTAGAGGAAGAAATTACAAATTACGAAAAAGATTTTGATGAATATATTTTTGACAGTAAAGAAGCGTTCATCCAATCAGAAAAAATGGTTTACAGTAGATGGTCACCATTAATAGAACGTGCGGTTTATGACTTAATGCGAGAAGAAGCTAATAAAGTGAAATGGCATGCTACTGGCGATACGGCTAGAAGTGTAATTAAGTTTCAATATACGGTGTATAAAACATTGAAATCGCATAAAATTAAAAATGATATTTTATTATTGTATTGTGATCTCCCACATAATTATTTAGAAATAAGGGAATTGCAAATTGCAGAATTTAGGAAGCATATTGATATTACGACTAAGCTTTATACAGATACAGGGCACTTAATGCATTGGGATAGACCGGAAGAGATTGCCGAGGATGTTTTACATTGGTTCAAATAAAGAAGGTCCGTTGTTCGCATTTGAGCAACGGATTTTCTTGATACGTTACCTGAAAAAGAAACAAGTATCTCTAAACTAGAGGAAAGTAAAAAATAAAGAAAAGAGGTTGCCAAAAGTAACTATTTAGCGACTTTTTGGGACAACCTTTTCTTTTTGTTCTATATTTCCAAGAAAATTTAGAATAAAATAAAAATATAGTCACCTACCTATTATTCACTAATGAAAAGAGGTTAGCGAAATGCAACTGAAGTATGGGAAGCACATTAATATATTATCTATTGTTCTAACTTTGTTCTCTTTTTCTGTAATTGTAAGTTTCTCTACCTGGTTGAGTAGATATTCAATTCCCAACCTTGCTACAATGCTTAAGGTAACAATGTTGAGTGCATTTATTCTTGGAATTATGGGGTTTAGACAAGAGAAAAGCGCACTAGCGATTATAATTATGGGAATATGTGCCTTTGCTCTAGTCGTTCTATATATTTATGCGGTTATAAGTTTTCTTGAGCATTAAGCACCATAAAAAAGAAACGAACATTTTTGTTCGTTTCTTTTTTTGGGATGAATCGTTGCCGTACCTCTTAGACGGTTAACTAACCCCGATTTTTTTCCATTTTGACGACATGCTCAATGCCGCAGAAAAATAAGTTTATTTTCTGTTCCTGAAAGCAGCCTTTTTATATTTTCCATATGTCTGAAAATAACCATAAACGCCATTAGGAATGCAAATATGTAAAAATATAAGGTGTTCCCAAAAACAGGAATAAATGAAATGACCGCAACAAGCAATGTAGCACATATTGTACCTAAAGAGACATAACGGGTTAAAGCTACTATTATCACAAAAAAGCCAAGGCATAAAAGGGCCATAACCCAGTCAATCATAAACAGCACAGCCATTGCTGTAAGTGCTCCCTTGCCCCCTTTAAACCCAAAATATATCGGCCAGTTATGCCCTATAACCGCCCCTGCGCCTGCCGCTAAAAGGCTTACGCAATCTTTAGCCTCTCCCGAATAAAAGTAAACGCTAAGGAACAAGCCTATATAACAAGCAATTATCCCTTTTAATATATCTCCCGCAAGAACAAACACCGCAGCAGATTTCCCAAGTACTCTCAGAGTATTGGTAAGCCCGGCGCTTTTGCTTCCATGGCTTCTTATGTCCTTTCCGTATATTCTCCCTACAATCACCGCTGTATTAAGGCTGCCTAAAAGGTAGCCCAAAGCTAAGGCCGCAAAAATCTTTAAAATATCAATCATCACTCTTCTCCCTTTAAATTATTCTAAATTTCTTTTATTTCTCCATTAATGCAGGGTTTTAGCATTGTCCTTCTCCAGAAAACTTTTCAATAAACTCCTACTTTTTTTATCCATGTTAAAAGGGCATCTACAATAAGGATGCTAATAAAGACTGAATAATCAGAAAAAACTAGTAAAAAATACTTCATTAGTCACAATATTTTTGAGCCAAACTGCACGCTTTCCTTCTTCTACTTCAATGATCCAATCACTTAATAAAAGGGGGTAACGATGGGGAATAATTTCTTTAATTTGTTGAATATTGAACATGAATTTCTCTCCTTTATACCATAGATAGATATTTTAGTTAGTTTAATTTCCTAAAATTTCATGTTCGAATATCGACAGAATTTAGAACTTGGTACTATTATTTGATTATATAACTAAGTGTAAATATAGTAAAGGGGAGATAAATGTGTGCAATCAAAAGCACGAATTACAGCTATTGGTACCTATGTACCTGAAAAAAAGCTGACCAATGATGATTTAGAAAAACTAGTAGATACAAATGATGCATGGATTGTACAAAGAACTGGGATGAAGGAAAGAAGAATTGTTGGTGATAACGAATATGCTTCCACGTTAGCTTTTAATGCTATTGAAAACTTAGTGGAACGTTATCATAAAAGTCTTGTCGACGTGGATTGTATTCTCGTTTCAACAACTACGCCTGACTACACTTTTCTAAGTGTAGCCTGCCAAATACAAGAGCATTTTAATATTCAGCATACAGGCGCTGTTGATTTCAATGCGACTTGTGCTGGTTTTACATATGGATTACATCTGACGAATGGTTTAATTACATTTGGTCTTCATCGTAAGATTTTAATTGTAACGACAGAAACCTTATCTAAGATTACAGACTATACAGATCGAACTACATGTATCTTATTTGGAGATGGAGCCGCAGCCGCAGCTGTTTTAGTAGAGAGAGATGAAGAAGTGTCTAGCTTTATAGCTACCCATATTGGGACAAATGGGGAAGGAGGTATGCATGTATATCGTAAAAATTTATCTACTACCATGTTTGGAAATCCTTTAAAAACACATGGGAAGATAGTTCAAAATGGAAGAGAAGTATATAAGTGGGCAGCACGGACACTACCAATTGGTATTAAAGAATTGTTACGTCAAGCAGATTTACAACTGGATGATTTGATGCAAAGTTATCGTGCAAGCAAGAGCATGAAAGTTCTATCGCCAATTCTTTTTTTGATATAATAGATGTGAAGCAGGAAATAGAGAGAAAGATACTGCTAGTCATTTATACTTAAAAGGTAGGGAGATTGAACAGAGTTATGGGGAATGAAAAAGAAATTAGTTCCGCTAAATTAATATGGAAGATGACGCGCCCGCATACATTAACGGCGACATTTTCTCCTGTAATTTTAGGGACAGTGGCATCACTTTATGTTGCCGAAATTCATTGGCTTTTATTTATTGCAATGATGGTTGCATGTTTAGCATTGCAAATAGCGACGAACTTATTTAATGAGTATTATGATTTCAAACGTGGATTAGATACCGCTGATTCTGTTGGCATCGGTGGTGGAATTGTCCGTCACGGATTGAAACCAAAAAATGTGTTAACAGTTGCGCTTTTATTGTATGTAGTAGCAGCAATTATTGGAGTTTATATTTGTATGAATAGCAGTTGGTGGTTAGTCGTCATTGGTTTAATTGGGATGGCGGTTGGCTATTTATATACAGGTGGTCCATTACCAATTGCGTACACTCCATTTGGAGAATTAGTTTCTGGATTGTTAATGGGGACATGTTTTGTACTCATCGCTTTCTTTATTCAAACGAATACGATAACAATTGAAAGTGTATTGATTTCCATTCCAATTGGAATTTTAGTCGGTGCAATTAACATGTCTAATAACATCCGAGATATCGAAGAGGATATTAAAGGAGGAAGAAAGACATTAGTAATCCTCCTTGGGAGAGAAAAAGCAATAGTAACATTAGCTGTAGCCTTTTTCATTGCTTATTTATGGATCGCGGTGATTGTATTGATGGGTTATATAAGCCCTTGGGCATTAGTTATGTTCCTAGGTTTGAGAAAACCAATCTCTGCCATTCAAAGTTTCCAAAAAGGAGCAAAGGATCCAGGGTATATGCGCATCGCAATGAAATCAACAGCGATGACAAATACGATTTTTGGCTTTTTATTATCGGCAGGATTATTAATTAGTTATTTGTTTTAAATAAAAATATGATGAAATAAATTAACCCCAATTTCTCAATTTTAATATGGAGAGATTGGGGTTTTTATTTTTGTATTTCTTTAATAATGATTAAACTCTTTTATAAATCTACACTATTTAATAGTTTAGTTGAGATAAAGGTTAGAAGAATGATTTTTATATTTGTTTAAGTTTAGTACTTACTGTCATGTAGTAATCCTCCTTGTAAATGTACTTCAAAATATAGAGTGCCTATTTTGTTATCGTCGTACGAATTCCAATTTTAGGGTTATGCGAATGAGAAATTTTATAGTTAATCATTCAAAGAAGGCTTTTTTTAGCTAATAGATGCATGGAATAGTTTTGTCCCAATAACAAAAACTAACAGAAATAAAACGATAATATATAAAGGAGATTCAATATGCTGAAAAAGATAGGAAGAATTTTTCGAGTATTCCTCTTTTTATTTATCGGTGGATGTTTAGTTCTGTTTGTTTGGGGTGAAATTGACAGAACGATAGCCGAAAAAAATGGGGTATTTAGCCAGAATTCTAGTCAATACCCTATGCGTCAAAGTGATATTACTTTGTATACAGATGGGAAACCGTTAAACAATCAACTATTCTCAGATATAGAGAAAGCAAAGCATTACGTGCATGTTAACTTTTTTTCTATTGCTGATGATAAAGTAAGCCATCAGTTTCTAGAGTTATTACGGAAAAAAAGTCAAGAAGGTGTAGAAGTATACTATGCTTTGGACAGGTTAGGTGGAATTTTACTAAAGAAAAAGGAAAGAGAATTATTAGTTAAAAAAGGAGTTCATTTTACATATTACAATAAACCTGCTTTCCCTTATCTTTTTTCTTCTTTGGATCATCGGAATCATCGTCGTATTTCAGTTATTGATGGAAAGGTTGGTTACATTGGCGGATTCAACATCGGACAGAAGTATTTAGGGGAAAAAGAAAAACTTGGTTATTGGAGAGATTATCATCTTCAAATACGAGGAGAAGGAGTTCAAGATTTAGAACAACAATTTGTATTAGACTGGAAGAGAAACTCAGAGAAACCGATTCCGATACACAATGCGGTAAAGGAAAAGGGAGCAACCTCGCAACGATTTACTGCATATTATAGCGGAGAAAAAATTGGGCAAGATTATAAAATGCTGTTTCAACAAGCAAAAGAATCCATTATTATATTAACACCTTATTTTATACCAAAAGACAGAACTATTTGGAACGCATTAGTAGATGCAAGAAAGAGGGGAGTCCGTGTCAAAATTCTATTCTCACCTCATTCGGATGCACTATTAGTTAAAGAAGCAGCATATCCATATATCCGAAAAGCATTAAAACAGGGGATGGAAGTATATGGTTATAAAAATGGGGTGTTACACGGTAAAGTATTTTTGATTGATGAAAAAGTATTGATGGTTGGGACCGTGAATTTTGATTCACGCTCGTTTCATTTAAATGAAGAAATGAACTGTTATATTCATGACCCTATCTATATTTCGAGAATAAAACCAGTGATTAATGCAGACTTACAAAATTCAAAGCAAGTAACATCCTCTGACGTCAACCAATTATCTATAAAAGAAAAAATAAAAGAAAAGGTTGCAAAAATGTTTGAGTATTATTTGTAAAGACAATGTATTTTTATACTTGGATAACAGGGGCTATATGCTTAGTGATTTTACATATTCTCAATGGAATCAGCTGGGCAGTTGCTACAAGTTCGATAGAAAAGGCTGTGATTGATGTATTCCACGATCTCGTCGTGGAGAAGCAATGGCATGGCTTTAGGACCAATATTAGATCTTTGGGTAATCTTAGGTTGATGGCGGTATCCCATCAACCTAAGAAAACAGGTCACCTCCAAAACGATAAATAGGCTTTTTTCACAATAAAACCTAAAAATTTCGTTTTGGGGGTGTTATAAAACTTTATCTTGATGGAAATGGGGCGGTACTCCTGGTTTTAAGTTAAAAAAATCCCCGGAAATAAACCTTTTATAAATATGATTATTTTATTTCGAGGGGCTCCTTATAAATCTTAGCTATATATTTTACGAAATCAATGACGGGATAGTGTATGAGTGAACGGTGCTGCGTAAAACGGATCCCTTCTTTTTCCATTTTCGAAATGAGTTGTTCAATTTCCAACTCTTTTTGTTGTATCCTATTATAATTTTGATATACAATGTTTTTCCATTGATAGGAAGAACCATGAAAAAAATTCTCCCCTTTTACCCTGTGACTAAATATAATTTCTATTTTTTCTCTACGCTGTTTTTCCTTCATATGCGCTTCCGTTGACTGCATGTTTATCGCCTCTTCCCTTTTTTTGTATACTGTTTCACAAAATTTGGTCTAACTCATCATAGCCAATGTGCATTAAGCTTGTTGGGAATTGTCGTTTAAGGCTATCTCATCAACTATATTTTTTTCAAGCGCTTAATCTAATATATTGGATTATAATCTTACGTCTAAATAAGTTGATAGTGTTTATAAAACACTATCAATCTTTATTATAAAACGATTCTTTATAGGCATGCACCTTTTTACACTCACCAAAATTTACAACATGACGAGTATCTTTATCCATGAATGTTATTCTGTATTTACTGAGGTTAGTTTTTATTTTGACTAACTAACATATTGTTTGCCTCAATATCTATTTTATAAAAAAGAAAATAGATGTAACGGTCCCTCTTTTGATAAAAAAATCCTATGAAAATATAGCACTCTTAAAGAGTTTTGTTACAAGTTTGTTATGTTTGATTTAAAAAAAGGAAAGTAATATTTATTTGTAGAAAATTTTTAGAGATAAAAATAAGCTGAATATTCATGGTAAGAAAAGGGGGCACTTATATGCTAACAAATGATTTAGATTTCCGATTAGAACCACGTTTAAAAAAACTGTATGAACAACATAAAATAAGAGCGCAGAAGATAGACTGGGGCTATCATGAGTTTTTACCATGGGATAAGGGAATGGACTTTAAAAGAGTTCCTTGGGATGAAAGTCAAGTTACTCTCCCTTCTGGTGTAATTACGGCCATTGAAACAGCTTTATTAACAGAAGTGAATTTACCATGGTTTACAACGTATTTATCTGCGACTTTTAAAGGTTCCCTTTCTGTTATTACAGACTTTATTCATACTTGGACCTCAGAAGAGGATCAACATTCGAATCTATTAGAGACATATTTACTACTCACTCGAAGTGTAAATCCTAAACGTATACATGAATTAAGAAAATCAGTCGTTGAGTGTGGATTTGAGCC
Organism: Bacillus sp. M5A3_1b; assembly: GCF_053345335.1. Classification (NCBI taxonomy): domain Bacteria; kingdom Bacillati; phylum Bacillota; class Bacilli; order Caryophanales; family Bacillaceae; genus Bacillus; species Bacillus sp. M5A3_1b. Next base: position 15,634 of record NZ_JBKEZY010000019.1, on the reverse strand, counting down.
TGATTTTCATACACCAATCGAAGCCATGACGTATACGACACTACAAGAACTTGCAACAATGGTGTTTTACAATAATGTAGCTAAGGTGGCAAGTAAGCATGATCCAGATCTTGCTACATTATTACGCCGTCTTGCAAAAGATGAAACACTTCATTATGCGTTTTATCGAGACGTTATTCGAACACATTTAGAATTGGAACCAAATTATTGCTACCATATTGCCAATGTGATTAGGAATTTTAAAATGCCAGGTGCCGTCATGCCTGATTTTGAAAATAGAATGGCTGTGATTGCAAAAGAAGCAAACTATGGGCCACTACAATATTTTGATCAAGTACTTGATGTAGTGGTTGAGTATTGGGGGTTAAAAGACTTACGACCAATTGCTCCTCTAGCAGAAAAAGCAAGAATTGAGATTTTGGAGTATCATATAAGATTGAAAAAAATACGGGATCGATTTGGCCGTTTTCAAGGAAAAACTGATCTACGTTAATGAGTAGAGATTTCAGAATATACGCGTGGGAATTCCCTTTTCTTTTATTCGAAATCTAGAACGCTCTCTATTATTTTACGGCTGTTTTCCTTAATTTAACTTCCGAAGAAAAAAGTTATTGACACCAAAAATAAACTCATGATATTATTAAATATTTGATAAAAAATAACATATGTGTTAAGCTTGAGAAGGTTACCACATATGGAGGTGGGTTATATGTTTCAAATTGGCGATAACATTGTTTATCCAATGCACGGAGCAGGTATAATTGAAGCCATAGAAGAAAAAGAGTTCTCAGGGAAAAAGCAACTTTATTATGTCATAAAAATGTCCATTAGTAATATGCAAATCATGATTCCTAAGGGCAAAATATTGAGTTCGAATATACGCCCAGTTATTGATATACTTACATTAACGCGCATTATACACATTTTTCAGCATGGAGAATCAGGCGAATTAATGCCTTGGAAACAAAGGTATAAAGTAAACACAGATAAAATAAAAACGGGTGAAATACAAGAAGGTGCTGAAGTTATACGTGATTTAATCCGTATAAAGAAGGAAAAAGCACTGAATACAAGCGAAAAAAAATTGTTGGATGATGCATATAAATTTTTGGTCAGTGAGCTAGAATTAATTAAAGGAATCACTGAAAAACAAATAAAAAGTTTCTGTTGAGATTTATTATAAATACTGTATGACATCCCTCGGAAATATCCTGAATTTTCTGGGTATACGTTGATTATTAAAAGGAAAGTATTTCAAAGATATTCAATTTCTTCAACTCACTTTTAGAGTAGATACCTCTTTTGTTACTACTTCAATCTAATCCATTTTTATTTTTAAATTTCTTTTACGAACGTTTGAAGTTTCATCAAATAACTCGATTAAATAGTCACTTGATTTTTACAATCCTGATTCACACTGGCACGGACAAGGAGCCGTAAGGATGAAAGAGAGGTAGGGCTTTCATTGTTTTAGGTAATATACTATCTAAGTCATTATTTCTAGAAGAAAAAACAATCAATCTCACCACTATCTTTAAGAGTGTCTTATATCTACTGAGACGGTGAATAGTAATTGTTTATCTTCTTTACGTAAAATTGATAAACGAACTGGTAACACCATATGGTCAACTACAAAAAAATTGGTTTCCAGACCAGGAAACCAATTTAAATTTTATTTACATACCAATAGTAAATTAAGCAGTAAGAAGGAGTACACACATGAAAAAAATGTTAACAAAAGAATTAAGTAATGAATTAAAGAAGCGAGAAGGGATCATCTCTATTACAGTTGAGTCTTATGAAAAAATCGAAGTTGGTGGAATTCGTGTAGATGGACCAGCTATTATTCTAATTAATCAAGAATAGGTAAAAATAGTTGCATACAAGGAGAAAAGGATCGGCCTTTAAGAGAAGGGGGATCCTTTTTGCTTGTTGCAGCTAATATGGGATATACATAACTTTTATCTGATTTGTTGGGATTAAAAGAAAGGAGAGGGTCGGGATTATCATGGTGGAGAGCTTAATATTGGTAGGATTTCTTTTTACGTTATATAAATTAGTTGATAAAAAACAAACTAACTATTTAAAACGATAGATTGTTTCCTTCTTAAGGGCTAGATTTATTTGAGAGTGAAATGGATTATTTAAAGGAGGAATTTAGATGGATGCAAGGAAAGAACGCATAAAATACGAGAAGATGTCAAAGAATTATGACCGTATTTATTTAGTTTCGTTTATCCTATTAATTATACTTGTTTGTAGTAGTGTGATTATCATAGGAGCTACAGGAGGAAAATATGGAGTGTTTTTATTGTTAGCAATTTTACTTAACGCACGTATTACGAAAGAATCTCAAAAAAAGTATGAGTACTATTCTAATAAAGGGCGTATTTAAAATGATACATATGCTGAAAGGAACAACCTAGATGTACATTCAAAATATCCCTATATAATCACCTATTAACTAGTAAAAGTAACTTTATATAAATAATTTTTTAGCAATTTAGGAATAGAAACCGTATCTTATTAAAATGTTATTTCCGTTCATATAATGAATTATCCTTCTAGCATATTTATAAGATTTATATCATATATTAGTAGAAAGAATGCAAGTTAGAAAGGAGTCTTATAGAATGAGTTATTCGAAAGGAAATGACTTGAGTGAACAACATATGGTAAGTGTGCCTAATCCCTATGTATATCAGACATTACAATCAATAATTGGTAAACATGTGGTTATTGAAACTGTAAGAGGAAATATAAGAGGTAAATTAAAGGATGTGAAACCTGATCATTTGCTCATTGAAGATACGGTACCATATATTGTACGCATTCAACAAATTGTATGGATTATGCCAAAACAATAATCAAATTACATGTAATTTGATTTATAACAGATTAGCGTCATAGAGCATCAAATAAAAACACAGGGTTTTATCTCTGTGTTTCTTCAAATTTTCGTTTTTGGATATATGCTTGAGCATGGATAATTTCTTTCTGAAGTTCTTTTAATTCTTTCGTAGATCCAGATTCAATCCTCATGTACGTAGTAACTAGACTAATCATCATATCCATCTTCTCTACTATATTTTGAATGACCTGTTCAGATTGCTCTTTTTTAGGGTGTTGTATTGCTATTAAAGCATTCTCTATATAATTGTTCTTTCGTTGCTGGATATCATAAATAAACTGTTTTGTGTTTGAGTTCATTTGTTATTCCTCCGTTTTGGATATACTTCTATTCTATCATATTTGAGTGGAAAATATTAGATTACCCTAAATTCACACCTGTCTCGTACATCTCCTCAAATATACAACCTAATCTCTTAACGTACAGGGGTCCTGCCCCATCGCTATCAAGCTAAGAAAATACAACTCCCCCCACAATGACCTTTTTAGAAATCTATGCAACAGAGCCTTTATGGTAAGAGTATCTTGTTGGGAATGATCAAAAAATCTATATTGTAATATAAAAAATCACTATGATATGAAAGGATACTTTACAACAATCCCAATAAATTCTTCTCAATAATTGAAAATAAAATCAATCCAGATTATTATATTGTTATTGTAAATTTATTTTATTGAGGGAGGATACATAGATGAGAAGCTCAAAAGGCTCTATTGAATCAGAGATAAGCAAAGCAATTACTCACTGGGAAAAGGACTACTTAGGACGCGGGTCTATATCAGTTAAGACAGATATATTACGGGATATGATTATCGTAAATTTACAAGGTATTTTAACGCCGGCTGAATATACTGTTTGCGAAACAAAAGACGGTATGTTAACGATAAAGAAAAATCGTTCGGAGTTAGTTGAATCTGGAATTGAAGATCTTAAAGAGATTATATTAGAATTAACTGGAGAGAAAGTGAAAAGCTTTCATACGGATATAAGCTCCCGTACAGGCGAACGAGTAATGATTTTTAAATTGCTTCATAATCTTGAGGAAAAATTTTAAAAATAAAAAACAACTTAAGGTTAGTGGAAGATAAACTAAAAATGTAGTGGGCGGATTAAGAAGCCTACAAGTTTTGCACTTTATTTAACTTTATTAACATGCGAATAATTAAAAAACTTGAAGTTATTTAGATATAATAAATCGTAATTCAAATAACTCTTAAAAAACTGATAAAGAAATTGACAAACTGCTTAATATGGTTTATCTTATAATTGTTTTAAAAAATTGATAGATGCTCATTTTAACAGTTTGCTATAATTAAGGCTTTAGCATTTTTTTAATATGTAATATTGACTAAATGAAAAAGTTTCTTAATGAAAAGATAGCGTATAACATAAATTGATATATTGATTGCATAATCTAGGAGATCAGAAATATACTTTTCTTTTTAACAGGAGTAATACATACATTATTATCCTCTATAAAATGGGAGCTCTTCAAAAAACTTTATTGAAGTTAGTTGAAGGGAAACCGACAATCTCCATAATTCAATGATGATATAAAATCATTGAATTATGGAAGTTGTCGGTTTTTTTTATGGGAAAAAACGATGTACTAAAAAGAGTGAATGAAAATTGAAATTAAAAAACTATCGTAATTAAAAGGAATTTTTACAGTTTATTTTCGTTTGAAAGGGAGTATTATACATGTTAATTTCGCTGAGTTCATCGACACTGTTAACATTATTTTTTATGGCGCTTAGCGCTTCTTGGCTAAGTGGATTATTGTTTTTACATGCAAGGATACCTTTACGTTTTGTTCATATCCATATCGGTATCGCTGCTTTGCCTTCATTGGTTTCTTTACTCGCACTTGTTAATCACAATGGAGATAGAGTTGTGGGTCCTTGGCATCTAGATACTTTAGCTTGGTTCATGGCTTTCTTTGTTCTTACAATTGGTCTAATCATTCAGCGTTTTTCTATACGTTACTTACTGGGAGATCGCTCATATCGAAAATACTTTGCACTTTTTACATGTACTACAGGTGTATCTTCAGTTGCATGGTTAAGTGATGATCTTCGTTTCATGATTATTTGTTGGGGAGCAACTCTTATAGGATTGGTTCTACTCATAGGGCTAAATAAAGGGTGGAAAGTAGTTAGTGAAGCAACAAAAATTTCTAGTTATTTATTTACAATAAGCTGGATTGCCTTGCTAGCAGCTATCATTTGGCTTTTTCAAGTCACTGGACAGTGGCAGTTAACATCAGTTTTAACGAATGAAAATGTAGCTCAATTTGGAACATTGGAGAAAACAGGAATTAACTTATTCATTATATTAGCTGTGATGATTCCAGCAGCACAATGGCCTTTTCAAAGATGGTTAATTGAGTCAGTTGTTGCTCCAACGCCTGTTTCTGCTGTTATGCATGCGGGGTTAGTAAATGCTGGCGGTATCATGTTAACTAGATTTTCACCTCTTTTTCATGATGATATGGCACAAATCATTTTACTAATTTTCTCTAGTATTTCTGTCTTAATCGGAACAGGAATTAGCCTAGTTCAAGTTGATTATAAACGTCAGCTAGTGGGGTCAACTATTGCACAAATGGGGTTTATGCTTATTCAATGCGCATTAGGAGCCTATTTGGCGGCTGTTATTCATTTGATTTTACATGGTTTGTTTAAAGCTACACTGTTTTTACAAGCTGGTTCTTCAATGCAACGTTTTGGGGCAGTGAAGCAGTCTAATGAAAAGATATCTAATTTATGGATTATGGTCGGACGTGTTTTCGGATTATGTATAGCGATTGCTTTTTGGTTTACGACTTCTGGAGAAGGGTATGAATTAGTTAGTGCGTTCATCTTAGGGTGGTCATTATACTTTTCATGGAAACAACTTGTTGTTTTTGGAGAGGGAAGAATGGGACGAATTGTTGGCGTATTTATTTTAGTTGGATTTTCTCTCATTTACTTTACCGTTCATAATTCTCTTTATAAATGGTTGCATACTGACATGTATCAAAATGTTCAACCTTCAGCTTCAGCCGTTATTTTTGTTATATGTCTCTTATTATTTGGTAGTGCTATTAGTACTCTCGTTACTCGTAATCAATCCTCTACTATATTTGCTGTAATGTATCTTTGGTTCGTTCGAGTAGGTGAGGCGAGACAAAAGTCAGTAGAAAGTCATCCAAGCTATCTTAAACATTATGTATCAAAGGGAGGTAATCAGTGATGAGCATATCGTCAATCGTAACGAAAGAAACTTTAAAAAAGAAAGAGACAAACATTGAAGTACAAGAAAAGAATATGAATGATTTAGTTGAATCTGCTAGCCGAGTGATTGCACCACTTTGGCCGATTGCTACATTTGCAGCTCATCACCCTTGGATGGGACTTGAAAAGCAATCATTTGAACAAGTTGCAGATTGGTTAAAAGAAACTCGTAATGTGGATATATATCCTAGTGCTACTATGATTCATTCGGCAAAGGCGAAAGGGGAGATTAAGGAATCATTTTTACAAAGTGGCTTGTCTCGTTGGCTTGATTCACAACCTTTTCATATCCCGCGAAAGAAAGCGGAGCAGTTTTGTCAAGCAGCTTTAAAATTAGAGGAATTACCTTCTAGTTTATTATCATCGCCAGAATTAAATAAACTGGCAGAGGAATTAAGTTATATAAATACAGGAAGTATGAAAGGCTCTTCTATGCAACCTGTAAGTTCACTTATAGAGAATCAAAAGGGTGAAAACCTATCTGATATTCTTAATTATCATATTATTAAATGGTGTAAATTATATTTGGATGACTCCGGGTCAAGTTGGACGATGCCAAATCGAGAGAAAGGTTTGTATCGTGCATGGCATCACCTTATTAAATTTGATCCAGCGCTCAGTAAAAATGAGCGTAGCGTTTTAAAAGATTGGCCAGAGGATGCCGAGGTAGCTTTAACAAGAGCTTTATCTGAATTAGGAATTTCTGAATCTAACATGCAAGCTTACCTTGAAGGTCACTTGCTTGCTTTGCTTGGGTGGGCAGGAATGATATTATGGCGTTCCCGACAGTCAACTCAGGAGCAGGAACTCGTTATAGAATATTTAGCCGTTCGAATTTCTATGGAGCTGGCCCTTGTAAAACCTTATTTACCTATAAAAAATCAAAAGGCTGAGAAAAAAGTTGCGATTGTCCCACTTATAGCTTCTTGGATCTACTGGGGGAATATTTCAACCCTGGAATGGTCACAAATGTCTGCAGGTGAACAAAGCGAATTATTAGCATTTGCTTATCGTTTTGATGAAAATATTCGCAGGAAAATTTGGCTAGAAGCTTGGGAACAGACGCATGCAGAGCAATTAAGGGAGAAGATTGCTTCTAAACAACGTGCAACTAATGATAAAAAGCGTGTATTAGCTCAATTAGCATTTTGTATTGATGTACGTTCAGAACCGTTTCGTCGCCACCTTGAAAAATTAGGTCCGTTTGAAACGTTTGGAATAGCTGGTTTCTTTGGGTTACCAATTGCGACTAGTGAACTAGGTAGTAATGACAGTCATCCTTCTTTGCCAGTTATATTAAAACCGAAACATCTAATAAAAGAGCTCACGGATGAAAATGAATGCAAATCTTATCAACAACGCAAGAAGATAGACAGCTCATTAAGTTATACGTTTAAAACGATGAAACAAAATGTACTGACAAGTATGTTACTACCTGAGGTAAGTGGCCCTTTACTTGGTTTACAAATGGTGACAAGGAGTTTTGTGCCAAGAAGAGTAGGGAGTTTCATTCGTAATCTTCATAAAACTATGTTACAAAAACCCGATACAACATTTTCGCTTAATCATGTTCATGATACAAAATGTGAGATACCTATCGGTTTTACTAAAGAAGAAAAAGTGAACTATGTGCGTCAAGCTTTAAAAATGGTGGGATTGACAGAAAAATTCGCGCCTTTAGTTGTAATGTGCGGGCACAGTAGTCAAAGTACGAACAACCCTTATGCTGCAGCGCTTGAATGTGGTGCTTGTGGCGGAGCAGCAGGAGGATTTAATGCAAGAGTTTTTGCTACTTTATGTAATCTTCCAGAAGTAAGAGAGGCGTTGTCTGCCGAAGGTATTAAAATTCCGGAGGATACCATTTTTGCAGCAGCTGAACATAAAACAACCGTGGATGAATTGGAATGGATTTATGTCCCAGAACTTTCGGAAACTGCGCAAGAAGCATTTGATTGTATTGAGTCAATTATGCCAAATGTCAGTCAAGATGCAAATAGAGAGCGTTTAACACAATTACCTAATTTTAAAACGAAAATAAAAAATCCGAGTAAAGAGGCACATCGATTTGCAGAAGATTGGAGTGAAATACGTCCGGAATGGGGATTAGCCCGTAATGCATCTTTTATTATCGGACAACGAGAATTAACTCAGGATTGTGACTTAGAAGGTAGGGCTTTCCTTCATAATTATGATTGGAAACAGGATGAAAGTGGCGATATATTAGCTAGCATCATTGCAGGGCCAGGAACAGTAGCGCAGTGGATAAATTTACAATATTACGCTTCAACTGTAGCTCCACATTATTATGGTAGTGGAAACAAAACAACCCAAACCGTAACGGCAGGTCTCGGTGTTATGCAAGGGAATGCAAGTGACTTGTTGCCAGGCTTACCTTGGCAATCTGTTATGCAGTCAGATAGTGAGGCGTATCACTCACCACTTCGTTTACTAATTGTAATTCAAGCGCCTATTGAAAATATAGAACGTTTACTAAATAATGATTTCACATTTCGAGAAAAAGTTCAAAATGGATGGGTAAGACTTGCAAGTGTGGATCCAGAGGGACGGTGGGAAAACTGGTAACAATCATGTAATGAATTATTGTTACTAGCTTAAAAGTTTCATAAATACAATCATGAAGAAGGAGTGCTATATATGAATGCAAAGAATAAAAAGGTTTTATTGTTAACAGACATTGAACACGGAATAGAGCCGATTATCCAACAAGTAACTAACATTCAACAAGAAAACGTGTTGACTATACACAGCTATGATTCTGTAATTGTACATCCTTATGGAGATATAATGAGATCTGTTATTATTGCTATTTATGAAGAAAAAGTTGAAGAAATTATTGTTGTCGGAATAGAGGATAAAGAAACTGATATAGTTAATCTACAAATTCAACGTGATTCCATAAAAAATAACAGAGAAATAGACTATCTCTTTAAAAATTGCATGCCTGAATTTTCAAGTGGTAGCCTGAATGCATGGCTAAGTGGACAAGAAAATGTTAGTGAAAATATTGAGAAGAGTATAGATATGATTCGTCATCATCCATTAGTGCCTTCTGATATTAAAGTTCATGGTTTCATGATTGATAGAACAGGTGAAAAAGAAATGGTTGTTAAAATTGCTACTAATAAAGTAGTGAAACAAATGCATTCTTATGTGTAAGTTATCGATAGATAAGCAACTTTTATTTGGACTTGTGTCCTTTACAAAGAGCAAAAGAAATCTTCTATAAATGGGGATCTTTTGCTCTTTTTGTTTGAATTTTTAATGTGTTTTATAGGAGATATCTAATATGTACATAATAAAAATATATAACCTTTTGCATGAAATTCTAAGGACGGATTAGCAGGCGGAAAATAAAAATTTATGTTGTGATGTATTTCAAGATTATTATTAAAAAGAATGGAGATTCTTTAATTATGAGAATAAAACAGTTAAAACCTAAAATGATATGGAAAAAAAGAATGTTACTAACTATTTGTATTGTTTTCGGATTGATTATTGCCGGAGTTGTTTTTTGGAATGTTTCACCTATTCCAAAAGCGTTTCTTATAAAAAAAGCATTTGAAGGTGGAATGTTTGTTCAATCTAACAATTATAAAAACGCTCTAAAAGAGACACGAATTGTTAAAGATATTAATTATAATTCTAAATTTCCTGATGGTACATTAGACATTATTTATCCCAAAAATCTTACGGAAAAAACATCTGTTATTTTTTGGGTACACGGGGGTGGATTTGTAGGTGGAGATAAATCAGACATTACTGGTTATGCAGTAGAATTAGCTGCTCGTGGTTATACAGTGATAAATATAAATTATGCTCTTGCTCCTAAAAGAAAGTATCCTACACCAGTACTACAACTTGGTGAGGCTTACGAATATATAAAAGAAAATGCAAAGAAATATAATGTAAAACTAGATGACTTGTATTTTGCAGGAGATTCTGCTGGAGCGCAAATATCTGGACAATTCGTTACTATTCAAACATCTCCAGATTATGCGAAATTAACCGGAATTGACGCTATTGTTGCTCCTTCTACAATTAAAGGTATATTGCTATTTTGCGGCCCGTATAATATGCCTGCATTAGCTAAAATGGAAACATCCAAAGAAGTGCAAGACTTTATGCGTACTACTGGCTGGGCTTACTTTGGGAAAAAGAAGTTTGAAACATTACCTGAAATGGAAATCGCCTCTATTTATAAACACGTTACAAAAGATTACCCACCAACGTTCATCACAGATGGAAATACTGCATCATTTGAAGATCAAGGTAAAGCATTAGCTTCTACTTTACAAAATAAAGGAGTACCTGTAGATACACTTTTCTTTGATAAAAATATCTCTGACGAGTTAGCGCATGAATTTCAATTTAAAATGAACACTCCAGCAGGTGAAGAAGCTTTTAACCAAGTTCTTAAATTTCTAAATGAAAATAAATAATATATATACTATTAACTTTTTATAAGCTTAGTTTAATACCAAATATGAATGGACAAACATATTGTACTAATAATTTAATGGTAGCAATGATAATTTTAATAAGAAGTATATAGTAAGAATGATATGGAGATACAGATGGGGATATAACTATTTTATTTAGGACGGTGCACTTTAAATGGATTTACAGACAGGGAAATTATATTGGAACACAACTTTTTCTAATACACCTTCTTATCCTCAATTGGAAGAAGATATAAAATGTGACGTACTAATAATAGGAGCAGGAAGTTCAGGTGCTCAATCAGCATACTATTTGAGTGAATCAGATTTAAATATTGTTGTCGTTGATAAAAGAAAGGTAGGACACGGGAGTAACCTTACAAATACAGCACTTATTCAATATTTAGGTGACAAGATGTTTTTTGAGCTTGTAAATACATTTGGAGAAGAGTATGCAGTTAAGCATATGAAATTATGTGAACAAGCTATTAATGATATTGAAAATGCTGATCAAAACTTACCTTATTGCTCTGACTTTAAACGACGTGACAGTTTATATTATGCAAGTTATGAAGAGGATATAAAGAAATTAGAAAAGGAACTGTATTATTTACATAAGCATGATTTTAAAGCGGTTTGGTTATCAGAAAAACAAATTGGACAGAGGTATCCATTTAAAAAACGTGCAGCTATTTATACGTATAATGATGGTGAAATAAATCCTTATAAATTTACACATAGTTTATTAGAACAAGCCTCTAATAAAGGAGTTCACATTTATGAAGATACAGAGATTGTTGGCAAAAAGTTAGAGAAAGAATGTGCTATCTTTTATACAAAAGGGGGCAATTCTATTACTGCCAACAAAGTAATTGTGGCTGCAGGATATGAAGGTTTGGAATTTAAAAAGGAAAAGAACGCTACACTAATTAGCTCATATGCAATTGTGACTAATCCTGTGGAAGATTTATCTTCTTGGTATAAACGTACTCTCATATGGGAAACTGCGAGACCATATATTTATATGAGAACTACTGCAGATAATAGGGTTATTATAGGTGGGTTAGATGAAGATACAAACATTGCTCAAGAAAGAGATTCAAAATTAATTCATAAAAAAGAGAAATTAGTGAATGAATTTAATAAGCTCTTTCCAAATATAACAGTTGAGCCTGAATTTTATTTAAGTGCTTTTTATGGTGGTACTCATGATGGTTTACCTATAATTGGAATGTATGAAGAGTTTCCAAATTGTCACTTTATCTATGCGTATGGAGATAATGGATTAGTATATAGTATGGTACTTTCTAAAATTGTTCGAGATGTAATTATTAGCGGTTCAAGTCCGGATTTGAATTTATATTTACAAACTAGACCAAAACTAAATGAGTAAGCTGCATGTATGCAAAATCAAGGTAGTATAAAAAAGTGATCGTTCTAACGGTTTTAATTATTTTATATAGGAAGCAATTCTACAATTGTAATCTCTCCAATATATTTTGGAGGGATTTATTTTTTATGGATTTATTGAAAAATAGTCTAATTAGACTATGATGAGTATATAGTTTAATTAGACCATTTATTTTGTTCAGTGTGAAAAAGGGAGGAAAGAGGTATGGTTGCAAAAGAGACCAATCTACGCTTAGTAATAGCTGGGTTAATGCTAGGCATTTTAATGGCTGCAATGGATAATACAATTGTTGCCACTTCAATTGGTACAATTGTCTCAGATTTGGGGGGATTGGATAAATTCGTCTGGGTTACTTCTGCTTATATGGTTGCAGTTATGGCTGGTATGCCTATTTTTGGGAAATTATCTGATATGTATGGTAGAAAGAGGTTCTATATTTTTGGTTTATTAATCTTCTTAATTGGTTCTGCATTATGTGGTACTGCGCAAAGTATTGTTCAGCTAAGTATTTATCGTGCAATTCAAGGTATAGGTGGGGGTGCACTTATGCCAATCGCTTTTACCATTGTGTTTGATCTTTTTCCTATTGAAAAGAGAGGGAAAATGACTGGACTATTAGGGGCCGTATTTGGTTCTTCAAGTGTATTAGGACCTTTATTAGGCGCGTATATAACAGAAAATATTAGTTGGCATTGGATTTTTTATGTCAACATTCCAATTGGTCTAATGTCATTATTTTTTATTGTAAAAGCTTATAAAGAAAATAATCCACCTACTAAGCAAAATATTGATTGGTGGGGGGCAATAACGCTCGTAATAGCAGTCATTAGTTTAATGTTTGCTTTAGAATTAGGAGGAAAAGAATTTAAGTGGGATTCGATACAAATCATAGGGTTATTTGCATCGTTTATTGTATTTTTTGTTGGCTTCCTATTGATAGAAAGAAAAGTGAAAGATCCGATAATATCATTTTGGATGTTTAAGCGTAAGGAGTTCGCAGTATCTCAAGTTATTACATTTTTCTATGGAGCAACATTTGTTATTTTAACAGTATTTATTCCTATTTTTGTTCAGGCTGTATATGGTGGAACAGCAACTAATGCTGGATTAATTTTAACACCAATGATGTTAGGTTCTGTGGTCGGTAGTGCCATTGGTGGAATATTTCAAACGAAAATTAGTTACCGCAATTTAATGTTATTATCTGTAATATCCTTTGGGATAGGTATGTATTTATTAGGAACGATGGATCCGCAAACAAGCCGTGTATTTTTAACGACATACATGATTATAACGGGATTTGGAGTTGGATTTTCGTTCTCTTTACTTCCCACAGTTTCTATTCATAATATGGAACCGAGATTCCGTGGTTCAGCTACTTCAACAAACTCATTCTTTCGTTCACTAGGTATGACAATTGGAGTAACGATTTTTGGATCCATTCAAAATAGTACCTTTACAGCTAACTTAAAGGAGGCTTTTAAGGGAATAGAACACGGTTCCAGCATGTTAAATAATCTAGGTGATCCGAGTGCAATATTTCGCTCAGATGTAAGGACTAGTATTCCTACTTTTATTCTTGAAAAAATTATAGCTGCTATGTCATCTTCAATTACTACTATATTTCTACTAGCTTTAATTCCCATTATCGTTTCGTTTATGGCGATATTATTTATGGGGAACGTTAAAGCTGGTACAAAGGATAATAAAGTGAATTTGAAGTCATAAATTTTATAAAACAAAAAGATTCTTAGCTTATTTTTAGCTTATACTATTGGTATAGGTTATTAAGGAGTGGAGAGTTATGAATACAAAGCTTTTTATGCTGGGCCTTCTTATGGAGAAAAATAGGCATCCGTATGAAGTCCAGCAACTTTTAAAAAGTAGTGAAATGAAATATTATATAAAAATTACTAAAGGCTCTTTATATTATACATTTGAGCAACTTGAAAAGAAGGGCTTTATAGAAGTTGTTGATATTATTCGTAATGAACAACGTCCTGAACGGACTATTTACGGTATTACTAAAAGTGGTAAACAAGAATTTGAGCAATTATTATTAGAGCAAATGACAAAGAAAGAGGATATGCATCGTCCTATATATGAAGCGTTACTTTTTGCTCAATATGGGGAGGAACAGTTAATTCTAGAACAGTTAAAAACTAAAATTTCTCAACTAACGTTATATCTTACTACCCTTCAAAAAGTATATGAGGAGAAATGTGGAAAAGAGAGTCTAGCTAAGTTATATATATTATCTAGTGTCATTTTACATTTAAGAACAGAGTTAAAGGTTTTACAGAGTTTATATACTAACATAAAAAATGAAAAGATAGGTAATATAGGAAATGATGTACTTAGAGAGATAGAAAATCAATGTTTATAATGAAGAAGATTATAAAATAAAAAGGATGATTCTTATAATCATTTAAAAAAAGAAGTACTGGTTCTCATAATGAAAGAATTGTGCTTTAAGAATGAGAAAGGATAGCCATGCAAAATAAAATTATTGTGATGTTTCAAAAAGATTTTCGTTTATATGATAACCCGGCTCTATTTGAAGCTGCTCAGTCCGGTGAGGTTGTTCCGGTATATGTACAAGATGAAACTTTTTCAATAGGTAGTGCATCAAAGTGGTGGTTACATCATGCTATAATTGATGTCCAAAAGCAACTTGAGGCATTGGGCTCTACTTTAATAATCCGCAAAGGAAATACGCAGGAAGAAATACTTTCTCTCATAGAGCAATTAAATATAACGGCTGTATATTGGAATATTTGTTATGATCCGGACAGATTACAATCTAATCAAAAAATGAAAATAATGTTAGAAGGTAAAGGTATTATCTGTAAGGAATTTAATTCACATGTATTATTAGAACCATGGATTATTAAAAAGAAAGATAACACTGAATATAAGGTGTTTACGCCTTTTTACAATGCATTTCAAAAGCAGATAATACCTAAGCCTATTAGTAAAGTGCAGCGTATAATAGGAGGAAACTCTTTACCAGCGAGCTTATCTGTTTCAGAACTACATTTGCTGCCGACTATACCGTGGACATCTCATATTGAATCAATATGGGATCCTACAGAAGAAGGGGCATACAAAACATGTAAGAGATTTTTCTCTAGCAAATTAGCCTCTTATAGTGAAGGAAGAGATTTTCCAAATGAAAATGCTCATTCGATGTTGGCGCCATATCTTTCATTTGGCCAAATATCAGTGAGGTGGATGTATCATTACTTAATAAATAAAAGTATCGAAAGACAATCTAGTCTCTTTGAAAAACAAGTTAATAGCTTTATACGTCAATTAATTTGGCGAGAGTTTTCTTATTATTTACTATATCATTATCCATTTACAGTATATAAACCTCTTAATAAGAGCTTTGAACATTTTCCATGGAATAATGAAGAGGAATTATTAAGGGTATGGCAGAAAGGTGAAACTGGTTATCCGTTTATTGATGCGGGGATGCGGGAACTATGGCAAACAGGTTTTATGCATAATCGGGCAAGAATGGCTGTAGCCTCTTTTCTTGTAAAGCATTTGTTAATTCCGTGGCAAGAAGGAG
>NZ_JBKEZY010000018.1:0-48485 GCF_053345335.1 Bacillus sp. M5A3_1b | reverse complement strand
ACACCCGTTCCCATACCGAACACGGAAGTTAAGCTCTCTAGCGCCGATGGTAGTTGGGACCTTGTCCCTGTGAGAGTAGGACGTCGCCAAGCAACTAAAAACACAAGTCTTTTGACTTGTGTTTTTTTCTGTTTTCAAACAGTACGAAAAAAGAAGTAATGGTAATACAAACACGTTGCCCAAGGGTTAATCATATTATATAAGAGGTGGATGTATATTTTTCTGTAAATTGTTAAGGAATAGAAGTATAAAATATGTCCATTTAAATAGGGAGGGAAGGTTATGAAAGCACAAAATGAAGTTTGTATTGTTTGTGAGACAAAAAGAAAAGAAGGGATATATGTTTATAATAATTTAATATGTTATGAATGTGAAAAGGATATGGTGAATACGGAGACAAATGATCCGAAGTATATATATTATTTAAAACAGCTTCGGAAATTAGAAGTATCATATTTTTAAATAGGCATATGCCTATTATTTTTTTTGTTCTGTATAATAGAGGAAGAATGAAATAATAAGGAAGAGATATAGATGAATCAAAATCGCATACCTTTATATGAGGCATTAACAGAGTTTAAAGAAAGAGGGCCGTTATCCTTTCATGTTCCAGGTCATAAAAATGGTTTAAACTTCCCTCAGGAAGCTGTAGGGGAGTTTAAAGATATACTATCTATCGATGTAACTGAGTTGTCTGGGTTAGATGATTTACATAGTCCGTTTGAATGTATAGATGAGGCACAACAATTATTAGCTGATGTATATGGAGTGAAAAAAAGTTATTTTTTAATTAATGGTTCAACAGTAGGGAACCTAGCAATGATTTTGTCTTGTTGTGGAGAACATGATATTGTTCTTGTACAAAGAAATTGTCATAAATCAATTATTAATGGTTTAAAATTAGCGGGCGCAAATCCAATTTTTTTAGATCCATGGATTGATGAAGCTTATAATGTACCAGTGGGAATTCATGATGAAATTATTAAGGAAGCAATTGAAAAATATCCAAATGCTAAAGCACTCATTTTAACGCATCCTAATTATTATGGTATGGGGATGGATCTAGAGGCAAGCATCGCTTATGCACATGCACATAAAATCCCTGTTTTAGTAGATGAAGCACATGGAGCCCATTTTTGTTTAGGGGGAGCATTTCCAAAGTCAGCATTAGCATATGGTGCAGATATTGTAGTTCATTCTGCACATAAAACATTACCCGCGATGACAATGGGTTCCTATTTACATATAAATAGTCGCTTAGTGAAAGAAGAAAAAGTTTCTACCTATTTAAGTATGCTACAATCTAGTAGTCCATCGTATCCAATTATGACTTCTCTTGATATTGCACGCTTTACAATAGCACGTATAAAAGAAAAGGGACATGATGAAATTGTCGAGTTTTTACGGGGATTTAAAGACGAATTGTGTTCTATTCCACAAATAGCTATTTTACAATATCCATTACAAGACGAGTTAAAGGTTACTGTACAGACACGTTGTCAGTTATCAGGATACGAATTACAGTCTGTATTTGAAAAGGTCGGTATATATACAGAAATGGCGGATCCATATAATGTCCTATTTATTTTGCCCTTGCAAGTAAATAAGGAGTATATGAAGGCTATAGAGATGATCCGAGGGGCATTGCAATATTATGAGGTGAAAGACAAGAAGGAATCTATTCGTTATACTTATAAAGGAGAATTTTCTCCTTTACCGTATACATATAAACAACTGGAAGGATATGAAACAAAAGTAGTATCTGTAGAAGAAGCAGTTGGGATGATAGCGGCAGAAATGGTAATTCCGTACCCACCTGGAATTCCATTGATTATGTATGGAGAAAGAATTACTTCAGAACATAAAGAGCAAATTATGTATTTAGAGCAATCAGGCGCTCGTTTTCAAGGTAGCACGAAATATATGAAAGTGTATGATATAGAAAGTAGGTTTTAGAATGAAGGGATTATTTGTAACAATTGAAGGTCCAGAAGGTTCAGGTAAAACAACGTTAATTAAAAGTTTATTGCCGTACTTTGAACAAAAAGAACAAAAGGTAATGGCGACGAGAGAACCAGGTGGCATTACAATTTCAGAGGATATTAGAACAATTTTACATAAACAAGAATATACGATGATGGAAGCACGTACAGAGGCGCTTCTGTATGCTGCTGCACGTAGACAACATTTGGTGGAAAAGGTTATGCCGGCACTTAACGAGGACTACCTTGTATTATGTGATCGTTTTATAGATAGCTCTTTAGCGTATCAAGGATATGCAAGAGGGTTAGGTATGGATAAAGTATTTGAAATAAATCGTTTCGCAACAGAGGACTGTATGCCTAGTTTAACGATTTACCTAGACATTGAACCAGAGATTGGTTTAGCTCGCATTGAAAAAGATGCAGGACGTGAAGTAAATCGATTAGATATGGAAGATATCTCTTTCCATAAACGTGTCCGTGAAGGATATTTACAAGTTGTAGAACGTTTCTCAGATCGTATTGTATTGGTAAATGCTGATCAACCAATGGAAAAACTTATAGAAGAAGTTGTTCAGATTATAGAAGATAAATTGTTATAATAGAAGGAAAGAATGAAATAAGTGAGGTATGCATTATGACGAAGACGTGGGAGCAGCTTTCTGCTATACAACCCATCGGTGTAAAAATGTTGATGAATAGCATTGCAAAAGAGCGTATATCCCACGCTTACTTGTTAGAGGGAGGGAAAGGGACTGGAAAGTTTGCAACGGCAATTCAAATGGCAAAGAGTTTTCTCTGTTCTGGGCGGAATGGGGTAGAGCCTTGTCACGTATGTACAAATTGTAAGCGAATTGATTCAGGTAACCACCCTAACTTACATATTGTAAAACCAGACGGATTATCTATTAAGAAGCAGCAAATTCATGATTTACAAGAAGAGTTTTCAAAAACAGGATTAGAAGCAAATAAAAAAGTATATATTATTGAGCACGCAGATCGTATGACAGCAAATGCAGCGAATACACTTTTAAAATTTTTAGAAGAACCAAGTAGTGATACAACAGCTATTTTACTTACTGAACAAAGTCATCAAATTTTAAATACGATTTTATCTCGCTGTCAAGTTGTTACATTTAGACCGTTACCTACGGAATCTTTAATTAGAAGATTACAGGATGAAGGTATTACGGCATCTTTATCGACACTTGCTGCGCAACTCACGAATAGTTTTGATGAAGCTTTAGCTTTATGTAGTGATGAATGGTTTGCACAAGCACGAGCTTTAGTGATAAAATTATGTGAAGCGCTCGAAAAGGATAAAGCCTCTATTTTTTTTGTACAAGAAAAATGGGGGAAACACTTTAGAGAGAAAGAACAATTACAGCAAGGTTTAGATATGTTGCTCCTTATTTATAAGGATTTATTATATGTTCAACTTGGAGAAGAAGATCGTCTTGTTTTTCATGAGCAGAAAGAGATGTTTGAATCTTTCTCCTATGCTCAGAAGCGCATTGTATCAGCTCTCTTTAATATATTAGAGGCAAAAAATAGAATCAACGCTAATGTAAATGCGCAGCTTGTGTTCGAACAGTTAGTGTTGCGGTTGCAGGAGGGATGACCGTTTTGTATGATGTAGTAGGTGTTCGCTTTAAGAAGGCCGGAAAGGTGTATTACTTCGATCCGAATCAGTTCGATATCTCTGAAAATGAGTTTGTAATTGTAGAAACAGTAAGAGGTATTGAGTACGGAAAAGTAGTTATTACCAAAAAGCAAGTTGATGAAAACGACGTTGTATTACCGCTAAAAAAGGTTATTCGTATTGCAAATGAAAATGATCGTACCATTGTTGAAGAGAACAAACATGCTGCAAAAGAAGCATATCAAGTTTGTCAGCAAAAGGTAGTAGAGCATAATCTTGATATGAAACTTGTAGATGTAGAGTATACGTTCGATCGCAATAAGATTATTTTCTACTTTACTGCGGATGGTCGGATTGATTTCCGCGAACTAGTGAAGGACTTAGCGGCAATTTTTAGGACAAGAATTGAACTAAGACAAATTGGTGTTCGTGATGAAGCGAAGATGCTTGGTGGTATTGGTCCGTGTGGTCGTATGCTTTGTTGTTCTACTTTTTTAGGAGATTTTGAACCTGTATCCATTAAGATGGCAAAGGATCAAAATTTATCATTAAATCCTGCAAAAATCTCTGGTTTATGTGGTCGCTTAATGTGTTGCTTAAAATATGAGAATGATGAATATGAGGCAGCAAAGGAACAACTTCCTGATTTAGATCAACGTATACAAACCCCGCATGGTACTGGCCGTGTTATCGGATTAAATATTTTAGAAAGATTAATTCAAGTGGAACTAGTAGACAAGGAACGGATAGTAGAATATACGTTAGATGAGTTAGTGAATAAAGGGGTCGTTTCGAGTCAAACCACAGATTAATGAGGTGGGTGCTTGTGGAGAAAAAAGATATTTTTGCATCGGTTTCTAGTATGGAAGAGCAAATTGGACATTTATACAAACAGTTGGGAGAATTAAAACAACATCTTGCAGAGTTGTTGGAAGAGAACCAACATATAAAAATGGAAAATGAAAATTTGCGACACCGCTTTGAAGAAGTGCAGATTAAGGAAAAACAAAAAACTCAAAAACGTAAAGAAGTGAAGCCGAAGACAACTGATATTGGCGAAGGCTATGATAATTTAGCAAGGCTATATCAAGAAGGTTTTCATATTTGTAATCTGCATTATGGAAGTGTACGTAAAGAGGGAGATTGTTTATTCTGCCTGTCATTTTTAAATAAAAAGTGAAATTACCTTTCCAATGATAATTGGAAAGGTAATTTTTTATACATGAGAGTAGAATGAAATATGTTTTTTTATTAGTAGAAGATGAAATAGGGTAGGTTAAGTGTAAGAAAAGGAGTAACATATGAATTTATATGAAGATGAACGTTTAGATTACTTATTAGCGCAAGATATGAAGATTGTACAAAGCCCATCAGTATTCAATTTCTCGTTAGATGCTGTTTTACTTGCAGAATTTGCTTGGGTGCCGATTCAAAAAGGTAATGTACTTGATCTGTGTACAGGTAACGCAGTTGTCCCCCTTTTATTAAGTACCAGAACAAAGGGAAACATTACAGGTGTAGAAATTCAAGAACGTTTATATGATATGGGAATCAGAAGCGTTCAATACAATAAGTTAGAAGAAAGAATTCACTTAATACATGGGGATTTGAAAGATATGCCGGAGAAACTTGGACGTCATCAATATGATGTAGTTACATGTAATCCCCCTTATTTTCAAACACCTGCAACTTCTGAGAAAAATATGAATGAACATTTAGCGATAGCTCGTCATGAAATTATGTGTACATTAGAGGATGTTGTATCTGCAAGTAGTCAGTTAGTAAAGCAAGGTGGGAAAGTAGCATTTGTACATCGTCCAGGTCGTTTGCTAGATATTGTTACATTAATGCGTAAATACAAAATTGAACCAAAGCGTGTGCGATTTGTTTATCCTAAGGCAGGGAAAGAAGCGAATACATTGTTAATTGAAGGAATTAAGGATGGAAACGCAGATTTGAAAATATTGCCCCCTCTTTTTGTATATGAAGCAAATAATGAATATACAAAGGAGATTCGTTCAATTTTATATGGAGAAGAATAAGCATTGTTTTTATGTTGTAGAGTGCTCTGACGGAAGTTATTATGCTGGATATACAAATCATATAGAGAAGCGGATTCAGACCCATAATAGTGGAAAAGGGGCTAGGTATACGCGTGCTAGACTTCCTGTTGTTTTAAAATACATAGAATTTCATGAAGATAAGCGTACAGCTATGCAAGCAGAGTATTATTTTAAGCAGTTAAATAGAAAACAAAAAGAAGAATATATGCAAAAAGGAGAACGCTATGTGGCAACAAAAAAGCTTTCAACAAAATGAAAAGGGAGTTTTATATTTAGTACCAACTCCTATTGGAAATTTAGAAGATATGACATTTCGTGCAATCCGAATTTTAAAAGAAGCTGATTTAATTGCTGCTGAAGATACGAGACAAACGAAAAAACTTTGTAATTATTTCGAAATTGAAACCCCCGTTATGAGTTACCATGAGCATAATAAGGAAGTAAGTGGTAAGAAAATATTAGGGAAGTTAGACGAAGGAAAGACTGTAGCACTTGTTAGTGATGCTGGTATGCCTTGTATTTCCGATCCAGGTTACGATATTGTTGTAGAGGCTGTAGCAGAACAGTATCATGTAATCCCGCTTCCTGGGGCAAATGCAGCCCTTACAGCATTAATTGCATCAGGTCTTGAAACAAAACAATTTTATTTCTATGGATTTTTACAAAGAAATAAAAAAGAGAGAAAAATGGAGTTAGAGAAGCTTCGTTATGTACAAACTACAATGATGTTTTATGAAGCGCCCCATCGTTTAGATGATACTTTAATCTCGATGCAAGAAGTGTTGGGAAATAGAGAAATTGTATTATGTCGAGAGTTAACGAAAAAATTTGAGGAATTTATTCGTGGAACAGTTGAGGAAGCAATTGAGTGGACGAAACAAAATGAAGTTCGTGGCGAGTTTTGTATTTTAGTAGCTGGTTCAACGGAAGAACCTACCCCGGAAGAACAATGGTGGGAATCTATTTCGGTATATGATCATATTGAACATTATATAAACGAAAAAGGTATGAATTCAAAAGAGGCAATAAAAACAGTCGCTAAAGATCGAGATTTGTCGAAACGCGATGTATATCAAATCTATCATGTCGATAAAAAATAAGCTTCTCATAATTGAGAAGCTTATTTTGCTGTTTCGATATAATCTTGAAGTTCGTTTAAGATTCGCTCAGCGCCTTCTTTGCTTAAGATAATTTTACCTTCAGCTAAAGATAGGTTACCATCAGATACTTCACCAGTTACTTGGCAAGTCATGTTTGGCTTATATTTTTTTAAGATGATTTTCTCGTCATCAACGTAGATTTCAAGAGCATCCTTTTCTGCAATACCTAAAGTACGGCGTAATTCGATTGGAATTACTACACGACCTAATTCATCAACTTTACGAACGATACCAGTAGATTTCATAATTTTTTTCCTCCTAAAGAAATAGTTTATAAGTTTCGAGTCTATTTTCTAGATTCGTCATTTTTCGACAAAATACCCTATGGACATATGATACCAATCATTTACATTTCCGTCAATTCTTTAATTCTATATTTTTTAAAAAGATTTATAGATTTCTTACTTCTTATATATAATAGAATGAGAGTAATTTCTACTATTATTTCACTTTATTTTCAGAAAAGTTTATAGATTGTAAGTAAGGACTGTATATTTTCTTGAAATATGAGCAATAGATGATAAAGATATTAAGTATTAACTCGTTTTTATCCCGCTATTTGCCAAGCAGTAAGATTCTAAATTTAAAATTTGGCTGGAGCAAAGAAGTTAAGTTGGAGTCGGATTGCTCGTAAAAGCCTGATTGGTGCGGGCTAATAATCCGCGGGAGTGAACAAAACCCCCACAGATTAAAGTTTCACTTTATATATAAGTTTTTGATATACTATTTATAAATACATATGAGGTTATCCGGGAGGTCCAAAACAATGACAGAGGAAAATAAGTCCTTTTATATTACTACCCCAATTTATTATCCAAGTGGAAAATTACACATTGGACATGCTTATACAACAGTAGCAGGAGATGCGATGGCACGATATAAGCGTATGCAAGGATACAATGTTCATTATTTAACAGGAACTGATGAGCATGGACAGAAGATACAAAAGAAAGCAGAAGAATTAAATGTTACACCACAAGCATATGTGGATAACATTGTTGCAGGAATTAAAGAACTTTGGGAGAAAATGGATATCTCTTATGATGATTTTATTCGTACAACTGAAGATCGTCATAAAGATGTTGTTGAAAAAATCTTCAAGCAACTAGTAGATCAAGGTGATATTTATCTTGATGAATATGAAGGTTGGTATTCTGTACAAGATGAGACATTCTATACAGAGCATCAATTAGTAGATCCAATTATGGAAGGTGAAAAAGTAGTTGGAGGAAAAAGCCCAGATAGTGGTCATGATGTAGAACTTGTTCGTGAAGAATCGTATTTCTTTAGAATGGGTAAATATGTCGACAGACTATTAAAATTCTATGAAGATAATCCACATTTCATTCAGCCAGAGTCTCGTAAGAATGAGATGATTAATAACTTCATTAAACCAGGCCTAGAAGATTTAGCTGTTTCTCGTACTTCATTTGACTGGGGAGTTCGTGTTCCAGGTAACCCGAAACACGTTATTTACGTATGGGTTGACGCATTATCTAACTACATTACAGCATTAGGTTATGGAACAGAAAATGAAGAGATGTATAAGAAATTCTGGCCAGCTGATGTACATTTAGTTGGAAAAGAAATCGTTCGTTTCCATACAATTTATTGGCCAATCATTTTAATGGCATTAGATTTACCTCTTCCGAAAAAAATCTTTGCTCATGGTTGGATTTTAATGAAGGATGGAAAGATGAGTAAGTCAAAAGGAAACGTAGTAGATCCAGTTACTTTAATCGATCGTTACGGATTAGATGCATTACGTTATTACTTACTTCGTGAAGTTCCATTCGGATCTGATGGCGTATTCACACCAGAAGGATTTGTGGAGCGCATTAATTTCGATTTAGCAAATGACTTAGGTAACTTATTAAATCGTACAGTAGCTATGATTGATAAGTACTTTAACGGAGAAATCCCTGCATTTAAAGAAAATGTAACGGAATTCGATGAAACGTTAGTAACGTTTGCAAAAGATACATTGAAAAAAGTAGAAGAGGCAATGGAGAATATGGAATTCTCTGTAGCGTTAAGCTCAATTTGGCAATTGGTTAGCCGTGCAAATAAATATATTGATGAAACACAACCGTGGGTATTAGCGAAAGATGAGAATGATCGTGAAAAATTAGCTTCTGTAATGGCCCACTTAGCAGAGGTGCTTCGTCAAACAGGTATTATGCTTATGCCGTTCCTAACAGTAGCACCAAGTAAGATGTTTGCTCAGCTTGGACTTACTGAAGAGGCACATAAATCTTGGGAAAGCCTATCTACAATTGGCTGTATTCCAGCTGGAACAAAAGTAGAAAAAGGAAACCCGATTTTCCCTCGTTTAGAAATGGAAGTAGAAGTAGGGTACATTAAAGAACAAATGAAAAGCTCTGCTCCTAAAGTAGAAGAGAAAAAAGAAGAAGAACCGAAAGCAGAAGAAATTACAATTGATGATTTCTTTAAAGTAGAATTACGTGTAGCTGAAGTACTATCAGCTGAACCTGTGAAAAAAGCAGATAAGTTGTTAAAAATTCAGCTGGATTTAGGTACAGAAAAGCGTCAAGTTGTTTCAGGAATTGCAAAATTCTATTCGCCGGAAGACCTAAAAGGTAAAAAGGTTATTTGTGTAACAAACTTAAAACCTGTAAAATTACGCGGTGAATTATCACAAGGTATGATTTTAGCGGGTGAAGAGAATGGCGTATTGTCATTAGCATCAATCGACCAAAATCTACCAAACGGTACAAAAATCAAGTAATTAAGACAAGAAAAGAGATGTTTCACGTGTAACATGTGTGAAGCGTCTTTTTTCTTTTTACACTCTCTATTTTTGCATTAAAATTATAGTATTGTTATCGTTAAGTTATTAAAGAGCTTATTTTTTAGAATAAACTTGATTTCAATATAAAAGGAGTTATGTATTATGTTGTTTGATACACATTCACATTTGAATGCAGAGCAATTTGAAGAAGATTTGCAAGAGGTTATTGCACGAATGAAAGAAGCGGGAGTTACCTATACAGTTGTTGTTGGTTTTGATGAAGTAACGATAAAAAAGGCGATTGAATTAGCTGAAACTTATGATTTTATTTACGCTGCGGTTGGATGGCATCCAGTTGATGCAATTGACATGACAGAAGAACATCTAGCTTGGTTAGAAGAACTTGCTTCTCATCCTAAAGTCGTTGCGCTTGGAGAGATGGGATTAGATTATCATTGGGATAAGTCTCCAAAAGAAATACAGAAGGAAGTATTCCGTAAACAAATTGCATTGGCTAAAAAAGTGAAATTGCCGATTATTATACATAATCGCGATGCAACTCAAGATATTGTTGATATTCTAGAAGAAGAGAATGCAGCTGAAGTGGGAGGCATTATGCATTGCTTTAGCGGCAGCGTAGAAGTAGCAGAGCGATGTGTTAATATGAACTTTTTAATTTCGTTAGGTGGACCAGTTACATTTAAAAATGCTAAGAAGCCGAAAGAAGTTGCTGTGGAGATTCCATTAGAGAAATTGTTAATAGAGACAGATTGTCCATATTTAACACCACATCCATTTCGAGGAAAACGAAATGAACCGAGTTATGTAAAACTCGTAGCAGAAGAAATTGCGAATTTAAAAGGAATTTCTTATGAGGAAGTAGCAGAAATAACAACAAAAAATGCAAAAGCTTTATTTGGTGTTGAATAAAAAGGAGTGGGAGAACCCATTCTTTTTTATTTTTGTGAAAAAATAAGGGCGAATGAGGAAGTGTTACAATAAGGAGAGAGAACAAAGTTTTGGACATTCTATTTTTTAAAATGTAAGAATGGGGAAAATAATAATGGAAAAGTCGTCATTTTTTTGTTTTACTAAGTAGAGACGAAACGAGTGTGGAGGCAAGCATGAAAATTAAAGAGATTATCGTTGTAGAAGGTAAAGATGATACAGTTGCGATTAAGCGTGCTGTTGATGCGGATACAATTGAAACGAACGGTTCAGCAATCGGTGATCATGTTATTGAGCAAGTTAAATTAGCGCTGCAAAAACGGGGCGTTATTATTTTCACAGATCCGGATTATCCTGGAGAGCGTATTCGAAAAATTATTTCTGATAAGGTGCCTGGATGTAAACATGCTTTTTTACCGAAGGAAGAAGCACTTGCCAAAAGGAAAAAGGGTGTCGGGATTGAACATGCTTCTAATGAATCAATTCGCCGTGCTTTAGAGAATATACATGAAGAAATGGAAGCTTACACAAGTGAAATCAGTTGGAGCGATTTAGTCGATGCAGGCTTAGTGGGCGGAGAAATGGCAAAGAGTCGCAGAGAAAGAATGGGTAAGCTATTAAAGATTGGTTATACAAACGCAAAACAGTTACATAAACGTTTACAAATGTTTCAAGTTTCAAAAGAATCGTTTGCAGAAGCTTATAAGCAAGTCATACAGGAGGAAAGAAAATGAAGGATATCGCAACGCCAAATCGTACGAAAGACATTGTTGAAAAGTATGGATTTTCATTCAAAAAAAGTTTAGGACAAAATTTTTTAATTGATACGAATGTATTAAATCGTATTGTCGATCACGCTGAAATTGGTTCAGAAAGTGGTGCAATTGAAATTGGACCAGGTATCGGTGCGTTAACAGAACAATTAGCGAAGCGTGCTAAAAAAGTAGTAGCTTTTGAAATTGATCAGAGGTTATTACCGATTTTAGATGAGACGTTAGCTCCATATAGCAACGTTACAGTTATAAATAAAGACGTACTAAAGGCAGATGTACATGAGGTGTTTAGTGAGCAATTTGAGGAAGGGCAAGATGTAATGGTAGTAGCGAACTTACCGTACTATATTACAACGCCAATTTTATTTAAATTGTTGGAAGAGAAATTACCGGTTCGTGGATTTGTTGTTATGATGCAAAAAGAAGTTGGAGATCGTTTAGCTGCTAAACCTGGAACGAAAGAGTATGGTTCTTTATCCATTGCTATTCAGTATTATACAGAAGTGGAAACAGTTATGACTGTACCACGTACAGTGTTTGTGCCACAACCAAATGTTGATTCTGCGATTATTCGTCTCCTAAAGCGCCCAAAACCAGTTGTAGAAGTAACAGATGAGACATTCTTCTTTGAAGTAGTACGAGCAAGTTTTGCACAGCGTCGTAAAACTTTAATGAATAATTTATCAAATAATTTAAATGGTTTCCCGAAAGATAAAGAGCTGTTGGATCGAATTTTAACAGAAGTGGGAATTGATCCAAAACGAAGAGGCGAAACGCTATCTATCGAAGAGTTTGCAACATTAAGTAATGCATTAGTTCTTCATAAATTGTCATAAGAATAGAAAAGGGACAGTTCAACTTGAACTGTCCTTTTTGTCACCTTTCCTCTCCTACATTCATACTTTAAAAACAGGTAAGATGGCCTAACGAGTTTGGAGGTAGGAGAATGGCTTTACATGTTGGAGAATTAGTGGAACGATATTCTCATAATAGGGATATCCTTTTTCGTATTATAGAAATAAAAGGCGAGATAGCTATATTATTTGGAGAGGAAATTAGACTGGTGGCAGATGCGCCACTTGAAGATTTAATTAGTATAGATCAACGAGAGCATAAAAAAAGAGCGAAGCGTGAGAAAGAAACGATGGAGCGTACGTATCGTTTGTTTCAACAAGATTATGTATTAATGAAACAAAGGCATGAACACACTTCAACGGGTGGATATACAAGTGAGGTGAATTATTTTCAAATGCCAGGACGTGTATTGCATATAGATGGTGACCCGTTATATTTGCGCAAGTGCTTAGACTTATATAATAAAATTGGTGTTCCTGTACAAGGTATTCATTGTAAAGAAACAGAGATGCATGAAAAGGTAGTAAATTTAATAGATCATTTTCGTCCAGACATTTTAGTTATTACGGGGCACGATGCATATACAAAATCAAAAGGAGTAAAGGGAGATTTAGCAGCATATAGGCATTCAAGGCATTTTGTACAGGCTGTTCGAGAAGTGAGAAAAAAATATCCATCATTGGATCAACTCGTTATTTTTGCTGGGGCATGCCAATCACACTTTGAAGCATTAATTCGAGCGGGTGCTAACTTTGCTAGTTCACCATCTAGAATTAATATTCACGCACTAGATCCTGTATATGTGGTTGGTAAAATTAGTTTTACGTCATTTATGGAAAGAGTAAATGTATGGGATGTTGTACGTAATACGATTACTGGCGAAAAGGGACTTGGCGGGATTGAGACGAGGGGGATTTTACGAACTGGCTTACCCTTTCAACATTATGAAGAATAAGCAAGGTACATATGTATCTTGCTTTTTTGTATGGGAAGGATTTAAATCAGCTTGGATAAAAAGAGACAAGAACGCGCAGACTACATAATGATACTTTTACAATATAGTATTTCTTCTATCTATTTGAACGCATGATGCTTTTATAATGATATTGTCTGTGAGTTGCGGTTAATAATTGGGATAGATATATCGTGTTTTAAGTGTTCAATCTAAATTACAGCGAGGTGTAACGAAGTATATGTCAAAACGTTTAGATGAAATTAAAAGCGAATTAGATCACCATCTTGGACAGAGACTGATGTTAAAGGCGAATAGTGGGAGAAGAAAAACAGTAGAACAATCAGGTGTACTTGCAGAAACGTACCGTTCTGTTTTTGTTGTACAATTGGATCAGCAAGAAGATGCGTTGCAACGTGTATCATATAGCTATGCGGATGTTTTAACAGAGACAGTAGAGTTAACGTTTTATGGTGAACCTCATAATGAAGTGATTTTATAATTCATGTATCGTTACATATATTCCCACAAATGAAAAGCTATATTATTTTGCATACTAATTATACCGTAGCAAAATAAGGAGGGACTCTGCATTGAGTAGACGAAGAGGTGTCATGTCAAATCAATTTAAAGAAGAGCTTGCAAAAGAGCTAGGCTTTTATGATGTTGTTCAGAAAGAAGGCTGGGGCGGAATTCGTGCGAAAGATGCTGGTAACATGGTGAAACGTGCTATAGAAATTGCAGAACAGCAATTAATGAAACAAAACCAGTAGTTGTAAGATACTTTCTATGCTACGGTAGCCGAGGAGTGATTCCTCGGCTTTTTGTACTCGAAAAGGTGCCATCATTTTACATAAGTAGTTTCATTCTGAATGCTTTTCGTTATAATTAGGGAAGTGTCATCGTCTTACTATAAATTTATGGTAAAATAAACGATAAAAGATTGAGTACATAGAGTGGGTGAATAGATTGAAGCTACTAGTGAAAGCACCAGCAAAGATTAATCTGTCGTTAGATGTACTGGGAAAAAGACAAGACGGATATCATGAAGTGAAAATGATTATGACAACAATTGATTTAGCGGATCGTTTAGAACTAATGGAATTAGCAGAAGACCGTATTGAAATTTTATCCCATAATCGGTATGTCCCAGACGACCAAAGAAATTTAGCTTATCAAGCGGCGAAATTATTAAAAGAGAAGTTTAATGTGAAAAAAGGCGTATCTATTACTATTGAAAAAACGATTCCAGTAGCAGCTGGATTAGCAGGTGGAAGTAGTGATGCAGCAGCGACATTACGTGGCCTTAATAAATTATGGAATTTAGGGCTTACAATTGATCAGTTAGCAGAGCTTGGCGCAAAAATCGGATCAGATGTATCGTTTTGTGTATATGGTGGGACAGCAATTGCCACTGGAAGAGGAGAGCAAATTGAGCACATAAAAACTCCACCTTCTTGTTGGGTTATTTTAGCAAAACCCCATATTGGTGTATCTACTGCTGATGTGTATGGAAATTTAAAGTTAAATCGAGTTACACATCCAAATGTAGATAAAATGGTTAACGTCATAAATGCTGGGGACTACAAAGGGATTTGTGATACTGTTGGTAATGTTTTAGAAGATGTAACGTTTGCGATGCATCCTGAAGTTGCACGTATTAAGGCACAGATGAAGCGATTTGGGGCGGATGCTGTATTAATGAGTGGAAGTGGCCCAACGGTATTTGGTCTTGTGCACCATGATTCGCGAATGCATCGTATATATAACGGATTAAAAGGATTTTGTGAACAAGTATACGCAGTACGTTTATTAGGAGAGCGAGAAACGCTTGAATAAAGACGTATAATACGTTATGATTTGTTTAGAATATTCGTGATTTGAGGTGAGAGTATGAAAATTAGACGAAGTACAAGATTAGTCGATATGACGTATTACTTGTTACAAAACCCTCGTCAGCTAGTTTCTCTCACTTTTTTTGCTGAAAGGTATCAATCAGCTAAGTCTTCCATTAGTGAAGATTTAGTTATTATTAAGCAAACGTTTGAACAACAAGGGGTCGGCACATTGCAAACGGTACCAGGAGCAGCAGGAGGAGTGAAATATATACCATATATAAGTGAGGAAGAGGCAAATCTAATTATTGGTGAGCTTTGTAGCTTATTTGAAAATCCAGATCGTATTTTGCCTGGTGGTTACTTATATATGACAGATCTTTTAAGTAATCCTCGCCATATTAATGGCGCAGGTCGTTTGTTTGCTTCTGTTTTTGCTAGGCAACCAATTGATGCGGTTATGACGGTGGCAACGAAGGGGATTCCACTTGCTTATGCGGTGGCAAATTACTTAGATGTACCGGTAGTAATTGCAAGGAAAGATAATAAGGTAACAGAAGGCCCAACTGTTAGTATTAACTATGTATCAGGTTCTTCTAAGCGAATTCAAACAATGACGTTAGCAAAGCGTAGCCTTCCAGAGGGATCAAATGTTTTAATTATTGATGACTTCATGAAAGCTGGCGGGACAATTCAAGGTATGATGAGTATGTTAGAAGAGTTTAAGGCTAATGTTGTTGGTATTGGTGTATTAGTAGAATCCACGGATATTGAAGAACGACTAATTAATAATTTTGTATCATTAATTCGTCTATCAGAAGTTGATGTGAAAGAAAAAGCGATTCAAGTGGAAAAGGGAAATTATTCACTGGCACCATTTGATGAAGGGCTTGTAGAGGCTGAGTAAAAAGGTAAAGCAGATCGCTTTATCTTTTTTTTATTCTATTTATAAATTATAAAATAGATGGACAAACTGCTTTTCGTGCACTATTTTTAAAGAGTAAAAATAAATAATAAAAGGGTGGAAAAATATGAAAGTTGTTCAAACAAGCAATGCACCACAAGCAATTGGACCATATTCACAAGGGATTATTGTAAATAATATGTTTTACAGTTCAGGACAAATTCCGTTAACTGCAAGTGGAGAGCTTGTAGCAGGAGACGTGACAGTACAAACAGAGCAAGTATTTCAAAATTTACAAGCGGTATTAGAAGAAGCAGGTGCTTCATTTGATTCAGTAGTAAAAACAACAGTATTCTTAAAAGATATGGATGATTTTAATGCTGTTAATGACGTATACGGCTCTTATTTCTCTACTCATAAGCCAGCTCGTTCTTGTGTACAAGTAGCAAAATTACCGAAAGATGTTTCAGTTGAAATCGAAGTAATTGCCCTAGTTAAGTAGTTCTTTGTAAGCGATAACCTCCACTAATCTCTATATTCAATTACATTAAAAATTTTTATCTTAAAAATTTTTAAAAAATTAAAGGGAAAATAGAAAATTTGTGGAATTTATACAAATATATCGCTTATTTAGAAAAGGGTGGTGAACACAAGATGGAAGTGACTGACGTAAGATTACGCCGCGTAAACACAGAAGGCCGCATGAGAGCAATTGCCTCTATTACTCTAGACCATGAATTTGTTGTTCATGATATTCGTGTAATTGATGGTAATAATGGATTATTTGTAGCAATGCCAAGCAAACGTACTCCAGATGGAGAATTCCGTGACATTGCACATCCAATTAATTCTGGTACACGCTCTAAAATTCAAGATGCGGTTTTAACAGAGTATCATCGTTTAGGCGAGTTAGAAGAGGTTGAGTTTGAAGAAGCGGGTGCTTCGTAAAATTCGAATGAAAAGGGCTTTTTAAAGAAATCCCTATAATTTTGCAACAAACTCCTGTAAGCATTTACAGGAGTTTGTTTTTTTTTTTTGGAGTTTTATACATTTTACGTGCGGAAAATTCAGAATTCATTAAAATGAAGAAGAAAACTTCTAATTTTTTCAAAATCAATTTAAATAGTATAGCTTATTTCTTAAAAAAGATACTAAAGAGTAAAACATCGTATGAGAATTATGGTAAAATTTAATAGTTAAAATGTGTTTCTTGAAATATATGATGATTTAGGATAATATCGTTAATGGATAAATAGGTTGCGATGGAGGGTCTATATGTCAAACAGATTTGCAGTGATTCTAGCTGCAGGCAAAGGCACACGTATGAAGTCTAAGCTATACAAAGTGCTTCATCCTGTATGTGGAAAACCTATGGTACAACATGTTGTCGATCAAGTAACGCAATTAGGATTGCAGAAACTTGTAACAGTCGTAGGACATGGTGCTGAAATGGTACAAGAACAGCTAGGAAACGTAAGTGAGTTTGCATTACAAGCAGAACAACTTGGTACAGCACACGCTGTCGATCAAGCTGCAAGTATACTTGCAAATGAAGAAGGAACAACTTTAGTTATTTGTGGTGATACGCCGCTAATAACTGCTGAAACGATGGAAGCATTGCTTCAGCAGCATA
Source organism: Bacillus sp. M5A3_1b (assembly GCF_053345335.1). Classification (NCBI taxonomy): domain Bacteria; kingdom Bacillati; phylum Bacillota; class Bacilli; order Caryophanales; family Bacillaceae; genus Bacillus; species Bacillus sp. M5A3_1b. The sequence goes on along the minus strand of NZ_JBKEZY010000018.1, from coordinate 30,986 downwards.
AAGAAGCAGGGGCAATGGCAACGGTGCTAACAGCTTACATAGAAGAACCTGCTGGCTATGGTCGTATCGTTCGTAATGAGAATGGTCATGTTGAAAAGATTGTTGAGCATAAGGATGCAAATGAGAAAGAATTAGCTATTAAAGAAATCAATACAGGTACGTATTGTTTTGATAATAAAGCTTTATTCGCCTCACTTTCTAAAGTTTCAAATGATAACGTACAAGGTGAATATTACCTGCCAGATGTTATTGAGATTTTAAAAAATGAAGGTCATATCGTATCGGCTTATCAAACAGAGCACTTCGATGAAACGTTAGGTGTTAACGACAGAGTCGCTCTATCGCAAGCGGAAATTATTATGAAAAACCGTATCAACCGTAAAAACATGGTAAATGGTGTTACAATTATTGATCCAAGTAACACGTATATTTCTGCTGATGCAATTATCGGTAGTGATACAGTTCTTCATCCAGGAACAATTATTGAGGGGAATACTGTAATTGGTTCTGATTGTGAAATTGGACCGCACACAGTAATTCGCGATAGTGAAATTGGAGATCGTACGACAATTCGACAATCTACTGTACATGATAGTAAACTTGGTACAGAAGTATCGGTTGGTCCATTTGCACATATTCGCCCAGATTCAATTATTGGAGATGAAGTACGCGTTGGAAACTTCGTGGAAATCAAAAAAACTGTTTTTGGTAATAGAAGTAAAGCTTCACACTTAAGTTATATCGGGGATGCACAAGTTGGAGAAGACGTGAATCTTGGTTGTGGTTCAATTACGGTGAACTATGACGGTAAGAATAAATTCAAAACTGTGATTGGTAACGGGGTATTTATTGGATGTAATTCAAACCTTGTCGCTCCTGTAACAGTTGAAGATGGTGCCTATGTGGCAGCAGGCTCTACAATTACAGAGAATGTTCCATCAAAAGCATTATCTGTAGCACGTGCACGTCAAGTTAACAAAGAGGACTATGTTGATCAATTGCTGAATAAGAAAAAATCATAATGTGGAGGGTTAATCTAGATGTCGACTCAATATCTAAATTCTAATTTGAAAGTATTCTCTTTAAACTCTAATAAGGAACTTGCTGAGCAAATTGCAAAGCACATTGGAGTAGGACTAGGAAAATGTTCTGTTGATCGTTTTAGTGATGGAGAAGTTCAAATTAACATTGAAGAAAGTATCCGTGGTTGCGATGTATTCATTATTCAATCTACAAGCTTCCCAGTAAACGAACATATCATGGAATTACTTATTATGATCGATGCATTAAAACGTGCATCTGCAAAAACAATTAATATTGTTATTCCTTACTATGGTTATGCGCGTCAAGACCGTAAAGCGCGTTCTCGTGAACCAATTACATCGAAACTTGTAGCAAACTTGCTTGAAACAGCAGGTGCAACTCGTGTAATCACTCTAGATTTACATGCTCCACAAATTCAAGGGTTCTTTGATATCCCAATCGACCACTTAATGGGTGTACCGATTCTTTCAGATTACTTTGAAACAAAAGGTCTTAAAGATATCGTAATCGTGTCACCAGACCACGGTGGGGTAACTCGTGCTAGAAAAATGGCAGATCGCCTAAAAGCACCAATCGCTATTATTGATAAGCGTCGTCCTCGTCCGAACGTATCAGAGGTAATGAACATTATCGGTAATATTGAAGGTAAAACAGCAATTTTAATTGATGACATCATTGATACAGCTGGTACAATTACATTAGCAGCAAACGCTCTTGTTGAGAACGGTGCTTCTGAAGTATATGCTTGCTGTACACACCCAGTATTATCTGGTCCAGCAATTGAGCGTATCCAAAACTCAAATATTAAAGAGTTAGTTGTAACGAACTCTATCGTATTACCAGAAGAGAAGAAAATCGACAAAGTACATGAACTTTCAGTTGCTCCACTAATCGGAGAGGCGATCATTCGTGTATACGAAGAAGAATCTGTAAGTGTATTATTCAATTAATTGGATAGAATGAGACGTAACCAAGATTGGTTACGTCTTTTCGTATCGAAAAAAGAAAGTAGTGGTACAAGAATGAAATTGATAGTAGGACTTGGGAACCCAGGTAGAGAATATGAATTAACAAGGCATAATATTGGATTTATGGCGATTGATGAACTTGCAAAGCGTTGGAATATTTCTTTGAATGAGCAAAAATTTAAAGGAGTATTTGGTGCAGGATTTGTTAATGGAGAAAAAGTAATCTTATTAAAGCCACTTACATATATGAATTTATCTGGGGAAAGTATTCGACCGCTCATGGATTACTATAAAATTGATGTTGAGGACTTCGTTGTTCTGTACGATGATTTAGACATCCCTGTAGGTAAATTACGCCTTCGTATGAAAGGTAGTGCTGGTGGACATAATGGTGTGAAATCAACAATTTCACATTTAGGAACACAAGAGTTTCAACGTATCCGCATGGGAATTGATCGTCCGAAAAATGGCATGAAGGTAGTAGATTACGTATTAGGACGTTTTACATCGGAAGAAATTCCTGATGTGAGTCATTCTATTGAAAAAGCAGCGGATGCATGTGAAGAATGGTTAAATAAACCTTTTCTTCAAATCATGAATACCTTCAATAGTTAAGGTTATGATTGGGAATATTTTGTCTTGTTTTTACCCATACTAGTAGTAATTAGATTTTTAGGAGGCTAGTATGGAAGGGTATTATTATTGCAGACATTGCGGGAGTAATGTAGGCTCCGTTACTGCAGAAAAAGTGTATAGCGACGTTTTATTTCAACTAACAGAGCAAGAAGTAGTAGAGATGATTCATTTTCATGAGAATGGAAATATATATATAAAAACGATTTGTGAATCGTGTCAAGAAACGCTCGCATCTTATCCTGAGTATTATGAATATGAAAAATTTCTGCAATAAAATGTTGTCGCTTTGGCATGTCCAAAGCATTTTTCTGTTTTCTTTTTCCAAAATATTTGCATAAAATATAGTGGCTTGCTCTTTATGTTGAGAGGGGTTTTGAAAATGATAGGTTTATTAGAGCAATTTTATAAAAATGAAGAGATCCAATCGGTTATTAATGGACTAGAAGATGGTTTAAAAGAACAACTTGTATCAGGTATGGCAACCTCTTCTCGTTCGTTATTAATGGCGGCCTTATATAAAAAAACAAAAAAATCACAACTTATTGTGACGCATAATTTATATCAAGCACAAAAAGTGCATGAAGATTTAGTGGCGTTACTTGGTGAAAAAGATGTGTGGTTATACCCAGTAAATGAATTGATAGCATCAGAAATTGGTGTTGCAAGCCCAGAATTGAAGGCGCAACGTATTGAAGTATTGAATCGTTTAGCGGCAGGAGAGAACGGGATTATTGTAGCGCCAGTTGCAGGACTACGCAGATTTTTACCAATGAAAGAGTTGTGGAAGCAAAGGCAAATCGAAATCAATCTAGGGCAAGAGATTGATTTAGATACATTCTTGCATACTTTACATCATATTGGTTATGAGCGTAAGTCGATGGTAGAAGCTCCTGGGGAATTCAGTTTGCGCGGGGGAATATTAGATATTTACCCATTAACTGAAGAGTTACCATTTCGTATTGAATTTTTCGATACAGAAGTTGATTCTATTCGATTATTTGATGTGGATGAACAGCGCTCTCAAGATAAAAAAGAAAGTGTTAGATTTGGTCCAGCAACAGAGTTTTTATTTTCACAGGAAGAATTGAAGTCGGGAATTGAGCATCTTGAGGAAGGCTTGACTAAGACGATGCAAAAACTTTCCGATGATAAATTGAAGACTACAGTGCTTGAAACGGTAAGTCATGAAATTGAGATGTTAAAAAACGGGCAAAGTATAGAACAGATGTTTAAATATTTATCTATTTTCTATAAAGAACCTGCTAGTCTGATAGATTATTTACCAGAAGATGGTATTGTAGTTTTGGATGAGATTTCCCGTATTCAAGAAACGGCATCACATCTTGAAACGGAAGAGGCGGAATGGTATATATCACTTCTTGGTGAGGGAACAATTATTCAAGATTTATCTTTCTCACACTCGTTTGAGGAATTTCTTCATCATAAAAAAAGAAGTTTTGTATATTTAACGTTATTCTTACGTCATATAGCACATACACATCCGCAAAACATTGTGAATGTGACATGTAAAACAATGCAAGATTTCCATGGGCAGATGCAGTTGTTGAAAACTGAAATTGATAGATGGAACGAAGGGCATTTTACGACTGTTGTGCTCGGCACAGATGATGAACGTGTAAAAAAACTACAACATATTTTAAGTGATTATGATATTGAGGCAGATATCGTAGAGGGCACAGATATATTATTGCCTGGAAGGTTGCAAATTGCTGTAGGTGATTTACATGCAGGATTTGAAATGCCGATGCAAAAGCTTGTTGTTATTACTGAAAAAGAGCTTTTTCATAAAAAAGTTAAAAAATCACAACGTAAGCAGAAGTTATCTAATGCTGAACGTATTAAAAGTTATTCGGAATTAAAAGTTGGAGATTATGTAGTTCATGTAAATCATGGTATAGGTAAATTCTTAGGTATCGAGACACTAGAGATTAATGGTGTTCATAAAGATTACTTGAATATTAAATATCAAGGTAATGATAAGTTATACGTTCCAATTGAACAAATTGACCAAGTGCAGAAATATGTAGGATCTGAAGGTAAGGATCCTAAAGTTTATAAGTTGGGCGGAAATGATTGGAAAAAGGTCAAAACGAAAGTTGAAAAATCTGTACAAGACATTGCGGATGACCTAATTAAACTATATGCTGAGCGCGAAGCTTCAAAAGGTTATGCATATACACCAGATACAGCAGAACAACAAGAATTTGAATCTTCTTTCCCATATCAAGAGACAGAGGATCAATTACGCTCTATTGACGAGATTAAGAAAGATATGGAACGTGGACGTCCGATGGATAGGCTTCTTTGTGGTGATGTAGGATATGGAAAGACGGAAGTAGCTATCCGTGCGGCATTTAAGGCAATTATGGATGAAAAACAAGTTGCAATTTTAGTGCCGACAACGATCCTTGCACAACAACACTATGAAACAATTCGAGAGCGTTTTCAAGATTATCCAATCAATATAGGATTATTAAGTAGATTCCGTACGAGAAAACAGCAAAATGAAACAATTAAAGGCTTAAAAGATGGTACGGTAGATATCGTAATCGGAACGCATCGTATTTTATCTAAAGACGTTACTTATAAAGATTTAGGTCTTCTTATTATTGATGAAGAACAAAGGTTTGGTGTAACGCATAAAGAAAAAATTAAACAATTAAAAGCAAATGTTGACGTGTTAACATTAACGGCAACTCCGATTCCGCGTACACTCCATATGTCTATGCTTGGTGTGCGTGACTTATCTGTTATTGAGACACCACCAGAAAATCGTTTCCCAGTCCAAACGTATGTAGTAGAGTATAATCCAGCGTTAATGCGAGAAGCGATAGAACGAGAGCTTGCAAGAGGTGGGCAAATTTACTTCCTATATAATCGTGTGGAGGATATCGAAAGAAAAGCAGATGAAATTTCGATGTTAGTTCCAGACGCGCGTGTAACGTATGCACATGGGAAAATGAACGAAGGTGAATTAGAGTCTGTTATGCTATCGTTTTTAGAAGGGCAGCATGATGTTCTTGTAAGTACAACAATTATTGAGACGGGTGTAGATATTCCGAATGTAAATACGTTAATTGTATTTGATGCAGATCGTATGGGATTATCGCAGCTGTATCAGCTTCGTGGTCGTGTTGGACGTTCTAATCGTGTTGCATATGCATACTTTGCATACAAACGAGATAAAGTGTTATCAGAAGTTGCAGAGAAGCGTCTGCAAGCCATTAAAGAGTTCACAGAGCTTGGGTCAGGTTTCAAAATTGCGATGAGAGACTTATCCATTCGTGGTGCAGGTAACTTGTTAGGAGCCGAACAGCATGGATTTATTGATTCTGTCGGATTTGATCTATATTCTCAAATGTTAAAAGATGCAATTGAACAGCGTAGAGGAACAGATGGGGTTGAAAATACAGTTAATGTTGAAATTGATTTAGAAGTAGATGCATATTTACCAGATGCTTATATTTCAGATAGTAAACAAAAGATTATGATGTATAAACAGTTTAGAGGTGTTTCTGCAATTGAGGATATTGAAGAGTTGCAGGAAGAGATGATAGATAGATTTGGTGATTACCCGCAAGAAGTTGGTTACTTATTGCAAATTGCAAATATTAAAGTATTGGCAATGAAAGAACAAATTGAGTTAATTAAGCAAAATAAATTTGAAGTGACAATTCTGTTCTCAGAACAAGCAAGTCAAAATATTGATGGCGGAAAATTATTCATGCTTGGAAATAGTTTTGGACGTATGATTGGTCTAGGAATGGAAGGGTCGCAATTGAAAATCGTTATGAAAACAAATGGTTTAGAGACATCGAAGTGGTTAACAATTGCTGAAAATTTATTAAAAGGCCTACCAGATGTAAAAAAAGAAGTCATAAATGCCTAATATAAGATAAAAAAATACAATTCGGCGTGCATAGAAGAACTAATGTGTAAAATACTATGTCTAACAGTTGGTGATTTTTACATGAACAGGTAAATTCACCACTTTGATCATCAGTAGAAAGTGAGGCAGCATTAGAATGAAAGCAACTGGAATCGTACGTCGAATTGATGATTTAGGTAGGGTAGTAATCCCGAAGGAAATTCGTAGAACTTTACGTATTCGAGAAGGAGACCCGCTAGAAATATTTGTTGATCGCGATGGAGAAGTGATTTTGAAAAAATATTCTCCAATTAGTGAACTAGGTAATTTTGCAAAGGAATATACGGAAGCTTTATACGATAGCTTAGGACATAATGTGCTTGTATGCGATCGTGATTCTATTATCGCAGTAGCAGGCGTATCTAAAAAAGAATACTTAAATAAAAGTGTTGGCGATTTAATTGAGAAGACAATGGAAGAGCGTAAGTCTGTAATTATGACAGATGAAAGCGAAATTTCAATTATTGATGGAGTAACAGAAAAAGTGAGTTCCTATACAATTGGTCCGATTATTGCGAATGGGGATCCAATTGGAGCTGTTGTTATCTTCTCTAAAGAGGATATTATAAGTGAAGTAGAGCATAAGTCAGTAAATACAGCTGCAAGCTTTTTAGCGAAACAAATGGAGCAGTAAGGCTATATCGAATTTTAGAAGTAGCAATCTTTCCTAATTATGATATTTCTTTTTGAGAAATTAAATATTTGGAGATATATGTATATTGAATGAAGGTAGCGCTTTGCTACCTTTTTTCGTTGAACATTTCTAGCGTTGCACGAACGTATTATTACTCGTGTAGGCAAGGAAGCTTGTCCTTTTCTTTATGATATAATACGAGGGGTGAGAATAGAAAAAGGAGTTTTCTTGTATGGAATCGAAGAAGTATCAAGCCTTTTGGCGTGGGGCTATTATATTAACAATCGCAAGTTTTGTTACAAAGGTATTAAGCGCCTTTTACCGTATTCCATATCAAAATATAGCGGGTGATATTGGTTTTTATATTTACCAACAAATTTATCCGTTTTATGGATTTTGTTTAATTTTAGCTACTTATGGGTTCCCCATTATAATTTCAAAAATGGTTGCGGAACGATTAGAGCGAGGGAAACAACAAGAAGCAGAAGAAATTATCTGTGTATCTTTTTGGTTTTTATTAGGAATTGGTTTCGTAGGCTTTTTTACATTGTTTTTTGGTGCCGAAACAATTGCAGCAGCCATGGGTGATATACACTTAGATAAGTTATTACGTGTTATTTCATTTTCATTCATATTGATGCCGTTTTTATCTGTAGCAAGAGGATATTTTCAGGGGTTCAATAATATGATGCCAACAGCTGTTTCGCAAGTGATAGAACAAACAATTCGTGTTTCTATTATTGTATTTTTATCTCTATTCCTAATTGCTCGCGGATTTGATTTATATACAGTCGGTGCAGGTGCTATGTTAGGTTCAATCGCAGGCGGACTAATTGGGATTATCGTACTTGTACTTTATATGCGTCATGACTTTCGTTCTATATTTTTCAAGAGTGTAAAGAGAATTAAGGGAAAAAAGAGGATCATTAAAATTCTGTTTTGGCAGGGATTGGCGATTTGTGTTAGTAACTTAGTACTTATTTTTATACAAATGGCTGATTCCATTTCCTTCTATTCCTTACTTATTGGGGCAGGAGAGCAAGCTGAAAGTGCAAAGGTATTAAAAGGTGTTTACGACAGAAGTATCCCGCTTATGCAATTAGGTACTGTCGTGACAACTTCTTTCTCATTGTCACTTATTCCAATTATTACGGCGGCGAAGGAAAGAGGAGATCTTTCCTTTATTCGAGAAAAGGTAAAGTTAGCAATGAAAATAACATTTGTTATTGGATTTGCAGCTGCCATTGGATTAACTTGTATTATTCAGCCTACGAATATTATGTTGTTTGAAAATAGTGATGGGTCAGATGTTTTATCCATTTTATCTTTATCTATTTTATTTAGTTCATTGTCGATTACAACTGCTTCTATTTTGCAAGGGTTAGGACAAACATTAAAACCAGCAATATTCGTTATATTTGGGGGTTGTTTAAAGTTAGCTTTAAATTATACATTAATGCCGTATTTTGGTGTGAAGGGAGCTGCAATTGCAACACTAGTTGCGTTAATTGTAATTTCTGTGCTAAATAGTGCATTACTTATGCAAGCTGTATCCGAATCGCTTATCGATAAGCGTAATATGTTAGGTGTAGTTATTAGTGGTATCGGTATGGGGTTTGTATTAATAATATTTATACGTTTGATGCAAATGTCTGGATTGGTGATTGATACAAGGCATAGAGGAATTGCAACACTTGAGGCATTATTAGGTGTAGCTATCGGTGGATTAACATATGTGTTTTTAATTTTAAAATTACGTGTATTTACAAAAGCGGAAATAGGAACCTTTATGAAAAAAGAGAAAAAAGAAGGTTCATTGAAGAAGAGTGGATAGAGGTGGCAGGTTGTGAGTGGAATCATTACTATTTTAGGATTAGGTGCTGGTGAGTTAGATCAGTTAACGATGGGTGTATATCGAAAAATAAAAGAAGCAGATCACATGTTTGTTAGAACGAAGGAACATCCCGTTATAGAAGAGTTGGAGAAAGAAGGTATACAATATACAGCCTTTGACAGTGTATATGAAGCGTATGATACATTTGAAATTGTATATGAAACAATCGCAAATACATTGTTAGAACAAGCTGAAGGCACAGAAATCATCTATGCCGTGCCAGGGCATCCGCTTGTAGCGGAAAGAACGGTTCAGCTACTGTTGGAAAAAGGTGAAGTAGCGAATGTTGAAGTGCGCATTGAAGGTGGACAAAGTTTCCTTGATCCTATGTTTGCGAGTCTAAAGATTGATCCGATTGAAGGATTCCAATTAATTGACGCCACATCATTTGAAAGAGGACAATTAGAATTACGTCAACATTTAATCTTTTGCCAAGTATATGACGCATTCGTTGCATCTGATGTGAAATTAACATTAATGGAGATGCTATCAGATGATTATGAAGTGTATATCGTAACAGCTGCAGGGACTTCATTTGAACAAGTTAAAAAGGTGCCGTTGTACATGTTAGATCATGAAACAGAGTTGAATAATTTAACGAGTGTATATGTACCACCAGTTAAAGAACGTGCGTCCTTGTATCAACAGTTTGATGTGCTTAGAGAAATTATTGCAGACCTTCGTGGACCGGATGGTTGTCCGTGGGATAAAAAGCAAACACATCAATCTTTAAAGAAGTATTTAATTGAGGAAGCTTATGAAGTGTTGGAAGCAATTGATGAAGAGGATGATGATCACTTAGTAGAAGAACTGGGTGATATATTATTACAAGTTATGTTGCATGCTCAAATCGGGGAGGATGAAGGTTGGTTCTCTATAGATGATATTATTCGAACTTTATCTGAGAAAATGGTTCGCCGCCACCCGCATGTATTTGGGAATACGGATGTAAATAATGCCGATGAAGTAATTGCCAATTGGGAAGAAATTAAAAAACAAGAAAAAGGATTCGTGAAAGAATCTGTTTTAAATGGGGTTCCAAAAAGTTTGCCACAGTTACTACGCGCCTATGAAATCCAGAAAAAAGCTGGCAAAGTTGGTTTCGATTGGGTTGATGTACAACCGATGATAGAGAAAGCCTTAGAAGAATGGCAAGAGTTCCAACAAGAAGTTAAAAATATGGATGAGGCGAAAATGTTAGGTGAATTTGGCGATTTACTATTTGCGTTTGTGAATATAGCTCGTCATTATAAAATAGATCCCGAAGAGGCGTTACGTTCAACGAATGAGAAATTTGTCGGTCGTTTCTTATACATGGAAGCAAAGGTAGCTGAAATGAATAAAGAGATGCAAGATTTATCATTAGAGCAGTTAGACGTTTTATGGGAAGAGGCAAAACAAACAGAGCGTTAATAGGGGGATTTGATATGCGTCTAGATAAGTTTTTAAAAGTATCACGTTTAATTAAAAGAAGAACATTAGCGAAAGAAGTAGCTGATCAAGGAAGAATATCAATTAATGGTCAAGTGGCAAAAGCGAGTTCAGATGTAAAAGTAGCTGATGAATTAACAATTCGTTTTGGTCAAAAAATAGTAACTGTAAAAATAAACGAATTGAAAGAAACGACTAAAAAAGAAGATGCAGCAAATATGTATAGTTTAGTTCGCGAAGAAAAAGTAAAGGCTGAAGAAGGCTTGTTCTAAAATCAATTATCCCTTCATACATTACTATTAGCTAGTATAAATCTATGGGGGGATTTACGTGGATAATGGTTACTCACCTATGTCTTCTAACCAACAAAATATTTCGGTAGAGCATGATATTATTATGCGTGGCAGGCGTGTAATTGATATTACCGGTGTAAAGCAGGTAGAGAGTTTTGATAGCGAGGAGTTTTTACTTGAGACCGTAATGGGTTTTTTAACAATTCGTGGTCAAAATTTGCAAATGAAAAATTTAGATGTAGAAAAAGGTGTTGTATCGATTAAAGGGAAAGTTCATGAGATGCTGTATATTGATGAGAATCAAGGGGAGAAAACTAAAGGATTCTTTAGTAAGTTGTTTAAATGAGTCTAACAATTCAGTTGTATACGATGCTCTCAATGATCGGAATGGGTGCTTGGATTGGAGCGTCTTTAGATACATACCAACGATTTTTAAAGCGGCAAGAACGTAAACGTTGGCTTGTATTTATACATGATATACTATTTTGGATTGTCCAAGCATTATTCGTTTTTTATGTACTGCTTCTTGTAAATGAAGCTGAACTACGTATATATGTATTTTTGGCATTATTATGTGGTTTTGCGGCATATCAAAGCTTATTGAAAGCAATATACATGAGACTGTTAAATTTTCTCATCTATATTTTTATGCAAACAACACACTTTTTTGTTCAAATTATAAAGCTACTCATGATAAAACCTGTTATTATTATAGCGCAGCTATTTATTGCATTTATATTATTCTTATTTCGTATACTGCTTTCAATTGGACATGTGTTATGGAAAATGGTGATTTGGATATTACTTTTCATATGGAAAGTTTTTTTCTGGCCTGTTCGATTTATTGCTTCGCTCATATGGAAACTTCTCCCTAATCGTGTTAAACTTTTTATAATGAAACATGTAGGGTTCCTGCAATATATAGCAAAATTGAAGGGACACATCTTCCAATTATGGGGGCGTATAAAAAAGAAGTTAGGGGGACCTCGGAAATGAGGGAACTGAGACAAAGAACAATCGAAAAACAGAGTCCAAATCCTGTTAAAGAGCATATAATACAAACGGATGAGAACAGGAAGCGACTTTATCGCCGTTTAGCGGTTTTTCTTGTCTTTGCTTTTACAATTATTGCGAGTATTGGTGTAACGTTTTATCAACAAAACAGTTCCATTAGAGCAAAAGAAGCAAAAGTTAAGGACATGAAAAAAGAACTGGATTCATTAACGAATAAAGAAAAGAGTCTAAAAGACGAAGTTCAAAAGTTAAATGATGAAGAGTACGTATTAAAGATTGCTAGAAGGGATTATTTCTTCTCTGGAAAAGGGGAGATAATTTTTCCTGTTTCTAAGTAGAGTATGTCTTATTGACACTATATTTTAGGATTATATATAATAAAGTAAAATTTGACTTTTTAACCACTAAGGAGGAGCATTTTTTTTATGTCAATCGAGGTAGGCAGCAAGTTACAGGGTAAAGTAACAGGTATTACAAATTTTGGGGCTTTTGTGGAGCTGCCAGAAGGCTTAACGGGTCTTGTTCATATTAGTGAAGTTGCTGATAATTATGTGAAAGATATTAACGATCACTTAAAAGTGGGCGACCAAGTAGAAGTAAAAGTTATTAACGTTGAAAAAGATGGTAAGATCGGTCTATCTATTAAAAAAGCGAAAGAGCGTGAAAAAACAGAAGGAGATCGTCCACGTGGTGAATACCAACGCGGTGGCGGTGGCGATCAACAACGTTCTGGACGTCCACAACGTAATCGTTCTTTCAACAGAGATAACCGTGGCGGCGGTAACGAACGAGCTCCAAAAGAAACATTCGAGCAAAAGATGGCACGTTTCTTAAAGGACAGTGAAGATCGTTTAACTTCTTTAAAGCGTAACACAGAATCTAAACGTGGTGGCCGTGGCGCACGTCGCGGATAATAAGAACGTTTAATTCTTAGCATATAGAGAGGTACCCAGGGCGATTGCTCGGGGTGCTTTTTTATATGTGAAAATATATTTTAAAAAAAGTTTTCAAGATGTGTTGACTTTAAAATATATCTGAGGTAAGATACTAATTGTCCGTTAAATAAGACGACATGGCGGTGTAGCTCAGCTGGCTAGAGCGTACGGTTCATACCCGTGAGGTCGGGGGTTCGATCCCCTCCGCCGCTATATTTAATTTAACGGCCCGTTGGTCAAGTGGTTAAGACACCGCCCTTTCACGGCGGTAACACGGGTTCGAATCCCGTACGGGTCATCCTAAAAAGATCATGCAAATTTGCATGATCTTTTTTTGTTAAATAAATTAAGACATACAACACTTCTACAAAATCACCCTATATTTTCTGAATGTTCAATTAAAATGGTGAGAATAAATTACATACCGTGTATATATGTAGAGTTATTTCGAATAAAAAGTCGAACGATTATAAAAGTGAAAACTGTTGTTTTGACAAAAATCCCAATAATCATCTTTTATAATGACAGTAATTAAACTATGCAGGTGGTGTTAAAAATATGCCTAAAGCAGGAAGGAATACTATGAATACAAGTGCATTGGCAATGAATGAGAGTCAGCTTGGAGCAGTAAAGTGGACGAGTAAGTTGCGAATGAAGTTTGAACAGGTTTTCTTTAGATGGGGATTTATTATTGTTGTTATTGGTTTTCTTTTGGGACGAGCATATATATTAACAAACATTTTGCCGTTTGCACTGCCGTTTTTTGCTGCTGTTTATGTTATGAAGCGGGATAAAATGCCGCTCGCGTTCTTGGCTCTTATGGGGGGCGCACTTTCAGTTTCGATAGATAATTTATTCTTTACCTTTGCATCTATTTTTACTTTCTTCATTTATAATATCTTCTTTAGTCGGTTTACACGTAAAACTGTTGGACTTGTTCCATTCCAAGTATTTATCTCCGCATTAACCGCACATTTAGTTGTCGTATATTTCGCGCAACAAACTGTCACCATGTACGATTTACTCGTTAGTACGATTGAGGCAGGGCTTAGCTTCGTATTAACTATGATATTTTTACAAAGTGTTCCGCTTTTAGTAGAACGAAAAGGTAAACAACAAGCGCTAGAGACAGAAGAAATTGTTTGTTTAATTATATTACTAGCATCTGTTTTAACAGGTACAACAGATTGGTTTGTATATGACGCTTCTATTCAACATATTTTTACTAGGTATTTAGTGCTCGTGTTTGCATTTATTGCGGGGGCTGCTACAGGATCTACGGTGGGGGTCGTCACTGGATTAATATTAAGTTTAGCCAATGTCTCCAGTTTGTCTCAACTTAGTCTACTTGCTTTTTCTGGGTTGCTTGGTGGTTTGTTAAAAGAAGGGAAGCGTTTAGGTGTTAGTTTAGGTTTATTAATTGGGACGAGCTTGATTACGCTATATGTAGACAAGCAAACAAACATTGTGACAACTTTAATTGAATCTGGTGTGGCGATTATGTTCTTCTTATTAACACCGAAACTTGTTATGGATCGTATTGCTAAATTCATGCCAGGCACACAGGAACATTCGCAAGATCAACAACAGTATTTAAGAAGGATGCGTGATGTTACAGCGAATAAAATTAATCAATTTGCCCATGTATTTGCTGCTTTATCTAATAGCTTTTCTGTATATGGATATGTGGAGGAGGAAGATAAAGAGACAGAAGCGGATTTGTTCTTAAGTACAATTACTGCAAAAACATGTCAAACATGCTTTAAAAAGGACCAATGCTGGGTAGTTAATTTCGACAAAACGTACGATTATATGAAACAAATAATGAGTGAAACGGAAGAGGGGACGTTGCAGCATAATCGGAAGTTAGTTCGTGAATGGGACAAGCATTGTGTGAGAGGGAAGAAAGTGACGGATTTAGTAGCGGGTGAATTAGATCACTTCTATGAAGGACAAAAATTACGAAAACAAATGAAAGAAAACCGTAGAATAGTAGCGGAGCAACTATTAGGTGTATCAAAAGTTATGGAGGATTTTGCTAAGGAGATCCAAAGAGAACGAGAAAATCATCAAGTGCAGGAAGAACAGATTATGCAAGCGTTTCGTGATTTTGGCGTAGAAGTAGAGCATGTTGATATATATTGTTTAGATAGAGGAAGTATTGATATTGAAATGTTGATTCCAGTTGCATCTAATGAACATGGAGAATGTGAAAAGTTAGTTGCGCCGATGCTTTCTGACATTCTAAAGGAAAATATTGTTGTTAAACATGAAGAAAAATCTTCTTATCCGAACGGCCACAGCTTAATATCATTTGGTTCGGCAAAAACGTATTCTCTTGATACTGGGTTGGCCACAGCTGCAAAAGGCGGTGGGTTTGTTTCTGGTGACTCTTATGCGATGATGGATTTAAGTGTTGGTAAATATGCACTTGCAATCAGTGATGGTATGGGAAATGGGCAAAGAGCTCATATGGAGAGTAAAGAAACGGTAAAATTATTACAAAAAATACTTCAATCAGGCATTGATGAGGAAATAGCGATTAAATCTATCAATTCTATTCTTTCTTTAAGAACAACAGAAGAGATGTTTACGACGTTAGATTTAGCTATGGTGGATTTGCGGGATGCGAGTGCGAAATTTTTAAAGATTGGATCGACGCCGAGTTTTGTGAAACGCGCGAATAATATTTTGAAAATTGAGGCAAGTAATTTGCCGATGGGCATTATTGAGGATGTTGAAGTTGATGTAGTAGGTGAACAATTAAAAACGGGCGATATCCTTATTATGATGAGCGATGGGATTTTCGAGGGAGCGCAACATGTAGAAAATCATGAACTATGGATGAAACGAAAAATTAAAGAATTACAAACCGAAGATCCGCAAGAAATTGCTGATATCATTATGGAAGAGGTGATTCGCTCTTGTGATGGTTATATAAATGATGATATGACTATCGTTGTGGCGAAAGTGAAGAAAAATATGCCGAAGTGGGCTACGATTCCAATTGTAGGAATGCAGGCACAATAAATTTTAAGTGTGATGTTTCTTTCTAAAAACCTAGGTGGATGCCTAGGTTTTTTTACTTTAAAAGATAATGTTATTACTTTTGTGAATATGTACGGATGATGTAAGATAAAAATGTAATTTTTGTATATCTTTTTTTTGCACAATGTTTGTAAAAGTTGTACCATTATAAACAAGGTAACTAACGTTGCTGTTCTTGTTTAATGAAAGGTGATTACGAAGTTGAAAGATACATTTGTTGAAAAGGTAGATGACTTTGTAAAGCAGCATGATGTATTAAAGGAACGTTCAACAATTGTTGTAGGGGTTTCTGGTGGTCCTGACTCTTTGGCTCTTCTATATTATTTGTTAGAAAAAAGAGCAGCAAAACAGTTCGAAATTGTAGTGGCACATGTGGACCATATGTTTAGAGGTGATGAATCTCATGAGGACCTACAGTTTGTGCAGGACCTTTGTAAAGGGCTGGGAGTTATTTGCGAAACGATAAGGATTAATGTGTCGCAATATCAACAGCAACACGGAATGAATGCACAGGTTGCTGCTAGAGAATGCAGATATGCATTTTTGGAAAGAATAATGAAGAAATATGATGCGAGATATGTAGCTCTTGGACATCATGGTGATGATCAAGTAGAGACGATTTTAATGCGCCTTGTACGAGGGAGTACTCCGAAAGGATATGCAGGAATTGCAGTGAAGCGTCCTTTTCATAATGGATATTTAATTAGGCCGTTACTTGGAGTAACGAAGGAAGAGATTGTTGATTACTGTAATAAGCTAAAAATAATTCCCCGTATAGATCCAAGTAATAAAAAGGAAGTATATACAAGGAATCGATTACGTAAATATGTTCTCCCTCATTTGAAAGAAGAAAGTTCACAAGTGCATGAGAAATTTCAAAAATTTAGCATGCAGATGCAAGAGGATGAGGCGTATTTGCAGGAATTAGCTTTTGAGAAAATGAATAAAGTAATTACAAAAAAAAGTGATAAACAAATTAGCTTATCAATTCCTGCCTTTGAATCCATGTCTATGCCTTTACAAAGAAGAGGGATTCAACTAATATTAAACTATCTTTATGAATATAAGATTCCATCTTCTCTTTCTTCTATACATATTGACAAAGTGATCGAGTTTTTTAAGCGGACACAACCTTCGGGTTCACTTGATTTCCCAGGTGATTTAAAAATTGTTCGCGCATACGAGGAGTGCAGCTTTGGATTTAAACAAGAAATTGTTTCTCCTTTTTTACAAGATTTATCAGTGCCCGGGACAATTACGCTATCGAACGGAGATAAGCTTGTAACAGAGGTGAGCGAAGACATACCAAGTAACATGAATGAAACAGTATTTGTTGCTAAGTATAATGATATATCATATCCACTTCGTATTCGTTCTAGAGAAAATGGAGATCGCATGTCAATACAAGGTATGAATGGCACAAAAAAGATAAAAACTATTTTTATCGAAGCAAAAGTACCAAGAGAAAAAAGAGAAGAATGGCCGGTCGTTTGTGATGCAAGTGGGAATATTATTTGGGTACCCTTGTTGAAGCGATCTGCATTTGCTATCTCGAAAGAGGCGGCAAAGAAGGATAAATATATGATTATTCACTACAAAAGCAAGGAGTCTTCCGGGAGGATAATGAAATGATGAATCAAGATATCGAAAAAGTATTAATTTCTGAAGAACAAATACAAGAAAAGGTGCGCGAATTAGGTGCGGTTATTGCAGAGGATTATAAAAACACAATACCTCTTGCGATTGGTGTATTAAAGGGCGCAATGCCATTCATGGCAGATTTATTAAAGAGAACAGATACATATCTTGAAATGGATTTTATGGCTGTATCTAGTTACGGTCACTCTACTGTTTCAACAGGCGAAGTGAAAATTTTAAAAGACCTTGATACTTCTGTAGAGGGTCGCGATATTTTAATCGTTGAAGATATTATTGATAGCGGTCTTACGCTAAGTTACTTAGTAGACCTATTCAAATATCGTAAAGCGAAGTCTGTAAAAATTGTTACGTTATTAGATAAGCCGACAGGCCGTAAGGTAGATTTGAAAGCGGATTATGTTGGGTTTACTGTTCCACATGAATTTGTTGTAGGGTATGGATTAGATTATAAAGAGCAGTACCGTAATCTTCCTTATGTAGGAGTATTAAAACCAAGTGTTTACTCAAATTAATTAAATACAGGCGTCACAATTGTATAGGAAAGTTTTTCTATGTTACGATTTACTATAGTGTTTATGCCGTGAGAGGAGGTTAGGAATGAATCGTATCTTCCGTAATACCATCTTTTATTTACTGATATTCCTAGTAGTAATTGGAATCGTGAGCTATTTTAATGGTTCGACACAAAAAACGACATCAGTTAGCTACGATAAATTCATTACTAAACTAGAAAAGGGTGAAGTGCGTAATGTGCAACTTCAACCGAAAAATGGTGTATTTGAGGTAAAAGGACAATTTAACAACTCTAGCCAAGGAGAACAATTTGTTACTTATGCACCAAATACTGAGGAATTACAAAAGAAAATTAATGACAAAGCGCAAGGTGCTGAAGTTAAGTATCAACCAGCAGAAGAAACAAGTGCTTGGGTAACGTTCTTTACTTCTATCATTCCGTTCGTCATTATCTTCATTTTATTCTTCTTCTTATTAAACCAGGCTCAGGGCGGCGGTAGCCGTGTTATGAACTTCGGGAAAAGTAAGGCGAAGTTATATAATGACGAAAAGAAAAAAGTTCGTTTCAGAGATGTTGCTGGAGCGGATGAAGAGAAACAAGAGCTTGTTGAGGTAGTTGAATTCTTGAAAGATCCTCGTAAGTTCGCTGAAGTTGGTGCCCGTATTCCGAAGGGTGTTCTATTAGTAGGACCTCCAGGTACAGGTAAAACTTTACTAGCACGTGCTGTTGCAGGTGAGGCAGGCGTTCCATTCTTCTCTATCAGTGGTTCTGATTTCGTAGAGATGTTCGTCGGTGTCGGTGCATCACGTGTACGTGATTTATTCGAAAATGCAAAGAAAAATGCTCCTTGTATCATTTTCATTGATGAAATTGATGCGGTAGGACGTCAACGTGGCGCAGGTCTTGGTGGTGGCCATGATGAGCGTGAGCAAACGTTGAACCAATTACTTGTTGAAATGGATGGATTCGGTGCAAATGAAGGTATTATTATCATTGCTGCAACAAACCGTCCTGATATTCTTGATCCAGCGTTATTACGTCCAGGTCGTTTTGACCGTCAAATTACAGTAGATCGTCCAGATGTAAATGGCCGTGAAGCTGTGTTGAAAGTACATGCTCGTAATAAACCGCTTGATGATCATATCAACTTAAGAGCAATTGCAACTCGTACACCAGGGTTCTCTGGTGCGGATCTTGAAAACTTATTAAACGAAGCTGCTTTAGTGGCTGCGCGTCAAGATAAGAAGAAAATTGATATGAGTGACATTGATGAAGCAACGGATCGTGTTATTGCAGGTCCAGCTAAGAAAAGTCGTGTTATCTCTGAAAAAGAACGTAATATCGTTGCATTCCATGAAGCTGGCCATACTGTAATTGGTGTTGTCCTTGATGAAGCAGATATCGTTCATAAAGTAACAATTGTCCCTCGTGGTCAAGCTGGTGGATATGCAGTAATGCTTCCGAAAGAAGATCGTTACTTCATGACAAAACCAGAGTTACTTGATAAAATCACTGGTTTACTTGGTGGTCGAGTAGCTGAAGAGATTGTGTTTGGTGAAGCAAGTACAGGTGCTCACAACGACTTCCAACGTGCGACTGGTATTGCAAGACGTATGGTTACCGAATTCGGTATGAGTGATAAGCTTGGACCGATGCAATTCGGTAGCTCACAAGGTGGTCAAGTGTTCTTAGGAAGAGACTTCCATTCAGAACAAAACTACAGTGATGCAATTGCACATGAAATCGATGTGGAAATGCAAACTATTATAAAAGAATGTTATGCTCGCGCGAAACAAATTCTTACTGAAAAACGTGATAAGCTAGATATTATTGCGAAAACGTTACTTGAAGTAGAAACGTTAGATGCAGAGCAAATCAATCATTTATATGATTACGGCAGATTGCCAGAGCGTCCAACATCTTCAGATGATGTGAAAGTAAACATCAATATGAAGAAGGACGATGAAGAATCAGAAGATAAGTAAGAGATGAAGGAGTGACGATAGTCACTCCTTTTTTTATTTGTGGAACGAAATGAAGTAGAAAAAATTTAAGTAAATCTGGTATTAAAAATTGAAATAGAGCGTAATCTTTTTGTAAAATGATGAGGATAGAAAAGCTGATTATATAAGTATGTGTGATATGATGTTTTTATAAGTTTTATACATACTGCACAAATATAGATTAAATAAGATAAGTGGTGAGAATATGATTTTTGTATTGGATGTAGGGAACACAAATGCTGTGCTAGGCGTGTTTGAAGAGGGGGAACTTCGTCAACATTGGCGCATGGAAACAGATCGTCATAAGACAGAAGATGAATATGGAATGCTTGTAAAGCAGTTGCTTGAGCATGAAGGTCTTTCGTTTGAAGATGTGAAAGGTATTATCGTGTCTTCAGTCGTACCACCAATTATGTTTGCATTAGAGCGCATGTGTGAAAAGTATTTTAAAATTAAACCGCTTGTAGTAGGTCCTGGAATAAAAACAGGGCTAAATATTAAATATGAAAATCCACGTGAAGTAGGCGCGGACCGAATTGTAAATGCGGTAGCAGGAATCCACTTGTATGGAAGTCCGCTTATTATTGTCGATTTCGGTACGGCTACTACATATTGTTATATTAACGAAGAAAAGCATTATATGGGTGGAGTTATTACGCCGGGAATTATGATTTCAGCAGAGGCTTTATATAGTAGAGCAGCAAAACTTCCTCGTATTGAAATTACAAAACCAAGCAGTGTTGTTGGAAAGAATACGGTAAGTGCAATGCAATCTGGTATTCTTTATGGTTATGTTGGACAAGTGGAAGGTATTGTTAAGCGTATGAAAGAGGAAGCTAAACAAGAACCGAAAGTTATTGCAACAGGTGGATTGGCGAAATTAATTTCAGAAGAATCGAATGTAATTGACGTTGTAGATCCATTTTTAACATTAAAAGGTTTGTATATGTTATACGAGCGTAATGCAAATTTACAGCATGAGAAAGGTGAATAAATGAGTATGAAAGATTATTTAGTAAAAGCGTTAGCATTTGATGGAGAAGTGCGTGCATATAGTGTGCGTACTACAAACACAGTAAGTGAGGCACAAAGACGTCATGATACATGGAGAACAGCTTCGGCAGCACTTGGTCGTTCTTTAACTGCGGGTACAATGATGGGCGCGATGTTAAAAGGTGACCAAAAGTTAACGATTAAGGTAGAAGGTAATGGTCCGATTGGTCCTATCTTAGTAGATGCTCATGCAAATGGGGATGTACGTGGTTATGTAACGAATCCACATGTTGATTTTGAAGGAACGGAACAAGGGAAATTACGTGTATATCAAGCGGTAGGTACTGAGGGATTTGTAACAGTAATTAAAGATATTGGTATGCGTGAGCCGTTTATTGGTCAATCTCCAATTGTTTCAGGAGAATTAGGGGAAGACTTCACGTATTATTTTGCAGTTTCTGAGCAAACACCTTCTTCTGTAGGAGTTGGCGTTCTTGTAAATGGAGATGACAGCGTATTAGCGGCGGGTGGATTTATCCTTCAAATTATGCCAGGTGCACAGGAAGAAACAATTGCATTCATTGAAGATCGTTTGCAGAAGATTCCTCCTGTATCAACGTTAATTGAACAAGGGCTTTCTCCAGAAGAGTTACTGTATGCAGTTCTTGGAGAAGGTAAAGTGAAAGTATTAGAAACGATGGATGTTCAATTTAATTGCACATGCTCACGCGAACGTATTGAGAGTGTGTTAATTAGTTTAGGTAAAACAGAGTTAGAGCAAATTCGCGAAGAAGAAGAAGAGACAGAAGTTCATTGTCATTTCTGTAATGAGCGATACAAGTTCTCTAAAGAAGATATTACAAATTTAATTGAGAGTTTGTAATAAGGGAAGTGAGGGAATCCACCCTCTAAATAGATTGACAAACAGGGAATTTTCTGACAAAATCTAAATATAGATAAAACCAATAAAAATACTCGGTGTTAGGAGTGACAGGAATGCGAGTGGCACAATCAGTTTCAGAATTAATCGGGAAAACGCCGATCGTTAAGTTGAACCGCATCGTAGAATCAAACAGCGCAGATATATACTTAAAATTAGAATTTATGAATCCAGGGAGCAGTGTTAAAGATCGTATTGCATTAGCTATGATTGAAGATGCTGAAAAAAAAGGATTATTAAAAGAAGGCGATACAATCATTGAGCCAACAAGTGGTAACACAGGAATTGGTTTAGCGATGGTAGCGGCCGCTAAAGGATATAAGGCAATTTTAGTAATGCCAGAAACAATGAGTATTGAGCGTCGTAATTTATTACGTGCTTACGGTGCGGAATTAGTATTGACTCCAGGGCCTGAAGGAATGGGTGGAGCGATTCGTCAAGCGACTGAATTAGCAAAAGAGCATGGCTACTTTATACCACAACAGTTCAAAAACCAATCGAATCCAGAAATTCATCGTTTAACAACAGGGCCAGAAATTGTTGAACAAATGGGTGACCAATTAGATGCGTTTATTGCAGGTATTGGTACAGGTGGAACGATTACTGGTGCTGGTGAAGTGCTGAAGGAAGCGTATAAAGATATTAAAATTTATGCAGTAGAACCTGCGGATTCACCAGTACTATCTGGTGGGAAACCGGGTCCACATAAAATCCAAGGAATCGGCGCGGGATTCATCCCAGAGACATTGGATGTAGAGGTATATGATGAAATTATTCAAGTAAAAGCAGAGCAAGCATTTGAATATGCAAGAAGAGTGGCTAAAGAGGAAGGTATTTTAGTGGGTATCTCTTCTGGAGCAGTTATTTATGCAGCGACAGAAGTTGCGAAAAAGTTAGGTAAAGGGAAAAAAGTACTTGTTATTATCCCAAGTAACGGTGAACGTTATTTAAGTACACCGCTTTATCAATTTGAGTCTTAATTATATGTGATTGAAAAAGCATCCTTGAAAAGGATGCTTTTTCTTTTTAGATTGGAAATAGGAAAAGAGTGAATGACTAGAAAACTTCATGTAAAATAAGAGGTAGTATAATTAATTTATTTTCACTAGCCTTCGAGTATAACCACTTTATATATATAACGAATATAGTTTGAGGTGGTTAATCTAAGAGGGTGGGATAAAAGAAGACGGGGTGTTGATATGCAACGAAGAAAATCTTTAGCGCTTTCTATTCCATATCAGTTAGATTTCTTTAAGCAGTATAAATTTCTTTCTAAGGATAAACCGCAACATATTTTGTTAGAGAGTGGACGTGGCGGTCGTTATAACATTGTGGGGTTGAACCCAGTAGCGGTAATCCGAGGGAAGGGTGAAACGTTACATATAAGCGAAAGTGGTAAGGAAACAATAAAACAAGGAAACCCATTAGATTTAATGCAGGAATATATGGAGCGATGGAAAACGGACTATAATCCGGAATACCCTCCATTTCAAGGTGGTGCAATTGGTTACTTTAGTTATGATTGCATCCGTTATATTGAAAAACTCCCTTCCCATGCGGAGGATGACATTAATATACCTGATATATTCTTTTTATTATTTGATGATGTGTTTGTTTATGATCAAAAAGAAAAAGTATTATGGATTATTACACATTATGTAGATAAGCATGAAGAGGCAAAAGAGCGATTAAATGAATGGAAGATTCTTTGGGCGACAGAAGCGCCAGAAGTGAATATACCTTTTGCATGTCCTGAAGAGAAAAGTGAAACAGTTGCTTTTACAGAAGAAAGTTTTATGAAGGCGGTTGAATGTATTCAAGAATATATTGGGGCTGGTGATGTGTTCCAAGTAAACTTGTCGACAAGGCAAGAAAGAACGTTACAAACACACCCACTAGAAATCTATACAAGTCTTCGTGAGATTAACCCATCTCCATATATGGGTTACTTGGAGCTCGGGGATTTTCAAATTGTTAGTGGATCGCCAGAGTTGCTAATTAAGAAAGAGGGAACCGAAGTAAGTACAAGACCGATTGCTGGAACGAGATCTAGAGGGGCGAATGAGCAAGAGGATGAAGAATTAGCAAAAGAATTAATTGAGAATGAAAAAGAAAGAGCAGAGCACGTCATGCTTGTGGATTTAGAACGAAATGATTTAGGGCGTGTTTGTAAATATGGCACTGTAGAAGTAGATGAATTTATGGTAATTGAGAAATACTCACATGTTATGCATATTGTTTCTAATGTGCGTGGTGAGGTGGAAGAAGATAAAGATGCTTTTGATTTAGTGAAGGCTGTATTCCCTGGGGGAACAATTACTGGTGCTCCGAAAATACGTACGATGGAAATTATTGAAGAATTAGAACCTGTTCGTCGAGGGATTTACACAGGTTCAATCGGGTGGATCGGTTATTCTGGAGATACAGAATTGAATATTGTAATTAGAACACTGCTTGCTAAAGATGGAAAAGCGCATGTACAAGCAGGAGCGGGAATTGTAATTGATTCGAATCCGGAAAATGAATATAAAGAGTCGTTAAAAAAGGCGATTGCTTTATGGCGTGCAAAAGAACGTAGCGAAGAAACGGTTAGGTGAGAGAAATGATATTAATGATTGATAATTATGATTCTTTTACATTTAATTTAGTGCAGTTTCTTGGAGAACTTGGACAAGAGCTTGTTGTTAAACGTAACGATGAAGTGACTATTTCAGATATTGAGAATATGAAACCAGACTTTTTAATGATTTCGCCAGGTCCGTGTAGTCCTAATGAAGCGGGTATTAGTATGGAGGTTATTCAATACTTTGCTGGGAAGATTCCGATTTTTGGGGTTTGTCTTGGACATCAATCCATTGCACAAGTGTTTGGCGGAGAGGTTATACGTGCGGAGCGCTTAATGCATGGGAAAACGTCGCTTATGCATCATGACGGAAAGACGATTTTTTCGGATATCCCTAATCCGTTTACTGCGACACGTTATCATTCCCTTATCGTTAAGAAAGAGACGTTACCTGATTGCTTAGAGGTAACATCTTGGACAGAAGAAGGGGAAATTATGGCGCTCCGTCATACAACATTACCGATTGAAGGTGTACAGTTCCATCCAGAATCAATTATGACTTCCCACGGGAAAGAGTTGTTGCAGAATTTCATTCGTAAATACAGCCCAAGTGTGACATCGTGTTAATTTACGTAAATGGTGAGTATGTAGAAGCAAGTGAAGCGAGAATTTCTCCTTATGATCATGGTTATTTATATGGTCTTGGAGTTTTTGAGACATTTCGTATTTATAATGGTCATCCTTTCTTATTGGATGATCATTATGACCGTTTAATAGATGCACTGGATACATTGCAAATTAAATGGACAATGACGAAAGATGAAGTACTGCTTATTTTGCAGAATTTACTCGTTAAGAATGAATTAGAGCATGCATATGTACGTTTTAATGTATCAGCGGGTATAGATGAAATTGGATTGCAAACGGAAATGTATGAAGAGCCGTCTGTTATTGTTTTTATAAAACCTTTAGCAGCCCCCGAAGATGTAGTGGAAAAAGAAGGGGTTGTTTTAAAACAAGTGCGAAATACACCAGAGGGTGCGTCTCGCTTAAAGTCTCATCATTATTTAAATAACATTTTAGGGAAACGTGAAATTGGAAATGTTGTGAATAAGGAAGGTATTTTCCTTACTGAAACAGGTTATGTTGCAGAGGGTATTGTTTCGAATCTCTTTTTCGTGAAAGGTGATATTTTGTATACACCTTCGCTAAAAACAGGGATTTTAAATGGTATCACTCGTGCGTTTATTATAAAGGTTGCTGAAGAGCTGGGCATCGAAGTGAAGGAAGGTTTCTTTACAAAAGATGAATTACTTTCAGCTGATGAAGTCTTCGTAACAAACTCGATTCAAGAAATTGTCCCGCTTTATCATATAGAGGGACGAGATTTCCCGGGTAAAGTAGGTATGGTTACAAAAAGGTTTATGAGTCTTTATGAAATGCAGAGAGAGAAATTGTGGAGCAGAAATGAATTGCGAAGAGGAGATGTGTAGTTTGAAGTGGGATTATGATTTGCGCTGCGGCGAATATACATTGAACTTAAATGAAAAAACTTTAATTATGGGGATTTTAAATGTAACACCAGATTCGTTTTCTGATGGTGGGAGTTACAACGAGGTAGAGGCTGCGGTGCGCCATGCGAAAGAAATGCGAGATGAAGGTGCTCATATTATTGATATCGGCGGTGAATCTACTCGCCCGGGTTTTGCTAAAGTATCGGTGGAAGAAGAAATAAAGCGAGTTGTTCCGATGATTCAGGCGGTTGCAAAAGAAGTGGAGTTGCCTATTTCTATCGACACGTATAAAGCTGAAGTTGCAAAACAAGCAATCGAAGCTGGCGCTCATATTATTAATGACGTTTGGGGAGCAAAGGCGGAACCAAAAATCGCTGAAGTTGCAGCTCATTATGATGTACCTATTATCTTGATGCATAATCGCGATAACATGAATTACCGCAATTTAATGGCTGATATGATTGCTGATTTATATGAAAGCATCAAAATTGCTAAAGATGCTGGGGTGCGAGATGAGAATATCATTTTAGACCCAGGCATCGGTTTTGCTAAAACACCTGAACAAAATTTAGAAGCGATGCGTAATTTAGAACAGTTAAACGTACTGGGTTATCCAGTTCTCTTAGGTACTTCAAGAAAGTCCTTTATTGGACATGTGTTAGATTTACCGGTAGAGGAACGTCTTGAGGGAACAGGAGCTACCGTTTGTCTCGGCATTGAAAAGGGTTGTGAGTTTGTTCGTGTTCATGATGTGAAGGAAATGGCACGTATGGCTAAGATGATGGATGCGATGATTGGTAAGGGGGTAAAGTAATTGGATAAAATTTATGTTCATGATATGGAGTTTTACGGTTATCATGGTGTATTCCCAGAGGAAAATAAATTGGGTCAGAGATTTAAAGTGGACTTAACGGTGGAGTTGGATTTGAAACAGGCAGGAGAAAGTGATGACTTAGAGCATTCTGTCAATTATGGAGAGCTTTTCGAGTTATGTAGAAAAGTTGTTGAAGATAGAACGTATAAGCTTGTAGAGAGTATCGCTGAAAATATTGCTGCAGATATATTAAAACAATATGAGAGTATTTTCCGTTGTACAATTAAAGTAATTAAACCAGATCCGCCGATACCTGGGCATTATCGTGCTGTAGCAGTGGAAATTACGAGAGAACGTCCATGAATAATATAGCTTACATTGCATTAGGTTCAAATATCGGAGAACGTTATACGTATTTAACTGAAGCGATTCAGTTTTTAAACAAAAACCCGTATATCCAAGTTAACGATATTTCATCTGTATATGAAACAGAGCCAGTTGGCTATACTGACCAAAGTTGCTTTTTAAATTTAGTTATAAAAATTTCTACCAATTTATCACCGCAAGAATTATTGAAAATTACACAAAGAGTAGAGAATGATTTAGGAAGAAAAAGGGAAATTAGATGGGGTCCGAGGACCATCGACCTTGACATTTTACTATATAATCAAGAAAATATTGAAGCAGAGAATCTTATTGTTCCGCATCCGCGGATGTTCGAAAGAGCTTTTGTTATCGTTCCGTTGTTAGAGATTAATCAAGATATAAAACAAAACATTTCACGTTCACAAGTAGAAGAAATGAAAAGGCGAGAGGGAGTAACGGTATGGAAGCAGAAAAATGGGGAAGACGCATTCGTGCTTTTCGAAAGCTAAAAGGTTATACACAAGAAGGTTTTGCGAAAGAGTTAGGGGTATCTGTATCTGTTTTAGGTGAAGTTGAGAGAGGGAATCGATCGCCTTCCCAAGATTTTGTAGTGGAAGTTGCTAAGGCATTAAAGGTTTCAGTGGAGGAATTAATGCCGAAGTGACTATGAAGGAAGGAGTAAGTCGAGTGTTAAAGATTGCAAATATTGAGATGAAAAACCCGGTTGTATTAGCACCGATGGCGGGAGTGTGTAACTCTGCATTCCGTTTAACAGTAAAAGAATTTGGTGCAGGTTTAGTTTGTGCTGAAATGGTAAGTGATAAAGCGATATTACTTAATAACAAAAGAACATTAGATATGTTATATATTGATGAAAGAGAAAAGCCATTAAGTTTACAAATTTTTGGTGGAGAGAAAGAAACTCTTGTAGATGCTGCGAAATACGTAGATAAATATACGACAGCAGACATTATTGATATTAATATGGGTTGCCCAGTACCGAAAATCATTAAGTGTGACGCGGGAGCAAAGTGGCTTTTAGACCCAAATAAAATATATGAAATGGTAGCGGCAGTTGTAGATGCTGTTGAAAAGCCGGTTACAGTTAAGATGCGTATTGGTTGGGATGCAGATCATATTTTTGCAATTGAGAATGCGAAAGCTGTTGAGCGTGCTGGCGGACAAGCAGTAGCGGTTCATGGACGTACACGAGTACAAATGTATGAAGGGAAAGCGGATTGGGATATTATTAAACAAGTAAAGCAAGCTGTAAATATCCCGGTTATCGGAAATGGTGATGTCGAAACGCCACAAGATGCAAAGCGTATGCTTGATGAAATTGGTGTAGACGGTGTTATGATTGGTCGCGCTGCCCTTGGGGACCCGTGGATGATTTATCGTACGGTAAAGTATTTGGAAACAGGTGAATTAATGCCGGAACCGACAGTGCGTGAGAAAATTGACGTATGTATGTTGCATCTAGATCGTCTTATCGATTTAAAGAACGAAAATGTCGCTGTAAGAGAGATGAGAAAGCATGCAGCCTGGTATTTAAAGGGTGTTCGTGGTAATGCAACTGTACGTAATGGTATCAATGCTTGTAATACGCGTGAGGACCTTGCGAATGTATTAAGTGCATTTGTAGAAGAAGTAGAAGCGAAACAACAAACAATTCACGTTGGTTAATAATAGATAGGGAAGATTGACATTCTTCTATACACTTCCTATAATTACGTGAAAGAAAGAAGAACTGCCAGCTAGTTGCTGGCAGTTTTTCTAGTTGAGTAGAAAATGCTATACTGTATATATTGTAAAAATTAATAGAGCTGGAGTGATATCAATACCATGGATAACATGAACCACGAAGAATTAAACGACCAATTGCTTGTTCGTCGTGAAAAGTTACATAACTTACGTGAGCAAGGAATCGATCCGTTTGGTAAACGATTTGAACGTACAAATGCAACAAATGACTTATTAAGCTTATATGGAGAGTTCTCTAAAGAAGAATTAGAAGAGAAAGAAATCTCTGTTTCTATCGCTGGTCGTATTATGACAAAACGCGGTAAAGGAAAAGCTGGATTTGCACATATTCAAGATTTACATGGACAAGTTCAAATTTATGTTCGTAAAGATGCTGTTGGAGATGAAGAGTACGAATTATTTAAAACAGCAGATTTAGGTGATTTAGTAGGTATTGAAGGTAAAGTGTTCAAAACGAACGTTGGAGAACTTTCGGTGAAGGCAACGGGCTTTACACTATTAACGAAATCTCTTCGTCCGTTACCGGATAAATATCATGGATTAAAAGATGTTGAACAACGCTACCGTCAACGTTACTTAGACTTAATCACAAGTATGGAAAGCCGTGAAACATTCGTTACTCGTAGTAAAATCATTCGTGAAATGAGAAGATACTTAGATGACAATGGTTATCTTGAAGTGGAAACACCTATGATGCATGCAATTGCAGGTGGAGCTTCTGCGCGTCCTTTCATTACGCACCATAATGCGTTAGATATGGAATTATATATGCGTATCGCAATTGAACTTCATTTAAAACGCCTTATTGTGGGTGGATTAGAAAAAGTTTATGAAATCGGTCGTGTATTCCGTAATGAGGGTGTATCAACTCGTCATAATCCAGAGTTTACAATGATTGAATTATATGAAGCGTATGCTGATTATAAAGATATTATGAAACTAACAGAAAATATGGTTGCGCATATTGCGAAGCAAGTACTAGGTACAACAACAATCCAATATGGTGATTATGAAATTAATCTAGAACCAGAATGGACACGTCTTCATATGGTAGATGCAATCAAGGAACATTCTGGAGCGGATTTCTGGAATCCAATGAGTGTAGAAGAAGCGCGTGAACTTGCAAAAGAACATAATGTAGGTATTAAGGATACGATGGAAGTTGGTCATATTATAAACGAATTCTTCGAACAAAAAGTAGAAGATAAATTAATTCAACCAACATTTATTTACGGTCATCCGGTAGAAATTTCGCCACTTGCGAAAAAGAATGACGAAGATCCACGATTCACAGATCGTTTCGAATTATTTATCGTTGCACGTGAACATGCAAATGCATTCACTGAGCTAAATGATCCGATTGATCAAAAAGAACGCTTTGAAGCGCAATTAAAAGAGCGCGAACAAGGTAATGATGAAGCTCACATGATGGATGATGATTATATTGAAGCTCTTGAGTACGGTATGCCTCCTACAGGTGGGCTAGGAATTGGTATTGATCGTCTTGTTATGTTGTTAACGAATGCACCATCTATTCGTGATGTATTATTATTCCCTGCTATGCGTCATAAACAAGACTAAGCTTTGGAGATTTCTCCAAAGCTTTTTTTATTTGAGTATGAGCTACGCAGGGATAGTAGCTCTTGATGGTGCGAGAAATTATATTTATATAGAAGAAATGTGCTGTTTTTATACTTTTTTACTAAGTTAAAAATTTTATTAGAAAAACT
Source organism: Bacillus sp. M5A3_1b (assembly GCF_053345335.1). Taxonomy (NCBI): domain Bacteria; kingdom Bacillati; phylum Bacillota; class Bacilli; order Caryophanales; family Bacillaceae; genus Bacillus; species Bacillus sp. M5A3_1b. Next base: position 280 of record NZ_JBKEZY010000018.1, on the reverse strand, counting down.
ATTGCATTTTAATAATCAAACTGGTATATTTATATTCGTTGCCACGAAAGGTAACAAGCAAAACAAACGAAAAACAACTTATTGAAAAAAGTTGTTGACGAAAATATAACGAAATGTTATATTGATAAAGTCGCTTCCGAGCGGCGGATGAGTTCTTTGAAAACTGAACGAAACAAACAATGTGAAACGTCAATTTTTATTTTTAGATGCTAGACAAACTAACTTTATTGGAGAGTTTGATCCTGGCTCAGGATGAACGCTGGCGGCGTGCCTAATACAT
>NZ_JBKEZY010000017.1:0-55582 GCF_053345335.1 Bacillus sp. M5A3_1b | reverse complement strand
GCTTAGTGAGTATAAAGCCATATATATGATTAAAGACTATTTTCTTCTTCTATTCCAAACTATACAAAAAAACACCCAAGAGCTATCAAAGGTGTTACTTCGCCTGTTCAATCTCCTACAGCAAAACGGGCGGAAATCTCATCGATATGAGAAAAAAACGGTCTTTGATATATTAGGTGTCGTTTACAATTGTACTATGTCTGATAATCAAGCCGCTTAATTCAAAAAAGTGAAACCCGTTAGGGTTTATTTCGTATGCAAATCTTTCAATCACCTAAACTTGCCCTTTTGAAAAAGAAACAATCTCGCCTAAAATTGACTTTGCATAAGCTTAGCTTGATAGCGATGTGGCGAAACCCCTAATATAAATATCTTAAGCAGATACAGCAGCTTTATCTTTACGGAAGATACCCATTAATCCGCCAATCAATAATAATACTCCTGGTAATAAGTAAAAGATAGAGATACAGATGAACCCGCCAATAGCAGCAACTGTCATCATGATACCGCCAACTTTAGCATTCTTTTTAACTACTACGCAGCCAACGATTCCTAAGATTGATAGAGCAACCGCTCCCCATCCTAAACCAATGATGCTGTCAGCGCCTTCTGCTTCAAACGCGGCTCCCATACCGCCGATCATTAAAGCGATAAATGCACAAATAATACCAAAAATACCACCAATAAGTCCTAATACAAATTCAGTTGTTCTTTTCATTTTAAATTCTCCTTATTTAGCCACGTCAAATTCGAATTTGACAGATTTTTCATCGAATGTAAATGTTGGTTTGAATGTGCCGACGAATTTATCACCTTCGGGAACATCAAATGTCATTTTATTAGTGATTTGGTTACCTGGTGCGATATTTTCGTTTACGAATGAATCTCCTCCACCAAAGTACTCTTTGAATTGGTTACCTTCAGCATCAGCGATTTTTAATTCAGAAGTTCCGAAATATATATCTTTCTTGCCGTTGTTTTTAGCATTAAATGCGATTTCTAAAACTTTTCCTTTTTCAGCTTTGATGTATTCGTTAGGTTCAACGAATTTAGCTGAACTGAAAGTTAGTTGTAGACCATTAACTTCTACTGTATCCCCGATTTTATAAACTTTGTTTTCAGTAGATGCTTTTTTGTCCTTTTTTTCCTCTTGTTTAGGAGCATTGTCTTTACTTACTTCTTTAACTTCTGTTTCACCACATGCACCTAAACTAAAAGCAAGTGCTCCTGCTAAAGCAATTGTACCCATTTTTTTATACATTTTCGTTCCTCCAGTTATGTAAAATGTAAGATTTCCGAGCTTATCATAGCAAACAATTAATTATAATATTGTCATATTTTGTCGAAAGGAAATAAAAAAAGAGAGCCGAAGCTCCCTTTGGGTAAAACGGTTAAATTATGTAAAATTTTACCACTGGTCATTGGAAATGATTTCTTTTATCATGAAATCAAATCACAATATATCCTTGTTGTTTTGCAACATTTTCACATACAATGAAACTTGTTTTGCAAAACGGCCTTGCTGACGTCCATCTAACTCCTCATAAGCTCGTTGGATGTCATTGAATAGTAATCCTAATAACGCATCTTCTTTCCTGTTCTCGAAGTTAAGAAGAGCATCTGTGGAGGTGTTAAAAAACGACGCAATTACCTTTAAGCTTTCAAGATCAGGTTCATGACGATCAGTTTCCCAATTTTTAATTTGTCCGCGTGATAAACCTGTTCTCTCAGATAATTGTTCTTGCGTTAAATCGAAAGACTTTCTGAGATTTTTAATGTTTTGTCCGACTGTAGTTTTCATAGTTTGAGTATAATAATTGCCTTATCACTATACCATAATTGGTCGATACTCTGACTTTTTGAAACTATTTAGGTATTTTTGCAGACTTAACAAATATGTATAGAACAAATGTTTGTTAAGTGGTAAAATATTCATATGAATTCTTTGATTCGAGATTTTTTAAAACGAAAAACGTTGATATATAGCGTTTTTCAAACTTTCTCAATAAAAATCAGATAACTATACGACTGAATATTGGGAAAGTTGTGGTATTATGTAAATAACTAAAAACGGACGTAAAAAAGACCCATGACTGTGCAAGTGGTGCGCTAACACCCTTACACCGTCCACCCTAAAAGGCCTTAGGGGAACTCTTGTCATAAGTCTTCATACATAATTATAACACACAACCTAGATATAATGACGCGTTTTCCTTAAATGTAACAAATTGGGTATAACGTGTCTTTTGTTCCGAATAAAGGGGAGCAAATATCGTGCAAGAACTATTGAGTAATATGAATGAAAAATTAAAATCAAACGGTTACACTAACAGAAAACTAGCTAAACGCTTTGATGTAACACATACTACGGTAAATGGTTATTTCAGCACAAAAGGAAAATTCGATTTCATGCATTTTGTTGACGTACTAAAATTATACAAACCAAATGATGTGGAATTTCGTAGAAAATGGATAAAAAAGATGATACCCATTTTATCTCATAAAAACTTAAAACTAGCTCTTGAAGTATTAGATATGTTCGGAGAGTATGAGCTTCAAGATGAGGTAATGCAACAGATAACGAGTCTTACAAACAAGAAAGACGAAAAAGAAAAGAAAAAAGGGAATTCAAAAACTGTACGGATAAACTTAAACTTGGTTCCGTTATACAAAACTTTGCGAGAAAGAAGCGAAAACACAATCACTCCTAAGATGTTCTTTGAGAAAGTCGATAAAATGAGAAAGAATCAAAAATATACAGACAATGAGCTGGTAATAATATCGGTTTTAAATACAATATATTCTTTTTTTGATTTAGGTAATTACAAGATGGTAAATGAATATATTCAGCAATTGTTACCTGACATTCTACAAATTAAGTGCCGAACATTAAGGGATTCGTTTTTATTAAGAATAAAAGAAATGAACATTTTTGTGGAATTACACGAAAATAATTTAGATAAAGCTCGTGATTTATGTTTTGAAATAATTAATGATGAAACGAATTGTTATGTCAGCACTAAAGCAGTTGCATACTGTAAAGTTGGGGAGAGTTATGTTTTCTCAGATTATCAGAGAGCAAGAGAGTATATGGAAATATCATTAGATATTATTGGAGATCCTGCGAATAAGAAGTTAGAAATAAGAAGAGAGAAAGTATTAAACACACTTTTATTTTTAAAAATACATCACGAGAAAGATCTACATACTATAAGCCTTGAAGAACTAGATAAAGCTGAAAAAGCATTTTTATCTGTAAAGTTAGGCGAAAATGAAAAAGCTATTAAAATTTTAAAGGCTTTACAAGAAAAAAACGGTTATCTTAGCAGTTTCCAACTATATTATATGGGTCTTGCAGTTGGAGGAGAAGAAGGGAAAAAATACTTAGAAATGTCCGCGGAAAGTTTTTCTAAATCAGGTGATTTTTTCTATATTTCTCTACCAAAAACAGTCTTGAAATGTTATAATTGAATTATTCATAAAAGGTGGTGAAACACTTGAAAAATAAGCTTATCAAAGCGGTTTTAACTATTGCTACTGTAGCTTGTCTTTCTATCACAGCTTTTCAGGTGAAAGAAAAAGATAAGGTGCAAAGTGCTAAAGAACAAAATATTATTTTGTACATGAATGATCCGGGCCCTGGTGGCGGTTAATAAATATATATGAAATGACACTATCAAATTTGATAGTGTCATTTCTGCTTTATAGGGAATGGAAACATTTTGACTGTAACGACAAAAACTTTCCACTTTAAGTGAGTTCACATATAAAAAACGGGATGCAAGGGGAGAATTAGAGATGACGAAAGAGCAATTAGTAAGAATGGCAGCTAAATTAGGGTTAAAGCAGGGGAATTCAAAAGCAGAGGATATTTTGAAAATTGTCCTAGATGAATCATACAAAGAAAAACCAAATACATAAAAAAGAAGACTGCCGTATAAGGTAGTCTTCTTTGATTAATTATTCTTTTTAGTTTGCATGTAATTCACATACATCTCTAATTGCTCCCAAGCTTTCTTTCGCTCATCCTCCGGAAGACTTTCGATTAATGTCATTATATTTTTACCTTCTTCAGTAACGGTCTTATTCTCTTCCTCATTAAGCTCTGGATCTTCTGATCTTCCTAATAAGTAATCAGTAGTTACATTAAAGTAGTCAGCTATTTTTTCTAAAGTTTCACGCCCAGGTGCTTTCTTTCCCTTTTCAAAATAAGAAATAGCCATTTTAGATACTCCAATAGCATTACCCAGTTGCTCTTGTGTTATCTTACTATTTTTCCTGAGTTCTTTTATTTTTTCCCCGATCAATATTAACGTCCCCTTTTATTAAAGTGTTTATGATACATAAAGTATAAAGTAAACGTAGTGTTTACCACAAGATAAAATTTATTTGAGTTTTTTTTAAAAAAGTACTTGTAATAAACTTGAGGTTTACTTATAATGAAATCACAGGCAACGAAGGGAGGAAATAACTTGAAGCAGTTAAAACAAAAACGACTAGAAAAAGGGATGTCTTGCCAAGACGTTGCCAATAAAGTCGGAATCACTAAAATGCACTACTGGTATATTGAAAACGAAAAAAGAACCTTGAAAATAGACTTAGCAGAAAAAATTGCAATTGCTCTTGAGGAAAATCCGAAAGACCTTTTTTTTAATAATTAAAGTAAACCTAAGATTTACAAATTGAGAGGAGTAAACCAAATGAACGAATTGAAAAATTTCTCGCATAACATGTTCGGTAACTTAGAAATTCTTATTAATGAGGGAAAAGAATACTTCCCAGCAACTGATGTTGCGAAGGTATTAGGATATTCAAATCCACAGCAAGCTATTCGTAAAAATTGTAAAGAAGATGGGTGCTACAGCGTAGCAGTCACAGATTCATTAGGAAGACAACAACAAAAACGGTTTATAAACGAACCTAACTTATACCGCTTAATCGTCAAATCAAAACTTCCACAAGCGGAACAGTTCGAAAAATGGGTATTTGAAGAAGTGCTTCCTTCTATTAGAAAACACGGAGCGTACATGACAGATCAAGTCCTGGAACAAGCGGTAACAAATCCAGACTTTGCAATCGGTCTTCTCACTAAATTAAAAGAAGAGAAAGAGAAGCTGGCAGCAGCGCAACAACAAATTGTACAGCAACAACCACTCGTAACATTCGCAGAAGCGTGTATGCAGTCAAATAAATCACTAAAGGTGAGCGAAGTTGCTAAGTTAGCAGCAAAACATGGTATCAAAACAGGTCAAAAGAGATTATTCGCAACACTTCGAGAGTGGGGATTAATCTTCAAAAATAAAAATGAACCAACTCAGAAAGCAATCGACAGTGGTTACTTCGAAGTTGTACAAGGTGTAAAAGAAAAACCTAACGGAGAGCCTTTCACATGGCTAACACCTTACGTAACCCCAAAAGGACAAGCTTACATCATAGACCGACTGAAGAAAGAACAAGAACAGAAGGCGGTGTAAACAATGGAGGAAAGCACATACTCATATTTCATGGTATTGGTTGTATTTCTCATCTTTGTAGGATTGAACTACAAAAGCATAAAGCAGTTGATGAAGGATGAAAAGTGATGGATAGACAGCAGCGGGATAAAGAAGCGAAAGTAAACATTATCAGGATGATTCGTGATTTAAGAGCTAGAGGGATACATAACAGCGCAGATAAGGTTGAGGAAATGCATAAGGAGTTTATTACTTTAGCTAAATAGAGAGGAGGTGAGAATTATGGCAGAAAACAAGAAACAAGCCCCTGCGGTAACAGAGGCTGAATCAATGGCATTCGCAAAGGGAAACTCAATGTCTAAATCTGAATTCGAGAAAATTTTAAATTCCTCTGAAGTTATAAAACTAACAGATACTAAAGACATTAATTCTCTAGCGAGACCAATTAAGCAGAATAACGTTGCCAAGGAATGCGAGTAGGATCGATATTAGCTAAGAAATTAACAATATCAGTTCTACCATGATAAGTTGGAGTACCGCTAGAATCTTGAGCCATTAAAATTACTGGAGTTCCTAACGGAAAAAAACGAGCGAAGTCTCTTCGGACTTCTTCTCGGTTAGAACTATTCAAAGCAGAACGCTTAACAACTACTATGGCAAATGTTACTCCTTGTTCTTTAACAAGGGCACCATCGAATCTCATAAAAAACACCTCCTTCCGTCTAAGTAATTCGACAAAAAGGCGGGAAATCCTACAAGGATAAGACAAGCCTTCGCTTGTCGGAATATTCAGGAATCTAATGGTATCCCCCACCTAGTAAATGGGTTCCTGGATATTCCGATGCGTGAAAGCATCAACAAATGAGAGAAATGGGGAATTGAAAATGGATTTAAATTTAATGATTAATGACTCTTTAGCAAAGTTAAAAAATGAAGGTTATGTTGAAAAGATAGTTAAAGCGCAGTTAGAAGAAACGATTAAAAATGTAATTGACCGTTCTTTAAGAAGTTATAGTGATTTTGGTGAAATGCTTGAAAAACAGGTAAAAGAACAACTTCAAATTAATCTTAGTGAATTAGATATCCCGTCTTATAACCACTTTATTGTTTCAACTATTCAAGAACATTTTAATGCGGTTTTGTATGTACAGGGTGTTAATCGCATTAAAGAACAGTTAGATGAACTGCTTCTACATTCAAAAGAAGAATATAAGCTGTCTGAGATTATGAAGGATCTAGTGAAAGAAATTGAAGATTTAGATGAAATGGGTTACGAAGACTACCATGAAATGTCGATGCATGTAGAAAATAGTTATTGCTTCACTTATGTGTACTTCGATGCAGAATCCGATAAAGACAAATACGATTGCAAATACCAAATTTGTGTAAATCAAAAGAGCAATATTGTTGAAAATATTAAAATTCGTGAACAAAGACGTCACTACAGAGACACAAAAGAATTCAAAGAATTTGACGCAAAAACAATCATGGGTGGCTTTTATGGAATGGAACAAACTCTATTCAAAATGTATGCACGTAAAGCGAAGTTAATCATTGATGAAGATGCAGTTGAGTTAGAAGTAACAAATCCTGATTACGATTAATCAAAACAAAATAAAACCAGCCGATTACCCCTAATCGACTGGTTAATGAAACGACTCAATATTTGTACCTCTATTATATCACAGTCGTTTCTTCTAAGTAAATAAGGAGTGAAAGCCTATGTTAGATAAGAATCAATCGAAAGTTGTTCTTCCGTCATGGGTATGGAAGGGCGTAAAAAACGAGAAGGAAGCGAAATTGAAGGCGATTAAATACATTACTCCTGATCGCTATCCTGGCTACAAAATAATTGAAATTCAAGGCGATATAGCGGTATGCGAAAGAGAAAGCGTTTAATGAAGAAGGTGAACTGAATGAACAACAACGTGATGAAAATCGCAAGAATAAACTTACGTGGTAATACGATGGACCAAGGTTGGTTTAAACACCTTACTTTAGATAATGGTAAGCCGTATATGGTTGCTATTACCGTTTTAAGTGAAATCTTTTACTGGTATAAACCAACTGAGATTCGTGATGAAAAAACAAATGAAATTCGTTACAGACAAAAATTTAAGGCGGACAAGCTTCAAAAGAGCTATCAGCAGCTGGCAGACTCATTTGGTTTTACGAAACGACAAGTATTAGAAGCATGTAAATACTTACTAAAAAGAAAACTAATTTTGATTGAATTTCGCACCATCGTAGTTAACGGGATACGACACAATAATGTAATGTATGTAGAACCCGTTGTTGGGAATATTGAAAAAATTTCTGTTTTATATCAAGACTCTATCACATTAGAAAGTGATACCCTCCCACATTATAACGAGGGAGGCTCCCACACTAAAAAGGGAGAGGCTCCCACATTGAAACGTGGGACAAATACAGAGATTACTACAAAGAATACTACAGAGATTACTACAAATAAAAAGACTTCTCGTCTCAAGTTTAAAACTTGCGACACTAACGCTGCTAAATATTTGTTCGAAAAAATTAAAAGTAATAATTCGAAACAAAAGCAGCCTAATTTTGATACATGGGCAAATGATTTCAGATTAATGCGTGAAAAAGATAATCGTGAATTAAAAGAGATTAAAGATGTTATTGATTGGTGCCAAGCAGATCCATTCTGGCAAGGGAATATCTTATCTCCTAAGAAACTACGTGAAAAGTTTGACCAGTTAACAATTCAAATGAAATCTAGAAAAGGAGCGAATAACAATGCAGAGAGCGATAACAGCAGTGCCAGACGCTATAGCCAAAAGGGTCAATATGACTATGGCTTCTGATACTTGTGGAACTCATAATATGACAAAAATGAATTTTAAAGGACAAGTTGTATGTCCGCGTTGTTACCTTGAAAACGAAAGTAAAAAACTCCAAGAACATGAACAGACAAAATGGGAAGCTGATCAAAAAAATAAGCAAAAACACTTATTCCATCAACAAAGCATGATTGCCGATAGCAACATTAGGAAAGCGAACTTTGATAATTACAAACCGACTAGCGAGGAAGGAACAAAGAACCTTGAACTTGCAAAGGGCATCGCGAAGGATTATCGCAACGGAAAGATATTTAACACCATTATGGCCGGGAATTGCGGAGCAGGGAAAACGCATCTTGCTTATGCTATCGCAGAAGAACTAGCAGGATCTGGAATATCAGTCGTTTTTGTCACAGTCGGTGAATTGCTACGGAAAATTAAGAGTACATTCAAAAAAGATTCCTCCTTAACTGAGGACGAAATTATACGAGCTTTAGTACATGCAGAAGTATTAATAGTCGATGACTTGGGAGCTGAATTAGGTGCGTTAGATACTGATATAAAAGCAACAAACTTCATTAATAGGGTCTTATTTGATGTATTTGATGGAAGACAAGGTAAATCTACTATTTTCACTACAAACCTTACAGGCGAGCGTTTAGAAGGCGCATACGATGAACGAATTGTATCACGAATCTTCAATGGGTTTAGAGCATTAGTTTTCAAAGATACAAAGGATTATAGAAGAAAAGTTCTACCATTCTAAGGGGGATATGAAAATGTTATTTGATGATATACAAGCTCCATCTAAACCATATTGCGATATATGCGGTGCAGCGATTGATAACATCGATATTCACGAAGTGCATGTTGAAGAAAAAATGATAACTGCTTGCTCAATATGCTACGGTGATCCAACTGTAAGAAGGATCGAAACAAAAACATTGTTTGATTTAATCAAAGCGGTAAGCAAGCGCTACGGGTACCGCAAAAGTATAAGGGAAGTGCAACAGCAAATAGAAGAAGCTAAGAATGGTATAGAAATTGATGTGCTTGAAAAAAGGGAAGGGCAATTACTGCGACAGCAAACAGGAGAGAAAACTGAATTTTCAGATAAAGAATTACTGTATATCTTCAACAAATTACGCTTACAAATAGCGGGTCACAATAACTTGGCCTTTGCGGTAGCTCAAATATCGGATCGCAATATCGAAGTTGTAATAAGAAAGGATGACGATTATGTGCGCGTGTAACGGAACTGGAGTAATTCAAAACAGTATTGGAATGGGTATGTATCAATTTGGACCATGCGTTTGCGAAGCGGGGAATCAAACGCATGAGGAAGTGGATAGAAAGCGTCATGCCGTTATAGCGAGGTTAATGGAAATTCATTGTATGCAACAGGAAGAGAAAACAGGCGTTGTGGCATGAGAAGCGATCAACTCTCTTTTGAGGACGTTATAGGAAGCTTTGACTATACAGCTACTAGTACTTCTAAACGATTTCTGTGTAGCGGTAGTCACAACGCTATAACGCCTACGTTTGAAGTTCACTTCTATGATCACGATTTGAAACAAAAAATTGATTGGTTTGAAGCAAAAAGTGAAGAAGATGCAAAGAGCGATGCAATAGCAAAGCACGGAAGAATTCAAATTATAAAAACGGTGATAAGTACAAGGACGTTAGCGGAGATCATGGATTTGGATTAGGAGGCATAGCGTTATGACGCGTAACACAAGGTTAAGGATCGTTCTTGGAACTGTGGTATGAGCACACAGTAAATGTGTACTCATACCAATCTAAATTATTTTAAGGACCATGATATATCATCAAGAGCTTTATAAATATAACTATACATGCGGTAAAAGAGATACTTTGGATTGTATTTTTGTTTCCATTTCATAAAAATCACCTCTCATACAAATAGTTTAATTATATTATACAGTTATTAATTTGAATGTTAAGAAAACTAGATGCGAATTAAGGTGAATTTAAACAAAATAGCTATAAAAAAAAGACCTCTTACGGAAAGATAAGGGGTCATCAAAAAATGTTGTATTTGAAACACGTGATGTTTCACAAAGACATTATAACATAAATTTATATATTTAGTATTATTAATATATAAATTTATGAAAATAATAAAAGTGCATAAAATCCGTATTTAAATGGAGAAGCCCTAGGCTTAGGGGGCTAGGGCTTCTCGGTTTGGTATATTTCACACGATATTATAAAAAAGAATAGAACTTACTGAAGATAACACATGGATGTTTCATAAATGTATCAAAAAAGTGAACAAAATAGTTATTTAGTTACAAAAGAATAGAACACACAAATATGTGTGTTCTTAAAATGATAAGTGGTGTAAGTAAAGTGTTTCATGAGTAAATTCTTAATATTGTATGCCTTACTTGGTTTTATGAAGCTTGTCACTAAAGAAAATGGTTATGTGGAATCTAGAAGTAATTTAAACAAAATTCTTATTTGAGAGAAAGGACTGGTAAACGTGAACCTGAAGAAAAAGCTTGGAAACATCGTCTGGCATATCGAAAATAACCGTGAAGTTTTAGGTGATACACAGGTATTAGATCAAGTTCTTGAAAGCCTGAAAGGAATAGAAAGCGCATTACCTCAAAACGTAGAGGAAGTCGGGAGAAGAATTGCTACAGGTTTAATGATGGGAATGCAATCTCCTATACAAATGAGTAGTACAGTTCAATCAAGCAACACTATTAACGAAACGCATCAACGTAAGTGGTACGGAACATTCAAAGGACATAATCAATGGGATCTAGCAAAAGATTGGTTTCAAATGACAAATGATGACTTCTTTAATCAGTACGGATTTAACTTTGTTCCAAAGGGTCAATTGTTTAATGATGCGAAAAGTTTTTTAGCAGACAAATAATACAAAATCGTTAATTTGGAGGATTCAACATGGAATATATAGCTATACGTAACATTGGGAATAACTTCACCGAAGGCCATATTTATAAAATAGAAAGATATCCAATGATGAGTTACTTCATTAATGTAGCAGTGGATGATAACGGAGAAAATTATAACTTATCTGATATGGAAGTTATCACTTGTTTTAAAGAGAGAAAATAAAACAAGACAAAAACGCTATTTTATTAGAAAAGGAGAATTAACTATGAAGATGCTCGATCTCTTTTCAGGAATCGGAGGAATAAGTTTAGCAGCTGATTGGGCTGGCATTGAAACAGCGGCATTTTGCGAGATCGAGCCATTCAATCAGAAGATATTAAATAGGCATTGGCCTACAGTGCCAATCTTTCCAGATATACGAACACTTACAAAACAATCATTAGAAGAAAGTGGTGTTGACGTTGGAACAATTAGCATTGTGGCAGGAGGATATCCTTGCCAACCTTTCAGTGTTGCCGGGGACAGAAAAGGCGAAGAAGATGACCGTCACCTCTGGCCAGAAGTATTCCGCTTACTACAAGAAATCAGACCAACTTGGTTTATTGGTGAAAATGTTGCTGGACACGTCACATTGGGACTCGACAATGTGCTTACTGACCTGGAAAGCATCGGCTACACCTCACAACCGTTTGTTGTTCCGGCTTGTGCCATCGGTGCCCCACACAGAAGAGACAGGGTCTTTATTATCTCGTTTTTTCCCGACTCCAACAGCATCGGATACAAGGGGCCTCAACAATTACGAAAAGACGTTAGTGAAGTTGAAAAATGGAGAACGAGCTCATTTGGGACAACTTCCAAATTATTTGATGATATTGACTGGGAAAAGAGGGCGTTCCAATCCGGTTTTCTGGGAAGAGATGATGGGATTCCCAATCGGGTGGACAGAATTAGAAGCTTAGGTAACGCGGTGGTCCCACAACAGATCTATCCGATATTTGAAGCAATAGCCAAGATTGAAGGTTTATTATAAAAACTTCATTTTAGTAGAAAGGCGGGTAATCGTAATGGATCCTAAAAGACGTGATAATCATGATCGATATTTAATGGCTGCTCAAGTGAAAGCAATTATTAAAAAGATTGCTGAAAAAGAAGGTTTAACTGAAGAACAAGTACGACAAAGTTTTTTGAATGGTTATAGGAAAGTGTTTGAGGGTAGTGAAAGTTAATAAAAATTTCATTTTGTAGAAATAAAAAAGGCGATTGTCGCCAAATCGCCTTTTGATAAAACAGAGCACTTTCAAACATAAGGTATTCGGTGTTTAATGATATGTGCAAATAAAAGAGCAGCTAGCAAAAGCTAACTGCCCGGCTGGTTCTCCAAGGGGGAACAAGGAGAAAAGATTACCGTGTCATCTATAGTATTGACGGAATATTTAGTTTTATTCACGAGAGATTATATTCTAAAATTTGAATTATGATAGTCGATATTCTCCATATTGACCAGAACAGAACTAAAAGTTCTAGTGACATTCCAAGGGTTCTTTTCTTAGTTTTTTGAGATTCTTTTATCAAATAGCCAATAGCACAAATTGCTAGAAGAATGAAAAGAATAAGTTCGAGTGTAACTGGCATTCTATTTACTCCTAAAAATAAGTTTGTATATAGTGATTATAAGATATTTTTTTGATGATTGGTAGTAAAAAATTCAACAAAATAATCCTTTGAATAGAAAGCGAGGCTAGCAGAATGGAAGGTAACGTAAAGCTACTAGGTGCAGACGGAATGTGCGGAATGGAGTTTACAGGAGATAAGGTCAATGTTTATAACGATGAAGGATACGTAATGGAGAGTATGACTACAAAGGAACATGTTCAGGAAGTTATTGATTTTCTTGAAGAGTGTAAAGAGGAAATGGAATAGGAAGTGAGGATATTAGTTGATTAAGCGCAAAAAGAAGACAGGCCGTATTAATAGTAAAAAAACAGTTGCACTAGGAATTGAGTTTGATAGTAAAACAGAAGCAGAGTATTACCTGGTATTGAAGAGTGATCCTGAGGTTGTCGAGATTGAGCTACAACCTCAGTACATGCTCCTTGAAGGGTTTTATATTACAACACGAGATGGTAAACGAAAGAGACGTAGAGATTGGAAATTCACAGCTGATTTCCTTGTCACTTATAAAGATGGAACGCAGGAAGTTATTGATGTCAAAGGCTACGCTAACGATCGCTTCCCATATATGAAAAAGATGTTTGAATATCGTTATAAACGGGAGTTAGTTGTAGTTATGAAGGACAAGCAGAAAGGTTGGATAAGAAAATAAAGGGAGCTGAGTAGATGATTCCAAAATACAAGGGTACAAGAGAGTTCATGCTGCACCGTAATGAAGAAGGTTTTGGAGGTAAACAACGTGTATGGAGTTTCGATGTATTTACGTACAAGGAGTTAATGGAACATTTAGATGATGGATGGAGAATTTACGACGAAGAGAAACGTATAGCAGCGTTTTATAGGAAGACAACAGCTTAATGGATAGCGGAACCATGACTAACAGTGTGGTGGGGGCTGTATTGTAGTCATCGTTCCCTTATTCAACAAAGAGTTAGTAAAATTTCACGTACCTGATGTGAATGTAAAAACCAAAATTTGAAATAGGGGGATTACAGATGGAGCAGCAATTAGCATTCTTTCCAGAAATCGATGATGAGACATATAAAAAGATCCAAAAAGAAGTGGTGAGTATTCTTAAAGAGTACCGTGCATTAAAGGTACGGTTTGAAAACGAGATAGAGCAAGAACAGGAAGGGATTAGCTTGTTTCCAGAAATACGCAACACAAGACGTGTGAGTAATATTAAGTTTAAGCAAATAGATAAGGCTTTACAAAACGTTCTTGATTATGACGAAGCTGAAATAATTAAGATGAAGTACTTAAATGGCGAGAAGCTTAAAGATAGTTTTATATACCAAGAGTTATCAATTAAAAGAGATCACTTCTACAATAAGAAAAAGAATGCAATTCGATTGATTGCCACTTCGTTGGGGATGATTTGATTATTATATTTCTATTAATAACCAAAAACGATAGATATTATGTAATTATGCATATTTAACCAAATTTAAAAGTTATTTCTATATAATGATATTTGTAGTTAACAAATTTTGGGGGTTTTAAAATGAAAAAATTAGGGAAAACACTTCTAACAGGTATTGTTTTATCAAGCGGACTTCTTTTTGGTACTTCTGATGCATTTGCAATGGATTCGAAAAGCGCTACTGACAGTATACATTTTAGTACTGATTCTAATAGCTATGGCTGGGGTGCTACATCTATTGATGTAGACGGATATGTACCTTATCGTAATAGTTTGATTGAATTAGTTAGAAAAGACGGAACTGTTGTACAACGTCATGATATTGGTGCAGGTCATTTCTTTAAACAATTACCACTAAACGGTGTTTCACCTGGATTATATGATGTAGTGGTAACATCAGATACGGGTGGCTGGCATGGAAAAGGCGAATTAAAAGGTTACTTAAGAGTAAAATTATAATCGCTTTTTATAAGGTATATAGTTTGAAGGAAAAGGCAAGATCATTATTAAATGGTCCTGCCTTTTTTATTTTTAAATCGTCGACAAAATCTCGATAAAAAAGGGGACTAAATAGGGGGAATTTTGATAATGAAATCAACGGTATTCTTAATGTACAAGCCCTTTGACAACCGCATATCGAAGAGGATTAGTACACCCATCAGTGAAACGTTCTTATGCGAGAATGTCACGGTAACGTATACCGCATAGTAGGGCGGGCAAGGCGGTAAGAACCCGCGTTAAGACGTAAAGACCAATGAAGTTACTTACAATGACATATTCCAGTGTGGGGGGTGTGAGATAACTCGCATTCGTCATGCTGTTTCTATTATATTTAGTATTCAGCTCAGATGCGTCCTCTGGGTTGATAGTAAATATAAGTCTATTACTCTCTAGTATGTCGGTTCTTGAAAATGGAATGGGGGTGGTTGCTCATGATTGAGTGACGCTTGCATTCTAAAAATCTAAAATATACGTGATCTTGTACATTAGTAATTACTCACAATTCTTATTAATGACCAAAACGAGGGCAGAGAGCTTTCGCTCTTTGTTTGAGCCAATACAGCGGAAACATTCCCCTTCCGTCCCTCTAGTGTATTGGTTCAAACAAGGCGTCGGAATAAACACATACGTCTTGATAAAAATCCTTTATAATTCGATATCGGCTTGCAAAGGCAAAAGCTGAAGTATTGGCCAACTCCACGGAGTATAAACGAGAAGAGGACTATAAAGTTGAGAAAATGAATTCTCGCTCTTCTCCCAGTCACTGAACGTAAAGCGCGTAGCTAATAAGAGCTAAAACATTACATGATGCAGTGGCTTGGAGAAGGTTGAGAGTACTCAGCCTTGAAATGATTGCGAAATTCCCCTTTCGTGAATGTTTCTCCATCCCCTTTAGAGCTGTCACTTCCGTGATGGCTTTTTGTTTTGTAGGATATTCTCTTTTTCGGTCGAATAGATAGAGTGGGAGAGGAGGGGATTATATGAAAGTAAGCGAGTTAATAAAACATCTACAAGAAATCCCTAATAAAGATGCGGATGTATTAGTTCAATATATCATTGCTGCTAAAAAATCAGATAAAGTGATTCCTGGGATGGCTAAAGTAGACAAAATATTAATACCTGCAGACGGCAAATACAATTCAGTTTGTATTTCTGCTGGAGCAATTGAAGAAGATATTTAAGAGAAGGCATCCATAACGGGTGCTTTTTTCTTTGTTATATAGAAATTACACATTAAACGTGAATATAGACAAAATGGACATCTGGTTAGGAGGATGATAATTGATGAATGATTTCTTGTATGGTGCAGCTAAAGGGATGGCTTTAGTGGAAGACGAAGTAAAAGAAATTTATAGACAACAAGCGAAACATTTTCAAATGCTATTTGAGGAGCTCACTTTAGCAGGGTTCAACGAAGAGCAAGCAATGCAAATTGTAGTGGCTACTGCTGGTAAAAGTGAATAATGATTAAACCAATAGCAATTATCGTAGCGCTGCCGTGATTTGGGTGGCGTCTTGTTTGTTGTTAAGGAAAGATAAGGGGTGAGGGGAATGGGTATTATCTCTGGAATAATTAAGTTTGATAAGAATGGAATATCAGTGTGTAAGGACGGTAAAGACTCGGTTATTATTAGTCAGAATAAAGACGGTACGACGACTTGTCACGGTACATTAGCTGAAATGATAACTAAATATCTAACTGAAAAAACAATCGAGTGTAAGAAATGTGGTCACTTTAATACTGAGAATAATGTTGAACAAACTGCTGCTACTTCGTGTGGTGCGAGTTGCGGATGTATTGGATATGAGTATGAACTCATTTGTGGTAACTGTGGTAATGAAATTTACAGTGGTCGTGAATGGAGAGAGTTTGATAGAACAGAAGTGTTTGATGAGATCATAGATGAACTCGCTGAGCCTAACAAAACAAACGAACACAACGAACGAAAATAAAAAAAGAATAATGTATCAAAAACATATGATTGCGAGACATTGAAAACCACTAATGAATATTAACGTTTATCACGTGTTAAAACTACGTATCAAAAACAATTGAAATTGATACAGGGAATTGATACAATAGAACCACAAAGGGAAGGGTGATGGTTCTATGATATTTGGTTATGCACGAGTTTCAACAAAACATCAGAGTTTAGATATGCAATTAGATGAACTTAATAAATTTGGTTGTGAGGAGATTGTCACAGAAAAGGAGAGCGGAGCTAAAAAGGATAGAAAAGAACTTCAATTACTTCTTGGAAAGCTTCGAAAAGGCGATACGTTAGTTGTTTACAAATTAGATCGATTAGGAAGAACAATGCATCAGTTGGTTAATTTATTACAAGAGTTCAATGAGAATGATATTAACTTTGTATCAATTAAAGATGGTATTGATACGTCAACTACTATGGGGCGTCTAATGTATCATATTGCTGGAGCATTTGCTGAAATGGAAAGAGAAATCATTAACGAACGTGTAATAAGTGGAGTAGCTTCTGCGAAAGCTAGAGGTCGCGAAGGTGGAAGGAAGAAAGCTCATACACCTCAACAAATACAAGGTATGATGGAGATGCTAGATGCAGGTAAAACAAAAGTCGAGGTATGCGAAATGTTCGATGTAGCAAGAGCTACTTTATATAGATACATACGAGAACGAGATATGTCATCAAAAAATCTAAAGGAGAATGACGTATGAGTCGGAAACGAAAAAATATAAGTGGTTATGACATTATGCGATATTGGTTAGATAAAGAAGATGGTGAAGGCATTCCGTATATTGAAATTGATGGAGTGCAGTGTTTTCGTTGTAGAAAAAACAGTGAAATGACTTGCAACG
This sequence comes from Bacillus sp. M5A3_1b, assembly GCF_053345335.1. NCBI lineage: Bacteria > Bacillati > Bacillota > Bacilli > Caryophanales > Bacillaceae > Bacillus > Bacillus sp. M5A3_1b. Next base: position 37,999 of record NZ_JBKEZY010000017.1, on the reverse strand, counting down.
ATATAAATGATGACGTTGAGCTAAAGGATTATTGGGATAAGAAGACAAACGGATTTGTGAAAGCACATATCGTACCTTATGCAGTAGGTGGCGCTTGTCATCCTAGTAATATGATATTTTTATGCGAACATTGCAACAGGGACGACTTAGATGTTAAATCAAAAGATTTATATATGAATTGGTTGAATAGAGAACGAAAGAAACACATATATGGAACTAACATGGAGCTAATTGAAAGAATGGCACAATGCTTGATTAAATACGGAGTCAATGAAGAGAAACTTTCATTTATGTTTGGCGAAGAAAGTGATGACTTTAAAAAGTTTGTCAGTGAGAATTGTGCTTGTAACGCTTCTATTAGCAAGAAAACGTACTATGATACAGTATTAGCACTTGCATTGATGTATAAAGATGAATTAGACATGAAAGAACAAATGATGAAAGATTATTCTTAAAGTAGCGAATCCGCTGCTTTTTTATTTTATAAAGAAAAAAGCCCGATACGGGGCTAGATACTTTTCTTCATACCGCATTTACGGCATTCTCTTATATAGATGAAATCTTTAACGGAACTTTTGAATGCGGTATTTCCGCAATTATCACAGCGACCGCTGATTTTATCAGGGTGTTCTGTGTATGTGTATATTTTACTTAAATCATACTTTTGTTCAGGTTCTTTATTTTCCATTAGTCTCACCTACATATCAATCTGAATTAATACAGCTTTATCATAATAACATGAAGCGTTCATATAATGGATGTTTTTATTTGACAAAGAGAACCTGCAACCCTGCAGATTCTCCTGATAATAATTTATGGAGCAAGACCCGAAAATATGTATCAACTCCTATTGTTATGAGGTTCTGTAGTTTTTCTTTTTGAAATCACGCATGTTTAGGATAAAGAATAGGAGGAAGATAACAGCTGCGATGCCATTAATCCAATAGTATGTACGCCCTGTTGTGTATCCGCTATAGAAGGAATAGGTATTCCAAATTATAAGAAGTACTGAACAGACAGTAGAAATCATTAATGAGCCAAAACTTCTCATGATTTTCACCTCGATTCGAATTTTTAGAACTTATTTATAATTTTACATTTAAATAAAAGGATTTACAAGAATAGGAATGAAAAAGAACCCGATAGAATTCGGGCCCTTTTCAGAAGTGATGATGTTTCCTCGGCTTGGGAACTGAGAAAATACAAAAATATAATACAATGAGTTTTAGGGAATTTCAAGACTAAATTAGGGATTACCGCGAGGTGGTGAATATGGCTAGGCAACGAAGCCCAGATCGTGACAAAGCATTTGAAATATACAAAGCAAGTAAAGGTGAGAAGCTGCTTATTGATATTGCAGCTGAGTTAAATCTCAAGCCTTCGCAAATCAGAAAGTGGAAATCACAAGATAAATGGGATGAACAAATGAATGGTAACGTTACTATTGCGAAAAGGAGCGTTACTAATGTTAAAAATCCTAAAACAAAAGAAAAACTAAAAGAGATTTTAGAAGATGAAGAGCTGACCGAAAAGGAACGGCTCTTTTGTTTGTATTATGTGAAATACTTCAATGGTACACAAGCTGCATTGAAGGCTGGTTACTCTAAAGATGGCGCTCATGTACAGGCTAGTCGATTATTAAGGCGCGAACGAGTTTCTTCCTATATAAAGGAGCTAAAAGGCGAGTTAGTTGAAAATGTATTTGTAGAAGCTATGGATGTGCTTAAAGAGTACATTAAGATTGCTTTTGCTGATATTACTAATTATGTGACCTTTGGCCAAAGAGAAGTTGAGCTAGAACCAGAAGAAAGAACATCAGTAGATGAAGAAGGAAATGAAGTGACGGAGTTTATTACTGAAACACGTATGATGAACTTTATTGATCTAGCTGAGTCTGATATGGTAGACGGTTCGATTATTACTGAAGTAAAGCAGGGGCGTGATGGTATATCCATTAAGCTGGCTGACAAGATGAAGGCTCTTGACAAACTGTCATTATACTTCGATTTATTCCCTGATAACTTTAAACGAAAAGTTGATGAGGAAAGATTACACATGCAACAAGAAGCTCAGAAAGTACAGATCGAGAAGACGAAAGCTGAAATCAAACGTATTGATGATGGTGATGATGATTCAACTATCGAAATTACTGTTGATTATGGTGATGGTGATGAGTAAAACAAAAGTACAGTTCAATCGTATTTTTAAACCAGTAAATGAATGCAGGAAGCGTTACAGAGCCTTAAAAGGTTCTGCTGGTAGTGGGAAATCCACTAATATCGCACAAGATTACATTCTTAAATTGTCTGATCCGAAATACCAGGGAGCTAATTTACTCGTGGTACGAAAAATAGATGTTACTAATCGTCATTCTACTTACGCAGAGTTAAGAAAGGCGATTAACATCATATTTGGTAAGAAAGCCAGTAAATACTGGACTATCAGGCAAAGCCCTTTAGAAATGGTCTGCAAAACAACAGGAAATATGATTATATTCCGCGGTATGAAGGATGATAACGAGCGTGAAAAGGTTAAATCGATTACGTTCGAACATGGTAAATTAACGTGGATATGGATAGAAGAATCAACCGAGTTAAAAGAAAACGATATTGATATCCTTGATGACCGTTTGCGCGGTATATTACCAAATGAAAATCTTTACTATCAAATTACATTTACGTTTAACCCTGTATCCTCCACTCACTGGATTAAGAAGAAGTACTTTGATATCGAACATCCTGACATTTTTACTCATCATTCTACTTATTTAACAAACCGGTTCATTGATGATGCATACCATCGACGTATGATGTTGCGTAAAGAGCAGGACCCAGAAGGATATCAAGTATATGGAGAAGGTGATTGGGGTGAAATTGGCGGCGTAATCCTTAAAAATTATAGAGTCCATGAATTCGATACGTCATTTGAACGGTTTGACTCTATGAATCATAGCCAAGACTTTGGATTCAACCATGCTAATGCCATTCTTACAGGTGGTTGGAAAGATGGAGAGTTATATATATGCAATGAAATATACGTCCATGAGAAAGATACGAATGAGATCATTGAGATTGCAGATAAACAAGGTTTAAACAAACGTTTATTTATGTATTGTGACTCTGCTGAGCCAGATCGCATTAAGATGTGGAAGAAAGCAGGATATAAAGCGACTGCTGTTGTTAAGAACCCGAACAGCGTAAAAGCTCAAATAGACTATTTGAAAACATTAAAAATACACATTCATCCTTCTTGCGTAAATTTCATTGCAGAAATATCACAATGGAAATGGAAAAAGGATTCGAAGACAGGTTTATATTTAGACGAACCTGTTGAAATATTTGACGATGCTATGGCAGCACTACGCTATATCATTGAAGAAAAACGTCGTAACAGAAAAGCGAAAGCAGTTAGATCAATCTATTAAGGAGGTGAGACGATGTTTGAACACTATATCCCATTACTGGATGAGAATAATGGAGAACCTACGCCTAAGCTACTTAAAAAGATTATCGATGAGTTCGAACCATTAAAACAACGTATGATTAACAGGTACGAACGCTACAAAGCAAGTGAAAAAGGTGTACCTATCTTTACTCGCGAGTTTAAAGGTGATGGTAATAAAGATAAGGTAAATAATAAACTGAACAATGACTTCTTTTCTGAAATTATAGATACAAAGATTGGTTATATGTTTGGGTTACCTGTTTCATATAGTCTGAATCATGACGATGATGAAGTATTAAAACGAATCCAGGACTTTTTAAAAGCAAATCATACTGAAGATGCTGATGCAGAAACAGGAAAGTTTGCTTCTATTTGTGGGTATGGAGCAAGGCTTCTCTATCATGACAAAGAAGGCATTGAAAAGGTTATGAATATCAAACCTTATGAAGCTATATTTCTTACTAATTCAAGCATTGCTGAGCCTAAATACGCTATCCGCTGCTATCCAATCAAAGTAATTGATGGCGATGATTTCAAAGACGGATATAAAGTAGAATTCTATAATGAAACAAACATTATTGAGTACACCGGTGAGGATTTAGATAAGTTACAAGAAACAAACCGTATCCCTAACTTATACAAAGGTGTGCCACTTATTGGTTTCCCTAACAATGAAGAATTGCAGGGAGATGTCGATAAAGCCATTGCACTTATTGAAGGGTATGACCGTTCGTTTTCTGATGTAAACAGTGAAATTGAACAGTTCCGTTTGGCTTATATGATCTTTAAAGGTGTTGATATAGATGATGCCACTATTGAGAAGCTAAAACAAACTGGTGCTCTTGATGTAGGTGAGAATGGTGAAGCTTCTTTCTTGACTAAGGACCTTAATGACAATATCTTAGAACACCATCTCGACAGATTAGAAAAGAATATATGCCGCTTCACAAAGCATGTTAACCTTTCTGATGAATCATTTGGCGGTAACCTTACTGGTGTTGCTATTCGTTATAAGTTATTAGCTTTAGAAACGAAATCAGGAACGCTAGAAATGAAGTTTACTAAGTCATTGCGACAACAATTCAAGTTATTGTTTGACGCTTGGAACTTACGCTCAAATAAAGGAGAGCTAGACTACCTTTGTATGACGTTCCAATTCACACGAAACCTTCCAGCCAACTTAGCTGATGAAGCTGATGTGCAGTCTAAACTACAAGGTTTAGTAAGCGAAGAAACACGATTATCTATGTTATCTGTTGTTTCTGATCCGAAAGCGGAAATACAGAAGATGCAGGAAGAAGAGGTTGATTCTATCGATTTAGACACTGTACATAAAGGCGGTGAAAACGATGGAATGGGACAAGAAGCAGAAACACCTCCAAAAGATAGAGGACGAACTAGAAAAGGCGATTCTCTACCTGTATAAAGATGCTTTAGAAGAAGTCAGAGGAATACTGGCTTTTTATCATGCCAAATATGCGGTAAATGAGCAGTTGAGTATGCAGGAAATGCGCCGATTCAATCGATACAAGAACATGCAAAGTGAACTGCAACAAGTTATTAATGAAATAACATATGAGAAAAAGAAAACTCTCAATGAAATGCTCTCCAATCAGTATGGAGAGTCTTTTTATTATACGAGTTATCTCATCGAGAAAGAAGTCGGTGTGGCTCTTTCGTATGGTCTTCTTGATCCGAACATCATTAAACGAGCGGTACAAATGCCAATCGATAAAATGACGCTCAATCAAAGGTTAGGTACACATCGAGTACAGATAGTTAACCGAATACGCAGAGAATTATCTATTGGTCTTAGAAAAGGTGAAGGATATGCAACAATGGCAAATCGTATTAAGCCAATACTTGATGGTGATGCAAAGAAAGCGCAAATGGTGGCATGGACAGAAAGTGCTAGGGTACAAAACTTAGGTACCTATGACAGTGCCTCTCAAGCTTTTGACGAAGGTGTATCAATGGAGAAGATTTGGATTTCTACATTAGATAAACGTACACGTCCTACTCACCAAGCAGCAGATCATCAGAAAGTACCGTTTAAAGGGTTGTTTAAAGTAGGTGGTTATAGCTGTGAATATCCACATGACAGCAATTTACCTGCTAAAGAAGTTGTACGCTGCCGCTGTACTTTTATTACTGAGGTAGCGGATGTTAGTCCATTCATCGAAAGAAGGGCTAGAAACCCAACAACAGGCAGAAATGAAGTTATTACCGCAGTTAGTTATGAAGAATGGAAAGACTCTCTTGAATAATAAAAAACACTTGAGGGCTTATAGATTACGAACTTAATAGGGTGTAATTATAGGAACTCAGAGGAGGAATAATAATGAAACAATTACAAAAGCAAGCGAAAGTACAGTTTTTCAAAGAGAAAGAAGCTACAAAATTATCATATCGATTACGTTTAACAAACATTCAATTCTTTGCTGAAGGTGATGGTACTGATATTGGTGTAGGAGGAACGGATGACAATACGGCAGGGAATTTAACTGGTGAAAATCCAGATGGTAGCAATACACAGCAAAATTCTCAAACTGAAGGTGGTAATCAACCAAAAGAACCGCAGTTAGATCCAGCGACGAAAGACTTCATCGAGAAGATGTTGCAGTCTCGTGAAGATAAAGTACGTACCAAGTATGCGAAAGAGCTTAGCGCAACTAAAAAAGAGCTAGAAAACTATAAAACAGCTTCTATGACTGCTCAAGAAAAAGCAGAATATGAGATGAAAGAGTTACAAAAAACCCTCGAAGAACGCGAACAAGTATTACATCAAAAGGAAATGCAAAGTGCTGCAGCAGAGGCCTTATCTAAAGTGGGATTAGATATTAAATTTGTAGACTTTGTTGTAGGTACCGATGTTGATGATACAAAAGTTCGTGTAGCGAAACTTGGTGATTTATTCAATGCTTCATTAGAGGCAAAAGTAGCAGAGAGGTTCAAAGCAGCAGGGCGTGATATCTATGCTGGTTCTGGTAATGGAGCTACATTTACACGTCAGCAAGTAGAATCAATGAGCCAGTCAGAGATTAACGAAAATTGGACGCAGATTCAAAAGGATATGCGCACTTGGGGTAAGTAGATAAATTAAGATTGTTCTTTCGTGCTATAGGAAGAGGATCAAATATTTCACATGAAACAGTTAGTAAAATTATAAAACAAGCAAAAGAGGTCGCTATTTAAGTGAATTCTTTTGTTATGGACAAATTAAGGAGGAAATAACATATGTCAGTAGCAACTTTTATTCCAACAATTTGGGAAGCACGTTTAATGGCGAACTTCCACAAGCGTTCTATCGCGGATTTAATCACAACGAAACCAGCAAAAATCGAAGGTAACAAAATTATCTTTAACCGTGTTGGTGCAGTAAATGTAAAAGATTATTCTGGTTCGGTTGAATGGGATGATACAAACCCTTCTAAAGTAGAAATCAATATGGATCAGAAGAAGTACTTCGCGTTCAAAGTAGATGATGTAGATGCTGCACAAGCTGCTGGAGACTTAATTGATCCGCATACACAAGAAGCAGGATCAGTACTTCAGGAGACGGTCGATACATTTACACTAGGACTTTACACAGGTGCTCATAAAGATAATGTAATCGGTACTGATTCTGCAGCAATCGAATTATCGCCTAAGAATGCATACGACTATATTGTTGACCTGAACACGAAGTTAAACATGAAGAAAGTTCCTAAAACCGAGCGTTTCACAATCATCAACTCTCAAGTTCTTGGATTACTCTCTAAAGATGACCGTTTCACAAAACAACCTATCATTTTAGAAAACGGTGTTGTAGAAGGGCAAGTAATTAACGGTTCACAAATCGTTGTATCAGAAGAAATTCATAATACATCTGGTAAATATAAAATTCTTGCTCTTCATAAGTCTGGTATCGGCCATGGTAAACAGTTAAATGAAACAGAAGCACAACGCCTTCAAAATTCATTTTCAGATGGTGTTCGTGGTCTTATGGTTTATGGCGCTGGCGTACTTCGCTCAGAATCATTAGCAGTACTTACAGCTACAATTGCGCCAACTACACCACCAGCAGGAGGAGGGGCTTAATAAGCCTTTCCTCTTTTCTTTTGAAAGGAGAGATAATATGCCTTGGTTTTTAAATACAGAAACAGATGTCACATGGGAAGTAACGGATGTCGATCATGTAAAGCGTTGCAAGAATGACCCTGCATACGAAGAAGTAGATGAACCAAAACAAGAAACAATTAAAAAGAAAAGACAAACACCTGCAAAACCGAGTGAGTAAATGGATATGAAAGCAGAAATTTTAAAACGTGTGAAACTGCAAGTTCCTAATATAAGTGATGAAAACTTATTAATAAGCATTGAGGATACAATGTTTATGGTTGCTGAGTACACAAATAGAACGATTCCTGAATTCCCTCCTGCTTATCTTGGTATCATCGCAAAGATGGTTGTTTATGAGTATAAGGAGCAGGAAAGAGAAGGGAAGAAAAGCGAATCGTTAGGTAATTATTCTGTTACTTATGATGATGTAGGAGATTATCCAGCAAGCGTTACGAAAGGACTGAAAGTGAGGCTGCGTGTCTTATGATTCAATCAATGATTCGTAAGTTTGGCAAAGAATCTACAGTACTTCGTAATGTTGGCTCTGATGACGATGGACCATATCCAACAGAAGAATGGAAAACAATTAACAATGTAAAAGGTGTATTAGATGCTATTCAAGGGACAAAAGATGCTCGTAATAAGAAAGTAGAAGAGAAAAGCACACACTTATTCTACTGCCTACCATTTGACGTAACTATTCAAGATAGATTAGTTATTGATAAGAAGATATACAGCGTTACTTATCCGGGCGATCCAATCAATGCAAATAGATTCTTTCAAATAGAATTGGAGATGTTGCCTTATGAGCATGAAGTTCCAATCGAATAGAGCTGCGGTAATGGCAAGGCACTTAGCAGCTAAAAAGGCTGCTCATACTGCTATTGGTCAATTCGTTACTTCTAAAGCAAAGTTACTTACTCCTGTAGATACAGGTAATACACGACGCGGAAATAGCTATATAGCTACAGTAGAATCAGCTAAAATAGGTAATTCGGTTGATTCCTCTATTTATGTAGAAAAAGGAACGGGTATTTATGCTGAAGATGGAAATGGGAGACAAACTCCGTGGATGTACCGTGACCCTAAAACGGGGAAGATGGTTCAAACACAAGGACAACATGCTCAACCATTCCTTAGACCTGCAGCAGAGAATAATAAACCGATGATTACGCAAGTTGGCACACGAACCTATTCGTCATTAATGAGGTAGATACCATGAATGACTTTATAAATATATTACACGGTGAATTGAAAAAGATTCATAAAGAAACGTACTATGAAATCGCGAAAACAACCGCAGATATGCCTTATCTGGTATATACAGTTAACGATGATAAAGAACCATGGGGACGGAAGAATATCATGCTTACAATTGATATTTACGGCACTTCTGATCATCTTAGCAAAATAGATGAACTGATTATGAAACTAGAAAACAATCTTCATAGAAAAAGATTAAGCAGCGCTGAATTTAGTGCTGCTATTTCTTATCTTTCAAGTCAGAAAGTACCTGATCCAGACCCAAATATCAGACGTAAAGAAGTGCGGTTCATTTTACGAACTTATTTTAAACAATAGAAAGGATTGATTATATGCCAGCTCCACAACCAAAACCAGAGAATATTCTCTTTGGAGATTGGGGTGCTTTTTACTTCAATTACGGAGAAACTAATGAGCTTTTAGTAGGGGCCACGCAAGGTGGCGGTTCATTTAAATATGAGCCTGAATTTAAAGAGATTGATTATGATGGTTCTCCTGGCTCCACAAAAGGAATGAAGCGGATTATTAAATCCCTTACTCAAATATCTTTTAAAACATTAGAGTTTATGGATAAAGAAAAAGTGAAAAATTATATAGCCGGCCTGAAAGTTTCGGAAGAGACGGTTATGAAGAATGGGAAATCAATTAAGTACGATGTAATTACGCCAACAGAAAAAATATCAAACGAAAGTTATTTAAAAAACGTAGCTTGGGTTGGAGAAAACTTAGGTGGAGATATTGTAGAAATCATTGTAGAGAATGCAATGTCAGATGGTTCATTGGAATTGTCTTTTGAAAATGAATCAGAAGTTGTTCCGGAAGTAACATTTACTGGACATCGTGATCCGTCTAACATCCGGAAAGTACCATGGAAAATGCGTATATTGAAGGCGACAGAAGCAGCCAAGTTATTAGGATAAGCAGTTTAAAGAGTAGGGACAATCCCTGCTCTTTTTAATTTTAAGGAGGAATGAATATGGCAGTAACAGTTCAAGGAAAAGAATATGTAGTAAGAGGCATTAAAACCAGAGATATCCCGCGATTATCCCGTATTGTGAAGAAAATGGATATCAAACCAGACTTCAAGATGCTTGATGAGTTAAAAAACTTAGGTCTGCAACAAAAAGCATTAGGTATCAATTTATTTATAGAAGTGTTCGCTGGATTAGGCGAAGCGGAAGAAGATGTATATCAACTACTTTCCGATCTATCTAGTGTTGATGTAGATGTAATCAAAGATTTAGATTTAGGTGAGTTATATGACATCGTAATGGAGATTAAAAAAGTCGATACAAGCTTTGCACCAGTTTTTTCGAAACTCGTTGGATTAACGAAATAGATTTTTACGATACGTTTGCAAGTCGATATGGAGATGTAGAGTACGTTATGAATCTTCCAATAACGATAGGTATGGAGATGTTCAAGAAAGCGAAAGAGAAAGAATTAGAACGTCTGCTATGGGAAGAATGGTGTGCATTACAACCATATTGCGAAGAAACTTTTCCGGCTTTCAAACATAAACGTATGAATCCAACGAGTGAACAAGTGAAAAAGTATAACGATTCGGTAGAGCAACCACAGAAGAAACTTACAAAAGAAGAAGTGTTTGCTCGTGTTGCTAAAATCCGCGGAAAGGCGGGTGAATAAATGGAACTATTTCGTATGTTTGGTTCAATATTCTTGCGTGATGATGAATTACGAAGTGGATTGAACCGAGCAGAACAGCACGGACAACGAACTACAGGTGTCTTAAATAGAGGATTTAGCAGTGTTGGTAGAATGGCTGGTTCCATGGGTGCTGCTGTCGGCACTTCTGCTATAGCTATTGGTGGAATGGCAGGGATGGCATTAGGAGCAGGCGCTGCACTTGTTGGAATTGTATCTGCTGGAGCTAACTTTGAACAAGTTATGTCAAAAGTAGCGGCTGTTTCCGGTGCTTCTGGAAGTGAAATGAAACAATTGCAAGCTCAAGCTAAAGAATTAGGAGCCACAACTCAATTCTCCGCTACACAAGCTGGAGAAGGGATGATGTATCTTGCACAAGCTGGATTTAAAACTAGTGACATTTTAACTGCTATGCCAGGTATGTTAGATTTAGCAGCAGCTGGAGCACTCGACCTTGGAACAGCAGCAGATATTGCATCAAACATTATGAGTGGATTCGGTCTAAAGGCTGATCGAGCTACACATACAGCCGATGTATTAGCGAAAGCGGCAGCGGACGCAAATACTGACGTTACTGAAATGGGAGAGGCAATGAAGTATGCCGCTGGTACTGCTCATACTGTTGGCTTTACGATGGAAGAAACATCAGCAGCAATGATGGCCATGTCTAACAGTGGTTTAAAAGGTTCTGTTGCAGGACAAGCATTTGCAACTTCATTAGGCCGGTTAGCGAAGCCGACAAAAGAAATGCGAAAAGTTATGGATGAGTTAAATTTATCTTTCTTTGATTCGCAAGGGAAAATTAAACCATTACCAACGATTATTAAAGAATTAGAAGATAAAACGGGATCAATGACAGCACAACAAAAGTCAGCTACACTAACCACCTTATTTGGTGCAGAAGCTTATAAAAACTGGGCGGCGCTTTTGCAGGCAGGTAGTGGATATCTAGCAGAGAATACAAAAGCATTAGAAAATGCTGATGGTGCTGCAAGGAAAATGGCTGACACAATGACCAATAACCTTAAAGGTAAATGGGATGAATTTACATCTGCCTTGGAAGGTCTGGCTATAACAATATTTACACTTATCGCTCCTGCGTTAGGTGCAATTGTTATTGGTTTAACTAAAGTTGTCCAGTGGGTTGACAGCGCAATTAATAAATTTATCAACTTAGATAGCTATATAGGAAATATACAGGCAATTGGAAAAGCGATTCAGGACTTTTGGTTGGCTGCTTCAGGTGATAGGAATGCCATGGTTGAGGGATATGACATACTTACTAAACTAGGCTTCTCAGCTAACGCTATTCAAATTATACAAAGTGTCACCGCTGCTGTTCAATTCGGTATAGAGACGTTAAAGGGAATTATGTCGGGGGACTGGGGAGCTGCTTCTAATCTTTTAGATAAATTGGGATTCTCGCCTCAGCAAAAGGCGGATATTCAAATGTTTATTCAAGATGTGCAACTTCAAATCAGCAATTTTATGGCGGGTATACAGTCTTTAATTTCGGCTGCTGCTCCTGTAATTATGGGGATAATCGGCGCCACTATAGATTTCATTAAAAATGTATGGTCAACTATACTTCCGTATGTAATGCCACTTTTACTAGATGTACTTAATTTCGTGAACGGTATTATTTCGCAAATATCAGCTTTTTGGCAACAAAATGGCCAACAAATTGTCCAAGCAGTGCAAAATGTATTTTCAATCATTCAATCTATTATAGCTTTTGTGATGCCAGTCGTGATGTCAATTGTAGAATCCGCTTGGTCGGCTATTAAGGATATTATCCAAGGCGCCGTAAATCTCATTATGGGGATTATAAAGTTTTTCGCATCAGTTTTAACTGGAGACTTTTCTGGAATGTGGGAAGGAATAAAACAGATATTTAATGGTGCGATTCAATTAATTTGGGGTCTTATCCAATTCTCTTTCGTTAAACAAATTTTTAGCGCCGTAAAAGGTCTGGCATCTTCTTTCGGCTCTACGATTAGCAGTATGTGGTCTACTGTTGTTGGGTATTTCCAGACATTTATTAAGGAACCGATTGCTTCTGTAGTACGGATGGCATTCGATATCGGAGAAGCTGCTATGAAAATTAAAGACAAACTTATCAATCCAATTAAAGAAGCCTGGAGTGGAATTATGGGTTGGATTGATAAAATTAAAAACGGTGTAGCGAATATGTTCAGTGGTGTTCATATTCCGGTACCTAAAATCAGTGTAAATGGTTCTTTGAATCCTACAAAGTGGGCAAGTGAAGGTCTACCATCTTTCGATGTTAAATGGGCAGCAAACGGAGCGTTAATTAAACCAGGTAATCCAACGCTTGTCGGAGTCGGCGATGCACGAGGGTACGACGAAACAGTTCTTCCTTTACGTAAACAAACATTCGATGCAATCGCTGATGGCATTTTAAAATCTATGCCAATGCAACAACCAGTCGCAGTTGGAGCTAGCAACGATAGACCAATAGAAGTATCAGTAAATGTAGATGGCAAAACGATTGCCAGAGCTACTGCGAGATATATGGATTCAGAGTTAGAATCACTTAAACGAAGACGAAAATAGAGGTGATCCAATGTCATATTGCGATCTAATCGATTTAGATAATATGGAGTGCTTTTGGTTTGATGGAATCAAAAGCACTGATTTTGGATTAGTAATAGCTAGTCCGAAGAATTATTCATCATTCGAAAAAGACGTGAAAAAGGTACAGGTATTAGGAAGAGATGGGGACTTTATCATTGATAAAAAGCGTTCACTTAATGACGTTTTTCCTGTTGAGTGCAATTTAATTACGTCAGATGATGTATATAAAGAGGTGAATCGAGTTAAGTCGTGGCTTCAAAGTACAGTAGAATATAAAAGTTTGATATTTTCATATGAACAAGAATACGCCTACCAAGCGTGTGTACTGTCTAAAATTGAAATTATCGGCATTATGGATGACGTTGCCAATTTGAAGATAGATTTTGAAATTAAACCATTCAAATATCTGGCTTATGGATTAAATAAGGAAGAATACACAAGTGCTTTTTCTTTATTTAATCCTGAAATTAAAGAAGCATTTCCATATTTTAAAGTTACTGCTAATGGAGATTTTACACTTAGAGTAAATAACAGTAATTTCGTATTTAAAAACGTAGATGGATTTATAGAAATCGATTCAGAAATGATGAATGCTTTTAAAGTAACGAATGACCTTATTGAAAATAGGAACGATCGAATGTACACGAAGACGTTTCCTATACTAAAGAACGGTTTAAATGATATTTCATGGACAGGTAACGTAACAAAAATTGAAGTAATACCACGTTGGAGGGGAATGTAATGTATCCAATTCTTTATCCAGCGAATGAAAAGAAATTCGAAAATAATGGATTAGGCATAATAACTGATGTAGAAGAAATCAGTGTAGTAGAAGAATTAAATGGTCAATTCGAATTAGAAATGACTGTCCCTATTCAAACATGCAATCGACTAAACATCGAAAAACGCATGTTTATTTTTGTGGATGCGAATGAAACAGACCAAGGGCAACCGTTTCGAATTTATGAATATGACAAAGCGGATGATTATACCATGTTCATTCGAGCTAAACATATTACATTCGATACTGAAAAGCAGTTCGTTGAATCATACAAGAACGATAGAGTGAAGACTGTTGAAGCCTTAAATGAAATATTAACACGGTCTGAGCCTAAAAAGCCTTGGATAGCATGGTCTGATATTGATACAGAAACAAAGGTTAATTTAGAAAGGCAACAAACGTCTGATTGTATACAAGGTGTACGTGGTTCGATGCTGGATTCTTTTGGTGGAGAAATAAAACGAGATATGTACCGCTTTGAGTTCCATAAACAGCGCGGTCGTGATAATGGCGTATTAATCGCTTTCCAGAAAAATATGACTGGAATTGATGTAAAAGTAGATATAGATTCAGTCGCAACACGTATTTTTCCGTATGCACAAGGAGAAAACGAGGGAGATATCATTAAACTCCCAGAGAGGTTCATTGATAGCCCATACATTAACGATTATGACGATATTCTTATAAGGCATGTTGAAATACAAGATGTGAAGAATGTAGAGCAATTAAGAAATAAGGCAAAAAGATTCTTTGTCAATAACAAGATCGACATACCAAAGATGAGTGCGACAATCTCATTTGTTCCATTACAAAAGGTTGCAGGATATGAAAAGTATGCTGTTTTAGAACGTGTAGCATTAGGTGATACAGTTCATTGCTCTCACCCTGATTTTCCAGAAGTAACTGCAGCGAGGGTAATTAGAACTGATTATGACCCTATTTCAGAAATGTACCATTCAATAGAAATTGGTGACGCTAAGTTTTCATTAACGGGAAGTCAAAAAGAATTAGAAGACAAAATAAAAGAGGATATAGAAAATAATAAAAGTGAATGGCAAAAAATCATAGACCAAGTAACCGATAAAATTACAGGTAATAGTGGTGGCCATGTAGTCCTCCATCCAAAAAATAATCCATCTGAAATATTTGTAATGGACAAAGATGATATCAATCTAGCTAAACAAGTACTTCGGATTAATAAAGAAGGAATCGGCTTTTCAAAAAATGGTGTAAATGGACCATTTGAAACAGCTTGGACTGTGGACGGTACTTTTGTAGCTGATTTTATCAAATCTGGCAGATTAAACGCTGATTTAATAGATGTAATCAATTTGAAAGCTGATGCTATTGTTTCGGGTATTCTTCGAAGCCGTAACAATCGATTTAGAATTGATTTAGACCGTTCTGGCATTGACTTTTACTCCGAAACAGGGAAGTTAGTAACTCAAATTGCACAAGCGAAAACTAGACAAGCTGATGGAAGTTCTGCTGAAATTACTTATTTTGGTGTGTCTGAAGCGGAAGGTGTAGCAACTGGTTTGGCTTTCGGTAAACGTGCAGCAGATGGTTCTTTTGGTAACTCAATTTATATAGAAAGTCGATATGGTGATGTATATATGCGCCCACCGACATTGTATATCATACCGTCTGAAAAAATGCGAGTAGAAGCGCGTACGGAATTTCACCATCCTGTTAGGTTTGATGCTTCACCACTTTCTAGAATTGAAGGAGCAATGAGAGGCGAAGAGTGGACGATTGTACCAGGAGAAGGTGATAGAGGTGGCGCGGCAATCCGTCCTTGGACAAGTGGACTTGGTTCACTCGGAACAGCCACACACAGATGGCAAGAAGCTTGGATTGGTTGGATTAATGGTCAAGACATCGGTTTGAAGTTCAAAGCGATATCGGATGCGGATTTTAAAGCTGGAGAAGCAAGACGAGTTGCTGATTGGGCTTCTGGTCGTGTGGAAGAAGTAAATAAAATAGCTGTTAATGCGGCGAATGCTGTAAGTGGTAAGGCAGATGCCTCAGCCTTAGGCTGGCAAATTGCGCGTATAGATAATGCGTTTGCTCGTATCGAAGCGCTAGAAAGAAAGTAGGAGGTGTGTGTGATCATGAATGAAGTAGATGTTTTAAGAGTGGCAAATGGTATGTTAGCAGAAAAATTAGTAGCTACAGAAACAGAGAACGCGGTATTAAAAGCACAATTAATTTTACTGCAGAAAGGAGCTGCCAATGAGAACGGAAACGTTAGTACTGGACCTGTCCAACCAGAGTATACCGAGAACAATCACAGCGAGGGAGAATGACCGAAACGGATTTAAGGTTATTGGTAATCTGAGAGAACGTGGGAAGTCAGTAGATCTCACTGGATTTGCAGTATTTTACGAAGCAATCAGTCCACTAGGCATGTTCGTACGCGATATTGCAGTAATTACAAATTTTAGAGACGGGGTATTTGAGTACATCGTTTCAAAAGAAGCTGTATCAAGTTCTGGAGTGTGGATTGGTTACTTTGCTTTTGAAAAAGGAACGGAACGATTTACAACGCAGGATATACGAATTTCCTTAGGTGTTGATGTGAAAAGTGGAAGTATTCAGCTAGAAAACTATATTGCAGAGTTTGATACGATTAAAAAACAGGTTGATACTTTGCAAATAGCAGTCGATAATGCAAACGTTGTAAAACGTAGTGGTGGTACGATGACAGGTAATCTGGTAATTGGGAAGGCTGGCACCGGTGTAGTTTGGAAAGATGATGCAAATATGGACTACGGGATTATTACCAATTCTGACGGCAAACAATTCTACATGAGAGATTGGAAGCGTGGGAAAACGTTGTTCAGTCAAGATGATAATGGTTTCAACGTATTCGCTGATAACCTTGTCAAGAAGTCTGAAGTGTTTACTGATATAGCTCAACCTAACGGTGATGCTATCATTCAGGCAAAGGATGCATCTAATGACATCCTACAAATGGCATTAGATGCAGGTCGAGGCTTTCGTACAATTTACGCCGCTGGGTCTGCAAAGAATGTACCTTCAAATGCAGGTCTTCGAGGGTTCGTTAACTTACATGGAGCTAGGTACGGGTACATTATAGCAACTGACTTTCGCAATAAGATTTGGACGAATTATATAAACGGCGGAGAATGGCAAGGATGGGTAAATGTTAACGGAAACGATAAAGACACTGACTGGACACCATTAACTCTACTAAACGGAGTTAAGCAGCAAAGTTCACAGCCAGCATCCGCTATTAAGCGTTCAGGTAATGTTGTTAATATAGTTTGTGCGATTACTGATTTCAAAGATAAACAGGTTATCGCTAATGTGCCAGCAATATTTAGACCGGATAGAGAAATGCTATTTACTTGCGACTATTTCCAAGGTTTAGTGCTTAAACCTGGTTATATAATTGTAAAACCAAATGGAGACATCTACCTTGAAGGAATTGAAGCTGCAGTATCATTATATAGATTTTCCCTTACTTACAGTGTTTAAAGGCGGTAATTAAAAATATGAGAACATTTTATGTGTACGACAAACAAACAGGAAGATATTTAGAAAATGTGATTATATTCCCTTCATATGACACTACAATAGATAATGACGGGAATGTGATTGAATGGATTCCTGTTTACAAAAACATTCCAGAAAACGCCACAGAAATACCATTACCACAGCCAAATTGGAAACCTGTATGGGATGGAGAAAAGTGGATTGAAACGATCACGGAAGAAGAATTAGAAGAAATGAATAAGCCGCAACCGCATAAACCAAGTGAAATTGAAAAACTCAACGCCCTTATTACTGAAATGAAGGATAAACAAGAAACATTAGAAGAAGAGAATGCGGGATTGGTACTTTCTTCTATAAAAAAAGAAATGACTCTTGAATTGATGCAAGAAGAACAATCTACGCTTGTTTTAAATTTAATTAAAGGTGGGGTTTTATAAATGGCTCAATTAGATTTTTACGCACTAGCTAAGAGATATTATGCGAAGGGCTTTTATTCAAATGAAGATGTAGGTGTATTTGTTCAAGCTAAGAAGATTACACCAGAGCAATACAAGGAAATTACAAACTTTGATTATGTGGAGCAGCAATAGCTGGTCTTTTTTTATTTTGCATAAAGGAGTGAAGAAATGACAATTGAAGTAGGAGTGCTTATTGCAATCGTATCAGCATTGATAGGATATATGTCTTATTCATTGAATCGCTCGAAAGAGATTAAGTCAGATGGTAGACAAGGGGCAGAAACAAACGCGAAATTAGAGTACATCAGTAAAGGTGTTGATGATATTCGTATTGATTTAAAGGCAAATGAAAAGCAGATGATTGTACTTGGTGAGCGTATTACAAGGGTTGAAGAAAGTACCAAACAAGCGCATAAGCGTCTGGATAATGTAGAAAAGGAGATGAATTAAATATGAATAAAGAAAATATCAAAAAAAGATTCCGCAACTGGAAAACATGGGTTGCGGTTTTTTCTTTGCTTGGATTTTTATTTACTAAATTTGGTGTGCCAGAAGCTAAGAGTTTCTTAGATGAATTAGCGCCTTATTTACTAACTTTAGGTATTGCATTAGGAATTTGGTCGGACCATGAGACAAGCTCTGAATATGATAATAAAAAAGGAGATGTAGAGTAATGGCTAAATATAGTTTACATGGAGGACACAATAGTATTGTACAAGGTGCTAACTGGGGAAATAGAAAAGAACATGTTATGGATCGTCAGGTGAAGGATGCTGTTGCAGCTAAGTTAAAAGCCTTAGGTCACACTGTTTATGATGACACAGACGAAGTTGGTAGAACGCAAGCGCAGAACTTAAATAACATCGTTCGTAATTGTAACTCACATTCTGTAGATCTTGTAATCTCGTTTCATTTAAATTTTTATAATGGGACGGCTACTGGGGTAGAGGTTTGCTATTACGATCAACAAGCTTTAGCAGCAAAAGTATCAGATCAACTTTCAAAAGATGTCGGCTGGCCTAATCGTGGTGCTAAAGAACGTAAGGAACTTTATGTCTTAGCTAATACAAAAGCGCCAGCAATTCTAATTGAACTTGGATTCATTGATAATGATTCAGACATGGCAAAGTGGGATGTTAACAAGATTGCTAATTCAATCGTTTATGCTTTAACTGGTCAATCAGCTGGTAATGGCGGCGGAACTGTTGAACCACCTAAAGTAGAACAGAAATATCCTACTGAATGGAGAAAAGGCCGACTTCGTTGTAATGTTAATGTTAACTTAAGACAAAATCCTAGTGTTGGTAGTCCTATTTTAGAAGTGTTGCCAGCTGGTTCTGAACATACTTTCTACGCGATTGTGCCTGACAATGACGGTATTCATTGGTGGTACGATATCGGCGGTGGTAGATTTGTAAGGGAGGACAACGTTAAAGAAGTTTAATGTTTTAAGGCGTTTTTTATAAAAGAATAGTTTGATTAACAAAAACAAAAGCCGTCCTGTTGGGCGGCTTCTTTTAATTTATATTCACCAATTCATCAAACTTAAACTCAGTATTCAAACCAAACGCATCTGTACAATACACAGTTTTTAGCATCGGTTCAATATGTAATACATTTATGTACATATCCTGCACCGTTCCGTCACGATAGTATGAAATAGATATTTCCTCTTTACTTTGCATCGAATGAATAAGACTACGTTCAATCTGTTCTTGCATGTCCTCGGAAACAATTGGTTTCGGTACTTTATTTAAATCATTTATCATTCCTCTAATTGTTTCGTGTTGTTCCGGCATGCTTGCAAATGGGAGCCACTTCACCATTCCTCTTCCACGTATTTTTGGTGTTCCCCAACTTTGATTTTCCATGATGATCCCCCGATTCGTGTAATTTATGTTTATTATACACGAACATGTGTTCTTTCGGAAGCGTGAAAATAGCTCCGTTTCTTTTACGAAGCTACATCCAAAATTCATTTTCATTTATGTTTTTCCCTAACTTTTTCAATCCCCTTGTTATTTGGGATATAGTCGAAAATTTAGGTGTGTATTCTTTATCATTACACACTTTTGAAATAGTACCTCTGCTCAACTTAGCAGCCTTCTCTAATTCTCCTTGTGTAATTCCTTGTTTGTCTAACCACTTACCAAATTTACTACGTTTTTTCCCTAACCCAAACACCTCTATCACCTCAAAACTAGCTTGCCCTTTTCGTCATTTTTTTAGACGTGAGAAAAAAACTGACATAAAGACCAAACAGTGCAAAATACCATTTACCATACCAAACAAATTACGATTCTCTATTCTAAATAGATATCCGTTTAAAATTTCGTTTCACCTATTCCAAATAGAATTCGTTCACAGAATACTGCTATAGACATGACAAAAATAGTATTTTCAACGATTCATAGTTGTTTTTATCTCTTCTAATCTCCAGGGACTATTCTTGCAGAATACGAAAAGAAAGGTGGTGCGAGTTAGTGATATTTGAGTTAATAAGTTCAGCTGCAGTCGGTGGTGTAGTCTTTCTATCAAAAATGCATCAAAAAGGAGCAACAAATGACGCTTCCAAGATTCAAAGGATTTGTGCTAATTGTGGTTTGAAAGTAAAAGAAGGGAAAGAGACCAGGACTATACAGCTGCTTCGCAAAACGAGAAATGATTGGGGAGTTGAATACGCGTATAGGATTCCACTTGGTCTTAGCTTCTCCGATTTCGAGCAAAAGATGCAACATTTAGAAGATGGATTAAATCATAAGAGCAAAGTTTATGATTTCAAACTGCAAGACTTCAAATCTCTCCGCCTAAGAAAAGATATTTTAAAACAAATACAAAACATCATAAACAAGAAAAAACTCGTTAGAAAGGAGATTGAGTTGTCTTACGATGGGTTATTGAAAATACGAGTTTACGAGAAGGGGATTCCTGATTTCGTTAAATTTGAAGAGGATATGATGAAGCAATGTAAAGGCTGGGAGGTTCCGATTGGTTATACAAGGGACGGATTGGTAAAACACGACTTTGATCAACTATCACACATGATATCAGCCGGCATGACGGATATGGGGAAATCGAATGTATTAAAACTCATTATTACAGCCCTGGTACGTAACCAATCAGAAAATATAAAGCTATTCCTTATTGATTTGAAGGGTGGTCTCTCTTTTAACCGATACCGATTCCTAAATCAAGTCGAATCAATTGCGAAAAATCCCGAGGAAGCCCTAGAGACTCTAAAGGAATTGCAAGATAAGCTGAATGCTAGAAACGAATACTTACTAGAAAAAGGATACGAAGATATAAAAGAAGCGGGAGATCTAATCAGGTACTTTGTGATCGTAGATGAAGCAGCCGACATAGCGCTATATCAGGAGTGCAAGGACATTATTGTTGATATAGGTCGTCGTGGCAGGGCAGCAGGATTCCGCTTGGTATACGCGACACAATACCCAACAAATGAAGCCTTACCATCGCAGCTGCGACAAAATATAGGCGCTCGCGTTTGTTTTAGATTACAGACAGAAGCAGGGAGCCGTGCCGTACTAGACGAGGGCGGCGCAGAGGGTCTTCCCAATATAAAAGGAAGGGCAATATACCAAACAAATGAGAAGAAGGTCCTACAGACGATTTATATCAATAATAAACAAATTGATAACATCATAAAGCCACACATCAACATCAGAGCAAGAAAGGAGCATGAAGATGCAAAAACTAGCCATGAAGGAAGCGAGAACGGAAAGTATACTCTTGAGCTTGAAGAAACTCGGCTTTCTTAGTAGAAAGCAAATCCAGGTACTTCATGATCTTGGCGGCGACAGGAATGCTTCTCGTGTGATGAAAACTCTAGAGGAATATGTTTCTAGCTTTAGGGATGGGGAGAAGGTGTACTATCTCAACAAAGAAGGGCGCGAACGTATTGGGAGCAAGAAAATACTCAAGCGTTCGAATCAATTCCGCCACTACATCATGCGAAATGATATCTATATAGCTTACGAATGCCCGAAAACGTGGAAGCAGGAAGTAAAAATGAATGTGAAAGGTATCGTTTCTATAATTGCAGATGCACTATTCACGGATAATGGCCGTTACCACATTGTAGAAGTGGATCATGAGCAAAAGATGAGCGCGAACCGTATCAAGATGCAAAAGTATCGCAAGTTAATTGAATGCAATGTATTTGAGAAGCCACCTAAATTTATTTGGTACACCAAAACGGAATATCGTAGAAAACAACTTCAGAAGCTTTGTGAGGGATTGGATTGTAACATCTTTACGGTTACTGATTTCCATTAAAAATAGGGAGATGGTCCATATGGCAGCAGAGACAATGAGCATCAAAGATTTTATGGATGGTAACTACGGGGCAAAGAAAAAGTGGAGCTTGTTCAAAAAGAAAGCAAAAAAATACGCACCTGTCGCAGTGCGCGTTTCATTAGTAATCGGTAGTGCTATTATATTCAGCAACATTATAGATATTCCGTATGTATTTGCGGATGGGAATAACCCAGATGTGAATGAAGTATTTAAAGACGTACAGTCCAACGATGGAGCAATAAAAAATTATATAGATGGCCAGTTATACAATCGTATTGTAAATGCATTTGAACCGGTTATCTTCTTAATTAAAGCAGTATCCTATCCGATAGCATCCGTTGTAGCGTTATGCGGTGGGCTATTTATTATGGTTGGTAGCCAAGAACGGGGATTCTCACTAATAAGTCGTGCAGGGATCGGCTATATAGTGGTTCAAATGATTCCATTGTTTATGAGATTACTTGTTGAGATTGCTAAGGCTATATAATTATGGATAAAAAACTCTGCTTTTGCAGAGTTTTTTTTAAAACATTAGTAATGGTTTTATTTTTATATAAATTTAATTTAATATTATACAACTTGATATCATTTAAGTTTGAAATTCGGATAATCACTGTAGTTGATTTGGCCGGGATATTTTTTTTCAATAGTTACTTTTATACTAGTATTATCTTGATTGATTGCGTCACGACGATCGGCCAGTTGACCATTTGAATTTATGGCATCTAGGATATTTTTATACTGTTCTAGCGTAAACTTATCTAAATTAGATTTTATATAACGAGAAAATCTTAAATCACCTGAATCATAACTTTTACTTTCTTTAAATAGTAATATCATAAAATCTAAGTACTCATTAACATAACCCTGGGCATTTGAAAAATTATATAAGAAATCAATGTCGTCAGCCCCTAGTGGCAACAGAGTGTATTCTTCTTGCTGGATTCGTTCATGTAGTAGTTCAAAGTGATTTTCAATATTTTCATTTAAATAAACACTTTTTGCAAAAATCGCAACATCTTTAGCAGCCTTTTCTTTAAGAATTATCTTATATTGTTCTTCCATTAAATTGTATAGCTTAGGATTAATTGAGAAAAGTGCTTGCACACAGTATAAAATTAATTCGTTATCATGCGAAATTTTACTAAAATAAGAAGTCTCATTTCGAATCAATTCTGAATACTGGTATGAGTTTTTTTCGAACATAATTTTTAAAGCTCGAAAATTAATGCGTCGATTGTCATTTGATTTATCATCCTCTAATCTAAATACGAATTTCCATAAATCTTTGAATAATTTTTGATTTAATTGGTCATTAATATTACTTAAATACTTATTATCTAAATATCTTTCTAAATCGCTGTTTTTCACCAAAATATCTTTTATTGATTCAAGATCCTCTAAAAAAGTTGTTGTTAATTTATTAGATAATAGTGGTGATTTACATAAAATACCTTCCAACATATTCCGCATATGTGATCTTACATTTTCTTTATTAGGTCTAAATAGGATATCCAATTGGTTTAAAACAGGGTGAGCAGATAGATGTCTATGTTTTCTTAAATATAAGAGGTTTTCATGATCATATCCTTCTAATAAATTAGTTCTTTCAATTACCTCTTTAATTAAAGTACCTTCCCAAGCGGGGCTTGTGGGACTTTGTTCTTGCTCAATTTTAATATTATTTAATATCTCTGAGGCGGTTCTATCATTATACTTATCTTCTAATTCTTGTAATTTATAAATCAAATCACAAATTACAACAGAGTATAACATTACGACTGCGGATCTATTATTACCATTTGCGTATGAAACAAGTACTTCTTTAAAATATTCTTTTGTTTTATAATGATAAATTTGCTCAGCTAAATATTCTATTGAATCTGTATACATAAGAAATCAAACGCTCCTTATCCATGAAAATTATTTTTTAAGCATAAGCTTGGTTATTTAATTATTGTAGCAAATTATGGAATAGAATTACATATCGCAATATATTTAAAGGAATTATTATGAAGTTATTGAATATTCCCACTAGGAGGTGTTGTGACGTTATGACGGACGAAATTGTTTATTCCGCTAGTGAAGTATACAAAAGGCTAGGAATATCCGATAGCACCCTTAGAAAGTACATGGAAGTATTACAACGAGAAGGATTCACTGTGAAGAAGGATAAGCGCGGTAGACGGGAATACTCAGAAGGCGACATTATAGTTATTGAGAGACTAATTGAGTTAAGTAAGCATGACGGTATGACGCTAGAGAAGGCAGCGAAGATGATAGCGCAGCAAATAGAAAAGATTAATCCGGATCTGATTAAAGAAGAACCGAAGGAAACAGACATAATCCCATTCCACATTCAAGAACAGCTCCAGCAGCAGTATGGCGTTATGGCGCAAGAAATGAAACAGGGTATGTTGGCAATGGAGATGCGATTGAGTGAGCAGGCAAAGCAGAGTAACGAGGAAATCAAAGCGAGTGTAGAAGCGCATAATGAACGAGTGGAAAAACGATTGGAAGCGCGGGATGAGACGCTGATGAAGACACTACGTGAGATGCAGGAAACGAAGAGAATGATGCAGGAGTTTCGGGATGAGGTTGCTGCTGCGAAAGAGAAGAAAAAGCCTTGGTGGCGGTTCTGGTAATGAAAAATCTCTAAGTAAGTAGAAAAGTAAGAAAGGCATGCTTTTCTACTTACTAATGATTCCTAAGGTCCTCCTGCTACGTTACCAGTAGTTTGTCAGAGTTTTAGCGAATATATATATGTAATTCAACTAAAGAAAATAGAATAAAAAAGCCACCAGCAAATGTTAAAAATATTAAGGAAAAAATTAAATTTGGAATTAATAATATCTTTATGCATTTCTCTTTACGTAAGGACCTAATTGAAAAAGTAACGCCGATAGTTAGTGGAGTGATAAACGCAAAAAATATATAAGTAAGATCACGAATAGTATCTTCTGTGGAAAATCTTCCAGGAACGGGGTAAATAAGTTCATACATATAAGCATTATAAATATATAAAGCTATGCAAAATATAATATTTGCTCCAATTGCAATACATGAATTTTTTAACACTTTCATCTGTCTACTCCTTTAAGTAAGTCATTCCTGATATTACTACAAATAAGAAAATTTTACATCTTAATATTATGTCGAATACAAATTAAAAAAGAGTTCCTTCGAGATACATGTAATATCAAATTTTGGTATAAAAAAAGCCGTGGTGGAAGTTCTGGTGAGAGGAAGAAAAGCAGGAGTATTTGTTTTCCTGCTTAAAATAAAAAGATACAAAGATAAAAGGATAAAAAGATACATGTATCTTTAGATACAAGGATACATAATAAAAAGTACCCCTGATATAGGGATACTTCTAGTATTTTATAGGTCTGTTAGTAATTCGAATTTTCTTTTTTGATCCGAAGTTAGTTCATTTTCTACATAACTTTTTATAAGTATATCAATTATTTCGTGAGCATATTTGGTATTTGTAAGTTTATTTAGAGCATCAAGTTGTTCCTTGGATTGACTAGAAATTTTAATACTACCCTGTTGGTTTTTAAAATTCTTTTTTCCTGGTGTTTTCAATTTCTCCTCTGTATTCGAATCCAAGCTGTTAGTAATAGGTGTAACGGTTACTACAAATGAATTATTCTTATTCTCCACAGATACCACTCCTATTTAGTAATCACTTAAGCTATTTATTATTGGATGTTATGTTTTTTAAAATACGTTGCTCACGCTCAGTTAAATTATTAGCAATGTAAAACTCTAAAATTTCATCAATAAATTCGTAATTTTTCAAGCTCTTCATTGTACAAATGGTTTTAATTTTGCTGAATGATTCGGGAGTTACTTTTATGTTCTTTCTATCTTGTGCTGTTAAAACTTTCTTTTGGGGTGTGGTATTGTTATTTGTACTCTGAACATTTCTTTCTGTATTAGCAGATTGCGTTATCTTCGGTTCTTGCGGTGTTTCCCTTTTGATTAAAGCCACTTATGTCAATCCCCTTCCCTAACTTAGTAAGTTTATTTTCTACGAAATACTTTTGTGTATATCTATATCCCGGTTCAATATCTCCCTCGGTTTCGAAAAGGTGAATTCTTTCTTCTAATTCACAGAAAATATCACAGAATAAAGCTAGCATTCTCTTATCATGATGATCTTCAAATTGTAACCCGATTCGTGGATACCATTCTAAACGTGCGTGATTGTTAATAATTGTAGTAAATACATTCTCTTCACCAAAAGTAGCGATTGTACTTTTAACGATTTCTTTGTGTAAGGCACGCTTTTGCTGCAGTAATACAGGAAGTACTCCAGCAACTTGCATTTTTACAAGTGAACCAAAGTCATCAACTAATGTTTGGATGTATTCAAAGATTAAACGTTGACTTCCTTCGTATGAAAATTGTTGAGTTTCTTGAACAACAATAATGTAGTCACTTGCTACCATCGCATTATCCACTTTTAAATCTGTTGAAGGTGGAATATCGATGAATATGTAATCGTAGTTATATTTGATTTTTTCTAGCAATCTAGAAAGGTAAAAAGTCCTGTCTTCAACTGTACTGAATGTTTCGATTAAGAAGTCAGCATATTTCCTCATGTCATATCCGCATGGAATCATGTCTAGGTTTTCATGCAGATGTACAATGCCTGATGATAGGTCTCCTTCTTCAAGACACTTCATTAATGTCTTTTGCATTTCTGTAATATTAAATGATTTCGCCAAGAACGTTGTCCCGTTCCCTTGAAGGTCAGTATCGATAAATAAAACTTTCTTATTAAAGATTAAAGAAGCCACAAGAGATTCCATACACGAATCAGTTGTTTTTCCAACTCCACCTTTTTGTTGGGCGTTAATTATGACGTATCCTTTTTTCACAGGAATCGCTCCTTTTAAATTTGTAATATAATTGTAACAAAGGATAAATGTATCTTTTTATCTTTTTATTCTCGACTTGAT
This sequence comes from Bacillus sp. M5A3_1b, assembly GCF_053345335.1. Lineage (NCBI taxonomy): Bacteria > Bacillati > Bacillota > Bacilli > Caryophanales > Bacillaceae > Bacillus > Bacillus sp. M5A3_1b. Next base: position 10,880 of record NZ_JBKEZY010000017.1, on the reverse strand, counting down.
GATAACATGAGCTTGTACAAAAAGTAAAAGGATAAATGTATCTTTTTTATGTTTAATAGAACAATTCATTTTTTCGTGTACAGAACATTTAACGGAAATCCTATAATATCAACGATAATCAATGTATCTTTGTATCTTTCTATCTTTTTATCTTTGTATCTAAAGATACACAAAGGTAAACTATGTATCTTTGTATCTAAGGATAAATGTATCTTTTTATCTTTGTATCTTTCTATCCTTTATTTAAGCTTGTTAGATGACGTAAACCCACTTACAGGGGCATTTACAAAGAAAAAAACTTGTTGTAACTTAATACACAACAAGCAACATTCTACAAAACAAAACATAATTTGATATTTTACATAAACGAAGATCCATAAAACAATTGAATATGAACACAAAACAAAAAGCCACTCCCATATGCTAACGGCTACCAACCTTTAGCGGGAATGACTCTTCTAGCAAGTGTACCACCACTTAGCTAGAAATGAACTGTATTAACCGACAGTGTTAACGTTTAAGTAGTGTACCACCACTAACCTTAAACAACTATGCCTTTTCACGAGGCTTCTTTGATATACCCATTTTATCTATTGTTTGGATAAATATCAACTAGTAAATACTAGTTTTGATTATTTTGTAGTCCAAAAGATATATAACGGGCATCTCTAATCCTAGAAGTCTTGTGATTGTACAGGCCATTTAGGAATTTGGGATGCCTTTTTGTTTTTTGTTCGCGTGGAATTGCCTGATACCACGTAAATAAAAACTGATAAGCCGTAATTCCGTGCTTCTATATAGAGGGAACGTGTTACAGGCGTGGCTAGCTGTTGGTCGTGCAGGGGGTACAAAGTATACGCCTACAAAAACAGCATCCCTCATTGGAATCCTGTTCTTCTGGTGAGGGTGGGCGAGAACTTGCCCAGGGACGATTCTCTAAAAGGTTCGGGGGGTTATCGTTAGCATTACGGTGCTAGGGAGTACATTCAGTTTGTCGTGTAGGGACGATATTACAAGGACAAGCCATAGTAAAAGGATGTATGCGGTGAAGATCGCTGAGTGAACAGGGTCTATACATACGGATACCTTATAAGTGACCGCATGGCGAAAACAAGACGCTTATCCATCTATTTTGATCGATTACTTTTTTGTGATCTTTCAAAATAGGGGATAAATCTGCCTTCCAGCCGTATTCCTTAATCGTTCCCACATGATAAAAACCCTCAAAACCTTCAGTCAAGCTTAATTACGAAGAAAAGATGAAAAATGTGAGATTGTTTAAGACCTGGGGGACTTACTGACTAAGATAGAGGAATAAATAAGGGATTTACTACTCACTTGGTTAGAGGATACGGGATGGATGGTAGAATAAGCCTTATTGTTGAATTTGGTTTTAACAATCAGATATAGTACGTGAAATTATTATAATGAGACTAGTTTTAAAAGATAGTATGATTATAGATTCTGTTCTTGTTATACTTGCTTTAAAAGGGGATGAATTATATGCATATGTTTTTTGATAGTATTTTAATGTATCTAGAGCATTATGAAATGCCGTGTACGTTTGTATTAAGTAATGGCAAGTCGTTGAAGGGGAAGGTAGTTGGTAGAGATCAGTATATGATCTATGTGGAAACTGAAGAAAAACAACATTTCTTATTCAAATCAAATGTCATGGATGTTATTCCAAATGAGAAAATTGATTTAAAGAAAGCTAAAGAATCTGTGAAAAACCATTTATCTAAAAAACGAGAACCGGTATCTCAGTAATTCATATTATTCGATTCGATAAGAAGATGCATTCTAAAATTACTTTCTAACTAAAAATTCTGATATGTACAAATTCGCAAAAATATGCTACATTATTCCAGTAATGTTAGTTAAATGAGTGGGATTGTCAACCTACCTCTGGTAAGTTAACTAAAATCAAGCAATCTAAAACAACAATTGCTGTTGATTTTTAGTTCTTATCAGAAGGAGGTGATGCATGTGAAAGAATTGATAGGCGCTGTATTATTGTTTTTCATGGAAAGGTACTTAATTGAGCCTTTCGTTGAATATATAGAACAAAAAACGCGGAATTTATCTATTTTTACATATGTAAAAACCACTCAAGCTATGAACGTAGCTGTAGAGTGGCTAAGAGTGCTAAAGATAGTTACTTTTAGTTATGTTCCGTTCACTCGCTAATTAGCGAGTATTACATAGAACAGGGTGTCTCAACCACTCTGTTCTCTTGTAATTGTGCCTCTGTCTAATGTATATTATACACTCATTTAAAGAATTTTTCATTTTTCTTTTCATGATGCGAAGGAGGAATTGATATGAAAATTGATTTTCTTAAACTATTTATAAAATCAACAATATTATTTGTTTTAGCGTTAGTTATAGCGGATAAATTCCTAGATTATACAGGTATAAAAACGATGGTTTATGCGTTAAGTTTAGCAATAATTATTCCGTTAGTTAGTCTAGGAATAGATTATATGAAATATCATTTCACCGAAAAACACGTTTAAAAGTTAATTTGACGTGTTTTTTTATGTATAAAGAAAAGACACCCAAATAAGAGTGTCTTTTCCCATAGTTTTTAGCAGAAACAAGCAGCTCCAACGATGATTAATAAAATAAATAATACAACTAATAAAGCGAAGCCTCCAGCAAAACCGCCGCCGCCACAGCTACCGCAACTACCACCATAGCTCATATTAATCTCTCCTTTTGGTAAGAGGAAAAAATGAGGTCACTCATGTATTTTAATGGATTCAAATTACGTTATGTTTTTAGAGATTAAATGAGCAGGTCCTTTTAAAAATAAAAAAAAGACACCCTAAGGTGCCTTCCGACTTGAACCAACTTATTTTAAATCGCTTATATTATTTATTAATTAATTTTAAAATTTCTTTTGTGGCTTCCAATTTAACAGTTTCATCCTCAGAATTTTTCATTAAGTATTTTAATGTTTCTAATGATTCTTTAAGTAGTTCGTCTCTATTCTCAATTTCAGTTGTTTTTGGTTGTTCGCCAGTAATAAATTGTTCAATTTCAGCTTCTTCCCAAGTACCGCTAAAACGACCGATAGTACGAATGTTTTTTAATAAGGATTGAATTTTGGCGTTACACTTTTCAAATGGAACCTCATTAATCCATTTAATTGATCTTGTGTGAGGCATGTAATCTTTTAAATATTTCTCTTCCCATTTGTATTGTCCAACCTCACCTATATAAACTGTATCTTCTTTACGGATAAGTACAATATCCCCTTCATTCATTACATTAATAAATGAGTTAACTAATCCTAAATTTGTACTTAAAGATTGACCCTCATATTTATAAGCTGTTTTAAGTTTTTCACGAATTTCATCAATTGTAGCCCCTTCTAGATTTCCAGTATCACACCAACCTATCGAGATGAAATTATCTTTTCGAAATACAGGAAATCTCTCGATGTTATGAGGCTTACTGCGGAACATAAAAATTTGCTTTTTCATTAAAAATTCCTCCCAGTCGATTATAGTTACAATAAAAACGAAAACACTATTTTGTTTATTAGTTGTAACTTAGTTATTACTATACAATAACTAAGAGTGTGGAGTCAAATAAAAAAAGCACTCTTTTTTGAGTGCTCTAAAATCTATATTTTGTCGAATAACAATAAAAAAGACACCCTAAGGTGCCTTGAACTATCCTATTATAATAAATATTGGATTATATTCATTTTGAACACTGTCATAGTAAGGGTTTTTAGTCCTTAGCATCTATTTTTATTTTCGATATGGTGATTTTCTTTCTGTGTACATGTACACACGTATTATTCTATATGAGCAAATTTAACTTTACTTGGATCTAACTTTGCATTTATAACTTTGACCTTTATAGAATAGGTAGCTACTTCTAGAGAATTTATAGGGGCTGAAAATGGTTGAAAAGCTGAATGCTTATGATTAGGGATAGTGGCACTTGTTACATAGGATAGGTCATCTCTTAAATTATAAAACTCAAATACTACACGGCTTGGTTCTTGTTCATTAGCCGAACTTACATCAGCAATCCCAATAAAAGTATTAAAATAAGGGTAGTATCTTATGGCATCCCCATCATAAAGCCAAAATTCACTTTCATCTACGGATGATTTTTCATTATTAATTTGAGCGGAAACTGTATTCTGATCAGGACTATAAAATGCACCAAAGATTAGAAACCCCATACTCATTACCGGAATAAGAATTCTTTTCTTCAATTTAACGACTCCTTTGATTACAGTTTTTAACAACTTAATAATACTGTTTTTCCTTTAAATTGTAAATATGGAAAAAATTTATTAGAGAAGTAAAAATGATATGTATAAAAACAAGAAGCACAAAAAAATAACCTGCCTAGTCGGGTTATTTTTTTGTGAGATTGCGCCCATTACCTTTTTTGTGGAAATTCATAAAGAAAAGACACCCTAAGGTGCCTTCCTCCGACTTGAATTATCTTAACTTTAAATTATATCATTTTTTATATTGTAATAACATCTTTTTATTTTATACAAATATATAGCAATCAATATAAAAATATGACATTATATAACATGAATTTCCGTTTTATTTAATATTTTTCCAAAGGAGGAAGATTTGTTTTGAAGAAGTTGTTTTCATTTTTATTATTTGTATTTGTAATTTTTTCAGCGAACAATATTTCATTTGCTGATGAAGTTATACCATTTAACAAATCGTTCTTTGCATATAACGAGCCATCGTTTACATCTGCAAAGGGAAATGGTGGAGCTCAATATGGACCTCAAAAAGCGCTAACTGTAAAAGAGAAGCGTTCAGATGGTTGGTGGAAGATAGGAACTTGGGAAGGCGATAAGTGGATTAATACTGATGGGGAAAAAAAGAAAATAGAGAAACCCTATATTACTTTTGCTGAACCTAAATTCTCATCGCCAAAAGGGAACAATGGTAATGTTATAGCACCTCAAGTAGTTACGGTGATAGATGGACAAGAAGATGGATGGTTAAAGATTCAAACAAATGAGGGGGATAAATGGATCTTTCCCGATTCAGAAGCAGTAAAAGTAGATAAGAATTTCTATGCGTATAATGAACCTTCATTTACATCTAAAAAAGGACAAGAATATGCACCTCAAAAATCGCTTGTTGTAAAAGAAAAGCGTACAAATGGTTGGTGGAAAATAGCTACTTTTGAGGGAGACAAGTGGATTAATCTTACTGGGGAGCAAAAGAAAATAGAGAAACCGTATATTACTTTTGCTGAGCCTAAATTCACATCACCAAAAGGGAACAATGGTAATGTTATAGCACCTCAAGTAGTTACGGCGATAGATGGACAAGAAGATGGATGGTTAAAGATTCAAACCAATGAAGGAGATAAATGGATTTTCCTTAATTCTGAAGCGGTAAAAGTAGATAAAAATTTCTATGCGTATAATGAACCTTCATTTACATCTGAAAAAGCAAGTGGTGGAAACCAATATGGGCCACAAAAATCACTTGTTGTAAAAGAAAAACGTACAAATGGTTGGTGGAAAGTAGCAACTTATGAGGGTGATAAGTGGGTTAATCTAGATGGGGAGTTAAAAGCATTTGATAAACCATTTTTAGTGTTTTATGAGCCTGCATTTGCATCTCAAAAAGGAAATATGGAAGTACCTTATAGCCCTACTACTATTAGGGTAATTGAGGGGAATACTAAAGGATGGTTGAAAGTTCAAACTTGGGAAGGCGACAAATGGATGTATCCAGGCGTTGCAGAGACAGTAGCAGTTAATAAAAACTTTTATGCTTATAACGAACCGTCGTTTATATCAGCTAAAGGCAATGGAGGAAATCAATTTTCACCACAAAAATTCCTTGCTGTAATGGAAAAACGTCAAGATGGATGGTGGAAAGTGGTTACATATGAGGGTCCTAAATGGGTTGCATTGAATGGTGCTAAAATGGATATATCAAATAATCTATATTATGCATATAATGAGCCTTCGTATTCTTCTGATTTAGCAAATGGAGGAATGCCATATGGACCACAGACTATCAAGGTTTTAGAAGAAATTCCTAACGGATGGTTGAAGGTATCTACATGGGAAGGTGATAAATGGATTAATCTTATTGGAGAGAAGGTATGTAAGAAGATTAATTCAAATGTTCAGCGTGCATCTATTTCTAAAGCAGCATTAGCTGATAATGAAAAGCAACTAAATGCTAATGGCGAAAATGTGAATGTAGTAAGTTCTGTAAATAAAATAGATTTATCTTGGAATAAGAGGAATATTGTATCGAAATATAAGCTAAATAAACTAAATGATGATGGTAAATGGGAAGAGATTTGGAATGGGACGGAAACACAATTTTCTGTTACTAACCTAGAACCATCTAACGTATACACTCTTAACTTAATATCCTATGATAGTAATGGAAATGTCTTAAATGAAAGCAAAATTAATGCATTTACATTAAAAGACAAGGATGCGAAACTACAGTATTCAGAAGGGTTACGCAGTACATCAAAGGCGGATGTTAGTAGAGCAGCAACAGATGAAAGTAAAGTAGTCTATCCAATGGCAGATGCGTATATTAATTCTGTTGAATCTGGTGGAACTGCTAAATTAACATGGGGAAATGTTCCGGCTGATAATAATGCTTATGAAGTATATCGAGATGGTGAGTATGTTACAACTACAACTAAGAATGAATTCATAGATACTCAAAGATCAATTGTACAAAAAGCAAATGTAAGTTCTGGAACATCAACAGAACAAGATCCATATAGAACATTTTATGATGTTAAATCAGTTAAACAACTACCATCTAACATGATAGAGGAAAAAGTAGATGCTTTAAAAGCGAAGGGAATTACTCTTACAACTCATCAAAAAGAAGAATTAGAGTGTGAAGAAAAAAATCTTTCTACATTTGTAGATAAGGCTGGTTGGTCTTCGATGACTAAGCAGGATAAGTCAACTACGAATCTCGCAGCAGCGGGTTTGAATTATGATATGGGCCTTAAATTTAGGTATCAAACATTTATTCCAGATGCTTACGTAGATGCTCCTTCGTATATACCTGATATGATAAGTGATTTTAGAACTTTTGAGGGAGATAACAGAAAGTATTTCACTTATTTTTCAAATAGTTTTAGAACTAGATTAGATGTTACAGCTACATGGAGTTATAATGGGACTACAGGATCATTCAATCCAGCAAAAATAGTGACAAATAGAGAGACTGGACTCACAACAGGATATAAAAATGATGGGACCGCTGTAAATGGCAAAGCAAATGCAGACAGAGATTTATTTGTATTTGTCAAATCAGCTACATCCAGACAGGCTCAATTTATTATGAAGACTGCATCGGCTAATCCCTTAGTTCCAGGTGCACCGGTTATCGATGCATATGCTCATGTAGTTGTTAATAGAAATGGTAGTGGTGCAACAGCTGGATACCATGATAGAGCACCAAATCATGAGTTTTATGCGGCTTTTTACGTATCTCATAAACCGCAAATTTATAATCCAGCGACTTTACATACATCTGAATTAAGTCGTAGATTAAAATTTACAGCATTGTTTCCGTTTGTTCCGCCTATAGAATTTTTAGCAAGTTATCCACAATTGATTGTAAATGAATAGTTGTTTATGAATGTATAATCATGATAATTTATTTAAAAAATCTCTTCGCATATTGGTGAAGAGATTTTTTAATGAAAGCTGCAACTTAAGTAAGTTTCCTTCTACTTGATTATTACCCAGAAATTTAACATACGGCTAAATTAAGTTCTAGATGGGAATTTTAAGCTACCTATAGAGTTTGTAGCAGGTTATCCAGCGGCTGTTGTAGATTGATAGAGATTAGTTAAATATGTTGCTTAGAAAAACTCAGTTACTATAGGTAGCTGTCTTTTTATTTAGGGAGAATAAGGTTTTGTTAATTAATAAAATAATTTAGAATGTTGTATTATAGGAGGAATCGACAGTGTATTTTTTAAATAGAGGTGATTATAATTGAGAAAGTTTATAATCCCGTTTGTATATTCTTTATTAAGTTTATTTATCGCAATGAGTTTCCTTCAACTATACTATGATATTAGAATAGCTGAAGCAGAAACTGTTTCTATTATCTTTGATACTCTTTTTAATAATATACTGCAAATAACAGTTGTTGTTGGTTGTGTTGGAATTCCTATCGTTTTATTTGGGTGTATCCTTGGAGAGTTATTATTTAGGTACTTTATTTTACCTTTTAATTTAAACTATATTATTTCTATAGTATTGTATATTTTCTTAGGTGCAGGAATAATACTTGTAATTGGGTTTATAATAGCTGGAGGAGTTCGGATCGTATCTGAAGATATAAGATTTATAATAATGGCTAGTATTTGTTCTGTTACATTTTTTGTGAGCAGGAATAGATATGAGAAAAAAACATGACATTATAGTCATGTTTTTTCTTATTGTAGCTTGTATTTAATTTATATTAACTTGTTGAGTATCTCTGCATCATTTACATAAAAAAGACACCCTAAGGTGCCTTCCTCCGACTTGAACCATTTTAATAATAGGGGTACCGCCAGCATTTCGGAAAAAAACCACGCTAAGAGTATGCAAGATTATATACAGTTTTTTGGCTAATCCAGTAACTAACGAGAAACCTAAAACCGCACCATAATAGGAATGTATAAAAAAATGCATAGGTCCATAGAACGAAAGAAGGAGGTTCCCTTGTGAGAGTAGGGTTCCTCCTTTATCCTTGCTACCGATAATGAGACGTTATGTTAACCTCACATGAATATGATATACAAGATAAGAGTTAAGAAACAAAGAAAAAACACTTCTATTTATGGTAAAATTTGTTATAAAAAAAGGGAGGCGAAGTAAAGTGATTGGTGAATTTATTGCTTGTATAGTTGTTGCTTTAATTATGATTATTATGGGTTATCAAATCCATATAAAAAAGAAACTATGGCTCATTGCAGGCTATCAAGAAGAAACATTCGTGGGTGATAAAGAAAGATTAGCAAAGATATTTGGATTTTTTTCGTATGTTATAGGAATCGCAACTTTTTTATTACCTTTTGGATTAGAGAGTATAGGAGATATTGCTGCTATTATTTTTACGATATTAGTAATTTTAGGCACAGTATTAGTAATTGTGTGGGCAAATCTTATTAATAAACATTCATAAATGTAACTTCCGCTAACGGTAGTTATGTAAATAAGCTGTCCATCTGGACAGCTTATTTTTTGCTTAGCGTGGTTTTTTTCCGAAATGCTGGCGAAACCCCATGGCTATCAACCTAAAATTTTATAGTACCCCCAAAACGAGAAAATTGGCATCTCCAGGTGAAAATATACATTTTTTGTTTTGGGGCAACTAGTTTCATTAGCTTGATGGGCATATTGGTGGAACCCCGAAATGGACATTTGAATAGATAATGCCTTCCTTAAAATAACCTTAATTAAAACATAGTTTTGATAATATATGGAAAATAAATGGTACAATTTTCTGGTATAACCTAAATAAAATTTATTTTAGAAAAGGGGTAGAAGGGAAATGTTCCAGAAGTTCAAGTTTTATTTAATGAGCATTTTAATTAGTTCAATGTTAGGCGGAATTATTATAGGTGCTAATTTCTTGGTCCATAACATATATAATTTAGTTGCAGGTAAAGAATATCATTTTAATATGTGGTCTTCTATTATTATATTTAGTGTTGTATTTATTTCGGGTTTCTCGTATGCGTTGAAGAAGGGGCCAGATATATTTGTTAATGATTAAACCAATAGCAATTATTGTAGGCGCTGCCGTGATCTGGGTGGCGTCTTGTTTGTTGTTAAGGAAAGATAACAAAACTAAATTTCCTTAAAATGAAAAAAAACGCTATTCTTTCTGTAGAATCATAGGAAAGGATGGCGTTTTTTTATGTCTGTTTCTGTGTCTGACGAATTACAACTATTTGCTCAAGAGATTCAAAGTTTTTTATCTCCAAATGCCTTACGGGATCTTGCTAGAGATGTTGGTTTTGTACAACGAACCAGTAAGTACCAAGCAAAAGATTTAGTAGCTTTATGTGTATGGGTGAGCCAAAATGTAGCTATGACTTCTTTAACTCAGTTATCTAGCTGTTTAGAAGCATCAACAGAAGTACTCATCAGTCCTGAGGGACTGAATCAACGGTTTAATAAGTCGGCCGTCCTACTCTTACAACAGCTACTAGCCGAACTACTAAGCAAAAAATTGGCCGCATCTATGCCGATTTCTTCTCCATACACTTCTGTTTTCAAGCGTATTCGTATTTTAGATTCAACTGCATTTCAACTCCCGGATGTATTTTCATCGGTTTATCCAGGTGCAGGAGGATGTAGCCATACTGCTGGGATAAAAATTCAACTTGAGTATGATTTGTTAAGCGGACAGTTCCTACATATTCATACAGGTCCAGGTAAACAACATGATCGTACTTACGGCTCTCTGTGTGCCCCAACTGTGACGGCAAATGATTTATGTATCCGAGATTTAGGTTATTTTCATTTAAAAGACCTTCAATATATACAAGATAAAGAGGCCTACTATATCTCTCGTATCAAGTCGAATACACGTATGTATCAAAAAAATCCTAACCCTGATTATTTTCAAGATGGAAGAATTAAGAAAGGTACAGAGTATATACAGTTAGATATGGAGATGTTACTGAACTCTCTTCAACCAGGACAAACATGTGAAATAGCTGATGCTTATGTAGGAATGATTGATAAAGTGCCAGCTCGTGTAATTGTTCATCGATTAACAAAACAACAGCAACAAAAACGATTACAAGATCAAGCTGTAAGAGAAAAAAAGAAAGGAATGAAGTATTCTCCTCGTAGTAAACGACTC
>NZ_JBKEZY010000016.1:0-58388 GCF_053345335.1 Bacillus sp. M5A3_1b | reverse complement strand
ATCTAAAAATAAAAATTGACGTTTCACGTTGTTTGTTTCGTTCAGTTTTCAAAGAACTACTCGGTCGCTCATTTGCGACTTCCTTATGTTAACATCTTCATTTTTCAATGTCAACTAAGTTTTTTAAATTTATTTTTTATCGTCTTCTGCGTTTCCGCATCAGCGACGGTTATTAATTTATCATATAATAACTATTAACGTCAACACTTTTTAATAAAAAATTCTTTTCCTTACATAACGCATACACTCTTCTGCATTAGCGACTCTTCGAAACAAACAAAAAATGATTTTATATCTTTCTTCCATCGCCTTTTTTACAACGTCATGAATACGTTCATCTTCAAAATCAAATAGCAGTTCTTCTAACTCTCTCTTCAATATGTATTCCATTTCTTTTTTCTCTTCTTTCGTTAACATAAACCCAAGCAAATCATCACCTCAATCATTTCTTACAAAGCAATAAACGTTACGCTCATTTTCACTTATCAAAATCCTATCATTCATTATATCCACCGCTTACGATATTAATCCTTTGTTCTCTTTTTAATATTTAAAGCATATATGTAACTGAAAAGGATTGGACAAAGGGGCGTAATATTATGTTTTTCTTTTTTATTACGAGTAAACGAGCTTTTAAACACATTAGCTTAATAGTGATACTTTCCTTATTTACAGCATGGCTTCTCTTTTTGAAAACATATTCACATGAATCTGCTTTTTCAACTGCGACAGGACCTAAAGTTATTTACAAAGGAGACACCTCTAAAAAACAAGTTGCATTCACGTTTGATATTAGTTGGGGAGACAAAAAAGCAATTCCAATCCTTGATACACTTAAAGAAAGAGACATTAAGAATGCAACCTTCTTCGTTTCTGCTGCATGGGCAGAAAGACACCCTGATGTTGTTGAACGCATCATAAAAGATGGACATGAAATCGGTAGTATGGGCTATAATTACACGTCCTACACTTCTCTAGAGACAAATGAAATACGAAGAGATCTTTTACGAGCACAAGATGTTTTTACAAAACTTGGTGTGAAACAAGTCAAACTATTACGTCCACCTAGTGGAGACTTTAACAAAGCAACACTTAAAATAGCAGAATCACTCGGATACACCATCGTCCATTGGAGTAATAACTCAAACGACTGGAAAAACCCAGGTGTAAACAATATCGTTTCCAATGTCTCTACTAATTTAAAAGGTGGAGATATCGTCTTATTACATGCATCCGATTCTGCCCTTCAAACAAATAAAGCTTTACCACTGCTTCTGCAAAAATTAAAGAGCGACGGATATGAGCAAATATCGGTATCACAACTTATTTCTAACACAAGTACAAAAAGTAAAGATGTAAGGTAATTCTTTTCCCTCGTGTCTTCACACATAAAAAGCTCTACTACCTATCATTAAGGTAGTAGAGCTTTTTTCATCCCGATATTTATATTCGTACAACCACCCTGCATAAAAACTCAAAAATCTCTCTTACTTAAGCCGACTTACTCGCCTTTCCAATTAAACGATGTAATATAAGTAACTGATATGCATTACATAATAAAAGTGGTATCACCATTAAATACAACCAATCTGTGTCATTAATACGAAGCGCTGGTACCCACTCAAGAATTGTTACAACAACCATAAAGAACAAAGCGGGCACAAATGCCTTTCTATTCGTTTCTTTACTTTTTATGTAAGCAATAATCGCCCCAAACACAAATAATACGCCTGCAACAAGTATGTTATTCCCTAACGAAACTTCCCCATTTGCAATCAATATGGATCTTAAATACACGAAATCAAATAAAACGAATGCAATAAAGAAGAGCTGGACTGCATTCCATAAAGAAGGTGACCTGAACATCCCCAGTCCAAAACGATGGATTGTTAAATAGGCAAAGAACCCCATTTGACTTATAACACTAAAAATAAATCCTACACCCATCAACCAGAAGGAAACTGCTAAAATCTCCTTTCCGTCGAAATTTTGAAAAAATTTAACGTACTTATCCCACTCCAAAACAAATCCAATAATGACCGTGCTAATCCCACCTAGAAACAACGTCGTAAAAAACAGGCGTACCCACTTGCGGCTATTCACAACACATCCCCCATTATCCTTATATTTCTAATTAAATTGTATCAATGACAATTTCAAAAAGCTAGCCATGTTCATGTATAAATTCCTTAAAGATATTTATATTAAAAAGAGAGAACTGTGTTGAAAGGAGTTCCAACTTATGAAACGGATGCTGCTCGTTTTGACTTCTTCTTTTCTATTTCTTGTACTTGTAGCATGTGCACAAGGAAAAGAAGCAAAGTCCGAACTTGATTATGATCAAACGAAGAAAATGATTGTTGATATTTTAAAAACCGACCAAGGTAAGAAAGCCATTCAAGATGTGTTAACTGATGAAAAAATGAAACAAGCACTCATACTAGATGAAACAGTAGTAAAGAAAACGATTGAAGATGCAATGGTATCCGACAAAGGGCAACAATTCTGGGAAAAGCTCTTTAAAGACCCTGAGTTCTCATCGAAATTCGCTAAAAGTATGGGGAAAGAACAAACAACCTTAATGAAAACATTACTAAAAGACCCTGAATACCAAGCAGGCGTTATAGAAATTATGAAAAACCCTGAAGTAGAAAAAATAATGTTACAAACAATGAAGAGTAAAGAATACCGCCAATATTTACAACAAGTACTAACAGAAACTGCTGAAAGCCCACTCTTCCAAGCTAAGATGATTGATATTATTAGTAAAGGTGTACAAAAGGCCGAAAAAAGTGGATCTGATAAAAAAGAAGCAGGCGGTGCAGGTGGTTCCCAAGACGGTAAAAAGGAGCAACAGTAAAAATAATAATTATAATAATGAGTGGACAATATATGTATCGTCCACTCATTATTATTTTATTTTTGCGCGACAGCTATTTTATCAATTACTGTCTCAGCTATCGTACGATAAATAAGACCCGTCGTATGTGTATCTTCATATACTGAAGGCGCAAAGTCATCTTTATTCCAATCAGGTTGTTGAAGCGGAATTCGGCCAAGTACTTCTGTTTGAAGTTCTGTAGCTAATTTATCTCCTCCACCTCTTCCAAACACATATTCTTTTTCACCAGTTGTTTTACTTTCAAAATACGCCATATTTTCAACAACACCAAGAATACTATGTTCTGTACGTAAAGCCATAGCTCCAGCACGCGCTGCCACAAATGCCGCTGTTGGATGTGGCGTTGTTACAATAATCTCTTTACAAGCTGGCAACATTGAGTGTAAGTCTAGCGCAACATCACCTGTACCCGGTGGTAAATCTAAAACTAAATAGTCTAAATCGCCCCACTCTACTTCTGTAAAGAAGTGATTTAACATTTTCCCAAGCATAGGGCCTCTCCAAATAACCGGTGCATTATCTTCTACAAAGAATCCCATTGAAATTACCTTTACACCTAGACGCTCCACTGGAATGATTCTATCTCCTCTTACAACAGGACGTTTTTCTATCCCCATCATATCCGGTACGCTAAAACCATAAATATCAGCATCAATGATACCAACCTTTTTACCTAGACGAGCTAAAGCAATGGCAAGGTTAACAGAAACTGTTGATTTTCCGACTCCACCTTTTCCACTCGCCACTGCTAAAAATGTTGTTTTTGAATTTGGTGACAATAAAGATTCAGTTTGCTCTTCTTCCTGTTCCGGTGCAAACTGAGCTAATTCCTCTTCTGTAAATTCTGCAAAGCGAAGCCCTACTGTTGCTGCTCCTAGTTCTTTTACTAATTTTACAATTCCAGATTGCAATTGCATTTGTTCCGCTGTTCCGGTTTTTACAATTGCAATTTTAACACTTACATGTTCCTTCTCAGGCTTAACTGTTACCTCTTTAATTGCACCTGTTTCTTTTAACGTTTTATGTAAAAACGGATCTACAATCCCTTCTAACGCTTCCACTACTTGCTCTTTCGTTACCATTGTTAGCCCAGCCCCCTGTATGAAAAATAACGTAATGTTAATTAAATTTATCTCTCTTTATTTTTGAAATAAATGCGTTTACATTTCCAGTATAACATATTTTCGGAAAACTTCGTTAACGAGAGAAACTCAAAAAATCCTCCTTATTCTGGAGGATTCCCTTTTTCCGTGAAATAACGTAATATACCACGATATACTGCAGCCGCTACCTTTTGCTGATATTTCTCCGAATTTAACATATACCTTTCGTTTACATTCGATAAAAAGCCAGCTTCAATTAAAGCACCTGGTGTTTTCGCATACTTTAATAAATACACATGAGAAATTGTTTTAGCAGAACGATTCGTATTCTCTAAACTCGTTCTCAATTCAGCTTGTATAAATTTCGCAGCACGTTCATTTTCAACCGAAGAACGATAGTAGAACGTTTGTGCGCCTTTCGATCCACTGCTAGTTAAAGCATTTAAATGAATACTCGCAAAAAAGTCTACATCAGGCTTATTAATAATCTCTACACGCTTTTTTAAATCCTCTGCTTTACGTCTACTATATGATTTTGTATCTTTCTGAGCTAAATCATAATCTCCCTCACGTGTTAAAATAACTAGTGCACCTTGTTCTTGTAAATAATCTTGTACCTTCTTTGTAATCTCAAGCGTAATATCTTTTTCTATAATATCTTTTCCACCAACAGCCCCTCCGTCTGGCCCACCATGCCCAGCATCCAATACAATCACTTTCCCCGATAAGGGTAAATTCCAAGCTCGCCACGATTTTGTAATTTGAAATTCTTGTTTAACTAAAAAAAACAAAACAACCGCAGCGAGTGCAAAAGAGATAATTCGAATTCTCTTCATACCTTTCCTCCTCCAGCTAGTCCCTCTAATTACTTATATGGGAGAAGAGGAAAGTTTATGCTTGTCTTAATGAAGCTTTAATCGATATCTTCTTTCACCTTTTTCATATCCTTCCTGCCACCATAAGCCGATAAACTGCTGGCAAGATTCAAAAAGTAATTCCTCATCTTGTAACTTAATTTCCCGCATAGTCATGCTCGTTAAAAATTGAAATAGTGTTTCCGTTAATTGTTGCTCTTCTTCTAAGGCTCTATATTTCACATCAAAGAATGATTCACCATAATAACCAAACTTACTGTATCTCGCTCCTAATAAATACGATTCTATCCCTAATTCAATACAGTAATCTTCATACTGACGATGAAGTTCCTGCATCTGAAAGGCATCCCTAATATTTGAACGTAATGTTTTTAATGATAGTTCTCGCAGCATCTTCCGTTCATATTTCAACTGCTTTTCTTTTTGTTTTTCTTGTAAGCTGACAATGACATTCATAGTACTTATAAACCTCCCTAATACGTATTAGTCTAAACTTCTAAAGAAGAAGCATACGCGAGAGAATAGCACTAAAATATTCCAAACTACAAAAATTACAAAAGAGGAATGAAACATAAAAAAACCCCAACCAAAATGGTTGGGGTTTGTAGTTCGCAAAAATTAACGTTTTGAGAACTGAGGTGCACGACGTGCGCCTTTAAGACCGTATTTTTTACGCTCTTTCATACGTGCGTCACGAGTTAATAGACCTGCACGTTTTAGTGTTAGACGGTATTCTGGATCAGCTTTTAATAAAGCGCGAGAAATACCGTGACGAATAGCACCAGCTTGACCAGTGTATCCACCACCATTTACGTTTACAAGTACATCGTAGTTACCTAAAGTTTCTGTTGCAACTAGAGGTTGTTTCACTACTTCACGTAATGCAGCAAATGGGATATAGTTTTCAAAATCACGACCGTTAATGATAACGCGTCCTTCGCCTGGAACTAGGCGTACGCGCGCTACTGAACTCTTACGACGTCCAGTGCCATAGTATTGAACCTGTGCCAAAGTAAGCCCTCCTTTAATTGATTATCCGCGAAGTTCGTAAACTTCTGGTTTTTGTGCTTGGTGTGGATGCTCTGCTCCAGCATACACGTTTAATTTCTTAGATACTTGACGTCCTAAACGTCCTTTTGGAAGCATCCCTTTAATTGCAAGCTCTAACATTTGTACAGGGTAGTTTGTACGCATTTCTAGAGCTGTTCTTTGTTTAAGTCCACCTGGGTGGTTAGTGTGACGGTAGTAAATTTTATCGTTTAATTTATTACCTGTTAAATGAATTTTTTCAGCGTTAATAATAATTACATGATCACCCGTGTCAACGTGTGGTGTAAATGTAGGTTTGTTTTTACCGCGTAAAATAGATGCTACTTCAGTAGATAGGCGACCTAAAGTTTGACCTTCAGCATCAACCACATACCATTTACGCTCAACTTCGTTAGCTTTTGCCATAAAAGTCGTACGCATGTGTTTCCCTCCTCGTTATCTTTTCCATAGAAAAAATCTATTGTTTATCTTAAACACGATTTCCTTCCGGGGCTAATCGTGGTTTTAGAAACAATACCATATGTTATGATATACTTTTGAGTTTCTAATGTCAAGCAAATGTTACACCAGGATTAGTTGTTATAGTTTACCTGCCATAAGTAAAGTCCATGACCTGGAGCCATCTTTCCAGCAAACTGACGATTTTGTTTCGCTAAAATCTCTGGAATACTATCAGGATCAAGCTTTCCTTGCCCTACGCTAAGTAACGTACCAACAATAATTCTGACCATATTATATAAAAATCCATTACCTACAAAACGAAAAATTAATTCATCGCCTTGCTCAATTAACTCAATTTCATAAATCGTTCGCACTTTATCTTTTTTGTCAGTTTTTGCCGAACAAAAAGAAGTGAAATCATGCGTTCCAATAAAATAAGGAATCGCTTTTCTTATAGAGCTTATTTCGAGCGGATATGGATATTGATATACGTAATTTCTACGGAATACATCCGCAGTCTTTGATAATAATACACGATAACGATATTCTTTTCTCTCGACACCGTAACGCGCATGAAATTCTTCTGTTTTTTTCTCTACCTGTCTGATAACAATATCATCTGGCAACATTGTGTTTAATGCATTACTCCATTGCCACTCTTCAAGAGACAACGGTGTATCAAAGTGTATGACTTGTCCTTTAGCGTGAACAGTAGAATCCGTTCTGCCCGATGCCTGAACACGAACAAGTTCTCCTTTATGCAATTTCTGCAAAGCTTTCTCAATCTCTTGTTGAACAGTACGATGCTGCGGCTGAATTTGATAACCACAAAAATGCATGCCATCATATGCAACCGTACATTTTATTCTATCCATTTCTCTATTCTCCATTACGATCGCACCCATGCCAAAATACAAGCTAAACAAAGTAAGCTTATAATCGTTACTGTATCGCTTGTTTTCCAGCGTAGTTGCCTAAATTTAGTACGTCCTTCGCCATTTTGATACCCACGTGCTTCCATAGCAATTGCTAAGTCCTCAGCACGCTTAAAAGCACTGATAAATAGAGGAACGAGTAGTGAGATAATAGCTTTTATCCTATCTTTTATCGGTCCTCCTGCGAAATCAATACCACGTGAAGCTTGTGCCTTCATTATTTTACTTGTTTCATCCATTAATGTCGGAATAAAACGAAGAGAAATTGACATCATTAATGCGATTTCATGAACAGGAACTTTTATACGTTTCAACGGCTTTAATAACGTCTCCAAACCATCTGTAATCTCAATAGGTGTTGTCGTTAACGTTAATAATGTCGTCATTAAAATAATAACGAAGAATCGTATAGAAATGTATATCCCTTGCTCTAATCCTTTTTCATGTATCGAAAACCAACCAAGCTGGAATAGTACTTCCCCTTCTTTATTTGTAAAAATATGCAGGAAAAATGTAAAAAGAAAAATCCATAGAATTGGTTTTAAGCCCGAAAGTACATAACGAATCGGCACTTTTGCAAAAAATAAAGCAATGAGTGCATATAAAAATAAAAATCCATATGAAATCGCATTATTTGCTAAGAAAACAACAAATACATATAAAAAGACAATCAGCAGCTTCGTACGTGGATCAAGTTGATGAATAAGAGACTTCCCTGGAATATATCTTCCAATAATCAACTGCTGCATGATTCATGACCACCTTTTCGTAACACCTGCACAACTTCATGAGTAAGATCCTCTAAAGATAAGGTAGCCTTTGGGATTGAAATGCCAAACTTCTCTTCAATTGCACGTTTATACTTTAAAGACATAGGAAGATCCACGCCAATTTTCTCTAGTTCATCAGCATGTGAAAATACTTCCTCTGCACTTCCTTGCAAAAAGACCGTTCCTTTATGCATGACTACAATCTGCTCCGCATACTTAGCAGCATCCTCCATATTATGTGTTACTAGGATAACTGTAAGACCTTTTTCCTTATGCAGCTTATAAAACATCTCCATAAGTTCATTCTGCCCTTTTGGATCTAGTCCTGCTGTAGGTTCATCTAATACAAGCACTTCGGGTTCCATCGCCAATACACCCGCTATCGCAACACGCCTCATTTGCCCACCACTTAACTCAAACGGTGAACGTGTTAACAGTTCTGGCTCTAACCCTACAAGTTCAATTGCCTCTCTTGCCTTTTGCTTCGCTTCTTCTACAGATACCCCAAAATTAGTAGGGCCGAAACAAATATCCTTCTCCACAGTCTCTTCAAACAACTGATGTTCTGGGAATTGAAAGACAACCCCTACCTTTTTACGTAGTGGCTTTAGCTTTTTTTCTTTCTTTCCTGCCGAAATGAAATGTTCACCAATTTGAACTGTGCCATTCGTCGGCTGCAATAAACCATTTAAATGTTGAATCATCGTCGACTTACCTGAACCAGTATGACCGATAATGGCATAATAGCCCCCACTTGGAAACGACACGTCTACATCATAAAGCGCGCGTCTTTCAAATGGAGTTTTATATTGATAACGATGTTCTACTTTTTGGAATGTAATCTCCAAAGTTCGTTCACCAAGCTTTCCATTGTAAGATGCGTATTTTGCAAGAGAATTTCATTTCTTTTTAATAATTCTGCTATTTTCACTGAAAATGGTACATCTAATCCAATTTCTTGGAGCATATGAGAGGACTTGAATATTTGCTTAGGAGTCCCTTCCTCTAATATTTCTCCCTTATTTAAAATAATGACACGGTCTGATTGCGCCGCTTCTTCTAAATCGTGCGTAATTGATAACACGGTAATACCTTTTTGATTAACAAGTTGTCTAACCGTTTCTACTACTTCACGTCTCCCTTGAGGATCTAGCATTGACGTTGCTTCATCTAATATCAAAATAGATGGCTGAAGTGCTAAAACGCCTGCTATTGCCACTCGCTGCTTTTGCCCACCAGATAACGAATGAGGTTCATCATTAAGAAAATCTTCCATACGGACAAGTTTGAGAGCCTGATCTAATCTTTCTACCATTTTCTCTCTTGGCATTCCGATATTCTCTAAGCCAAAAACAACGTCGTCTTGCACTGTCGTTCCAACAAATTGATTATCTGGATTTTGAAATACCATCCCAATTTGTTTTCGAACATCCCATACCGTTTCCTCTGATAAAACCATTGTATCATTTACTGTAATAGTCCCTGCTTCCGGCAAAAACAAACCATTCAATAATTTTGCAAGTGTAGACTTCCCTGAACCGTTTTGTCCAATAACAGATACCCATTCTCCCTCATACAAGGAAAATGAAACATCTTTTAATGCATAAGTGGCTGCCCCAGGATATTGAAATGATATATTCTCTGTCCGAAGTTTCTCTTTTTTCAATACAAGGCACCCTTTCCTTCGCCAAGTTAGCCTATTTTTATATTTAAAAAAAAGGGCCATGACCAGTTTCTTGAAAAGAACTGTCCTGCCCTTTTAATTATCATTATACTAACTCGATAATTACCATTGGTGCTGCGTCTCCGCGACGTGGACCAATTTTTGCAATACGAGTGTATCCGCCTTGGCGCTCAGCATAGCGTGGAGCTACATCAGCGAATAATTTTTGAAGTGCATCTTGACCAGTCTCAGCGTTAGCTACTTCATTGCGAATGAAAGCTGCTGCTTGACGACGAGCGTGAAGATCTCCGCGTTTACCTAAAGTGATCATTTTTTCCACTACAGAACGAAGTTCTTTTGCACGAGTTTCTGTCGTTTGGATGCGCTCGTTGATAATTAAATCAGTAGCTAAATCACGTAACATAGCTTTACGTTGCGCACTTGTACGGCCTAATTTTCTGTATGCCATTCGTAGTTCCCTCCTTTGTTGATGGGTTTAAATCCTCAGTCGTCTTTACGTAAACCTAAACCTAATTCCTCAAGTTTATGTTTAACTTCTTCTAAGGATTTACGTCCTAAGTTACGAACTTTCATCATATCTTCTTCTGTTTTGTTCGCAAGCTCTTGTACAGTATTAATTCCTGCACGTTTTAGGCAATTATAAGAACGAACAGAAAGATCTAGTTCTTCGATAGTCATCTCAAGAACTTTCTCTTTTTGATCTTCTTCCTTCTCGACCATAATCTCAGCATTTTGTGCTTCATCAGTTAAACCAACAAAGATATTTAAATGCTCAGTTAAGATTTTGGCACCTAAAGAGATAGCTTCTTTTGGCCCGATGCTTCCATCCGTCCATACATCAAGCGTAAGCTTATCATAATTAGCCACTTGTCCGACACGTGTCTTTTCCACTTGGTAAGTCACACGTGATACTGGAGTATAAATAGAATCAATAGGAATTACTCCTATTGGTTGATCTTCGCTTTTATTTGCATCAGCTGGCGTATACCCACGGCCACGCTTTGCAGTTAAACGCATGCGGAAATGCGCATTTTTTGCTAACGTTGCAATGTGTAAATCTGGATTTAAGATTTCTACATCACTATCGTGAGTAATATCAGCAGCTGTGACAATACCTTCGCCCTGCACATCAATTTCCAACGTCTTCTCTTCTTCAGAGTAGATTTTAAGAGCTAACTTTTTCAAGTTTAAGATGATCGTCGTAACGTCTTCTACTACGCCCTCAACTGTTGAAAATTCATGTAATACGCCATCGATTTGGATAGCAGTAACAGCGGCACCAGGGAGTGAGGATAAAAGAATACGACGTAAGGAGTTACCCAAAGTAGTACCATATCCACGCTCAAGCGGTTCAATTACGAATTTACCATATTTAGCATCTTCGTTAAGTTCAACCGTTTCGATTTTCGGCTTTTCGATTTCAATCATTAACTAAACCCTCCTTCAAAACGTCGAAACCCCGGTTAAACAAAGGGATACCCCCTGTCTAACCGAAAGTCCCCCTTAGGCAGTTCCCGATTGTGCACAACAAGCGATGTTTCTGTACGAAATTTCTCGATAATGCATCATATCCATTATAGACAAAAGGGAAAATTCTATACAGAAAAATTACACACGACGACGTTTTGGTGGACGACATCCATTATGAGGAACTGGAGTAACATCTCTAATTGCTGTTACTTCTAGACCTGCAGCTTGAAGAGCACGAATTGCAGCTTCACGACCAGCACCAGGACCTTTAACAGTAACCTCTAAAGTTTTTAAACCGTGCTCCATTGCAACTTTAGCAGCAGCTTCAGCAGCCATTTGCGCAGCGAATGGAGTAGACTTACGAGATCCACGGAAACCAAGTGCACCAGCACTAGACCAAGAAAGTGCGTTACCATGAGTATCTGTAAGTGTTACGATTGTGTTGTTGAAAGTAGAACGAATATGAGCTATACCAGCTTCAATATTCTTTTTCACACGTTTTTTACGAGTGTTTGTTTTACGTGCCATTGTTAGTTCAACCTCCTTTACTTATTATTTCTTTTTATTTGCTACTGTACGACGTGGACCTTTACGTGTACGAGCATTGTTTTTAGAGTTTTGACCACGAACTGGTAAACCACGACGGTGACGAAGACCACGGTAAGAACCGATCTCCATTAGACGTTTAATGTTAAGAGATACTTCACGACGAAGGTCTCCCTCAACTTTAATACGATCGATGATATCACGGATACGTCCTAGTTCGTCTTCCGTTAAATCACGAACTCGTGTTTCTGAAGAAATACCAGCTTCAGTTAGAATTTTTTCAGCAGTTGTGCGACCAATGCCGAATACGTAAGTTAAAGAAATAACAACGCGTTTGTCTCGAGGAATATCTACACCTGCGATACGTGCCATTCTGAATGCACCTCCTTCTGATTAACCTTGTTTTTGTTTATGTTTAGGGTTTTCACAAATAACCATTACTTTTCCACGTCTACGAATAACTTTACATTTTTCGCAGATTGGTTTAACTGACGGTCTTACTTTCATGTCTCGAACCTCCTTAAAGATTACGGAGTGCTATATTATTTAAAACGGTACGTAATACGACCACGATTTAAATCGTACGGAGATAATTCTACCGTAACTTTGTCTCCTGGTAAAATACGAATGAAGTTCATACGGATTTTACCAGAAACGTGAGCCAATACGACATGCCCATTCTCTAATTCTACTTTGAACATAGCATTTGGCAACGTTTCAAGAACGGTACCTTCGACTTCAATTACATCATCTTTAGCCATTCAATAGTTCTCCCTTCTTCAAATCAGTAACATTTTACACTGCTCTGAAATCCCGGAGAGCCAGCTACTTATAAAGTGGTAAGGATTTCGTATCCTGCTTCTGTAAGAGCAATCGTGTGCTCAAAGTGTGCACACCATTTACCATCTACCGTTACCACTGTCCAGTCATCAGATAGTGTTTTTACATATCGTCTTCCTTGATTCACCATCGGCTCAACACAGATGACCATTCCCGGCTTTAATCTAGGGCCTCTATTTGGTGGACCATAGTGCGGGATTTGAGGGTCCTCATGTAAGTCTTGCCCGATTCCGTGACCAACATACTCCCTAACGATCGAGAACCCATTCTCTTCAGCATGGGTTTGAACCGCATGTGAGATATTTGATAATCTTTCGCCTGGTTTTACTTGTTCTAGACCAAGATACAACGATTTTTCTGTGACATCAAGTAGCTTTTGAACAGATTCAGAAATGTTTCCAACTGGATACGTCCATGCAGAATCTCCATGGTACCCATTGTATTTCGCACCAATATCGATACTGATGATATCGCCCTCTTCGAGCTTGCGCTTCCCTGGAATTCCGTGTACAAGCTCTTCATTTACAGAAGCACATATGCTCCCCGGAAATCCGTTGTATCCTTTAAAAGATGGCGTAGCACCATATTTTTGAATCGTCTTTTCCGCTATTTGATCGAGCTCTTTCGTTGTAATTCCTGGAGTAATATGCTGTTTCAACTCTTGATGAGTTAAAGCAACGATCCTGCCAGCTTCTCGCATGATTTCTATCTCGCGAGGAGTTTTGCAGATGATCATTACGCTAAGCCTCCGATGAGAACATCGATATCAGCAAATACTTTATTGATATCTTGCTCACCATTAATGCTTTGTAAGTAACCAAGCTCCTCGTAGAAATCAAGCAAAGGTTTTGTTTGCTTAATATTTACATCTAAACGATTTGCCACAGTTTCTTCATTGTCATCAGAGCGTTGATATAATTCGCCACCACATTTATCGCACACATCAGCTTTTGCTGGTGGATTGAATTCTAAGTGGTAAGTCGCACCGCACTCTTTACAAATGCGACGGCCTGTAAGGCGTGTTAATAACAACCCTGAATCCACATTAATGTTTAAAACATAGTCGATTTTTTTACCAAGATCTTTCATAATCTCTTCAAGAGCTGATGCTTGTGCAACAGTTCGTGGGAAACCGTCTAGTAAGAAACCTCTTACGCAGTCTTCTTGACTTAAACGTTCACGAACGATTCCGATTGTAACTTCATCTGGAACAAGTGCACCTTTATCAATAAAAGATTTTGCTTGTAGACCCATTTCAGTTTCAGCCTTCATAGCTGCACGGAACATATCTCCTGTTGAAATGTGAGGGATGTTATACTTGGCAACAATCTGTTCGGCTTGTGTACCTTTACCAGCACCAGGAAGCCCCATTAAAATTAAGTTCATCCTTGTTCCCCCTCAGAGTACATGAGCATGTAGGGAAGACAATTCTTCCCACTTACTCATTGCTTGATAAACCCTTTGTAATGGCGTTTTACCAGTTGACTTTCTAGCTGCTTCATTGTTTCTAAAGCAACGCCGACAACGATTAACATACTCGTTCCACCAATCTGTGCAGATGGAGGAAGATTTCCCAATTTCGTAAAGATAACTGGTAAGATTGCAATCGCTGCTAGGAAAATTGATCCTACAAAGGTCAAACGATACAAGATTTTTGTTAGATATTGTTCCGTATTCTTACCCGGACGAATACCTGGAACATATCCACCTTGTTTGTTTAGATTCTCTGACATTTGCTCTGGATTAACCTGAACAAACGCATAGAAATATGTGAAGGCTACAATGAGCGCAACATATATGATCATTCCCACTGGGTGAGAATAGTTAAAGTTTGCAATGATCCACTGCGATACATCATGATTCGGGAAGAACTGTGCAATAGTTGGAGGCGTAATTAAGAATGAAACAGCAAAAATGACTGGAATAACACCCGCACTATTTACCTTAAGCGGTAAATGTGTGTTTTGTGCTCCAGCATGATTCCCATTCCCTCCTGTTACACGCTTCGCATATTGAATTGGGATCTTTCTAACAGCCTGTTGAATGAAAATAACACCAACAATAACCGCTAGCACAGCTAGTAAGATCAATGCAACTTTAACGATACTCATGAACAATTGATCTCCGATATTTTGAAACTGTTGTTGATACACTTGAGATATAACACTTGGGATCGCTGCGGCAATACCGCCAAAGATAAGGATGGAAATACCATTACCTACACCTTTAGCTGTAATCTGTTCACCTAACCACATTAAAAATGCAGTACCAGCAGTCAGTACCGTAGCAATGTATAAATAAGTGCTCCAACCAGGATTCAAAATTAATTGCCCACCTACCATACCGTTAAAACCGATTGACATACCAAACCCCTGAATAAACGCAAGAACAATTGTAAAGTAACGCGTGAATTGCGTTAGTTTACGACGGCCCATTTCACCTTGCTTCGACCATTCCGAAAATTTAGGAACAACATCCATCTGCAATAATTGCACGATGATGGATGCTGTAATATACGGCATGATTCCCATCGCGAAGATGGAGAAGTTTTTCAAGGCGCCACCGCCAAATGTATTTAGGATACCTAAGGCATTTAATTGATCTTGTGCTTTCAGTACGTCTCCATTTGTAAATGGCACTGGGATAAACGTGCCAATCCTGAATACGATTAACATCGCTAAAGTGAATAATATTTTACGTCTTATCTCAGCAACGCGCATAAAGTTGGAGATTGTACGAAACATTAGATCACCTCAACTGATCCGCCAGCTGCTTCAATTGCTTCTTTAGCACTTGAAGAGAACTTGTGCGCTTTAACAGTTAATTTTTTCTCTACTGCGCCGCTTGCAAGAATTTTAACACCGTCGTTTAACTTGCTGATAACGCCAGTTTCCAGCAATAATTCAGGTGTTACTTCTGTACCATCTTCAAAACGATTTAACGTTGATAAGTTTACAATAGTAAACTCTTTACGGTTAATGTTTGTGAAGCCGCGTTTTGGTAAACGACGGAATAATGGAGTTTGACCACCTTCGAAGCCAAGACGAACACCGCCACCAGAACGTGCGTTTTGTCCTTTATGACCTTTACCAGCAGTTTTACCGTTACCAGAACCGATACCACGACCGACACGGTTACGTACTTTACGAGAACCTTCTGCAGGTTTTAATTCATGAAGTTTCATTCCCAGGCACCTCCTTATATTAATGAGTTATCCTTAAGCTTCTGTTACAGTTATAAGGTGAGAAACTTTGTTGATCATACCAAGAATAGCAGGAGTTTCTTCCTTAACTACAGTTGAATTCAACTTTTTAAGACCTAAAGCTTCTACCGTCGCACGTTGATCTTGTGGACGACCAATTACACTACGAGTGAGGGTAATTTCTAACTTTTTCGCCATTTGTTTTCCCTCCTTAACCTAGTAGCTCTTCTACAGATTTACCGCGTAATTTTGCAACATCTTCAGCACGCTTAAGTTCGCTTAATCCGTTCACAGTAGCGCGAATCATGTTGATTGGTGTGTTAGAACCAAGAGATTTCGAAAGAATATCTTGTACACCAGCTAATTCAAGTACCGCACGAACAGGTCCACCAGCAATAACACCAGTACCTTCAGCAGCAGGTTTTAAGAATACTTCACCAGCTCCAAAATGACCGTTGATTGTGTGTGGAATTGTTGTACCAACTAATGGTACAGCGATTAAGTTTTTCTTAGCGTCTTCGATAGCTTTGCGGATTGCGTCTGGTACCTCTTGTGCTTTACCAGTACCGAATCCAACATGACCGTTTTTATCGCCAACTACAACTAGTGCAGCAAAGCGGAAACGACGACCACCCTTAACAACTTTCGCGACACGATTTATCGTAACTACACGTTCTTCAAGTTCTAATTTACTTGGGTCAATGCGATGCATCAATTTTCCCTCCTTTGACCATTAAAATTGTAATCCAGCCTCACGAGCAGCCTCAGCTAGAGCTTTAACACGGCCATGGTATAAGTAACCACCGCGATCGAATACTACTTCTTTAACGCCTTTCTCTACAGCACGCTTAGCAACTGATTCTCCTACTTTCGTAGCAGCTTCAGTATTGCTAGTACCGTTAAGAGCAAGGTCTTTATCAAGAGTAGATGCACTTACTAACGTTACACCATTTACATCATCAATAACTTGAGCGTAAATATGTTGGTTAGAACGGAACACGTTTAAACGTGGACGTTCTGCAGTACCAGTAAGTTTAGCACGTACACGTGCATGTCTTTTCTTACGAGTCGCATTTTTATCAGCTTTAGTGATCATTCTTGTCACTCCTTTCTCTCACCTAACGGGTTTACTTAGCAGTTTTACCTTCTTTACGACGAACAACTTCGCCTTCGTAACGAATACCTTTACCTTTATAAGGCTCAGGAGCACGTACAGCACGGATGTTAGCAGCAAATTCGCCAACACGTTGCTTGTCGATACCTTTGATTACGATTTTAGTTGGTACAGGTACTTCAACTTCAAGACCTGCTTCCGGAGTCATTTCTACTGGATGAGAATAACCTACGCTTAATACAAGTTTATCTCCTTGTTTTTGAGCACGGTAACCAACACCGACTAATTCAAGTCCGCGTGCGAAACCTGTAGTTACACCTTCAACCATGTTTCCGATTAAAGCACGAGTTGTACCGTGTAATGCACGGTGTTCCTTCTGTTCAGATGGACGCTCAACTGTTAGTGTATTTTCTTCAATTTTGATAGACATATCAGCATTGAATTTACGAGTTAATTCACCTTTAGGGCCTTTTACTGCTACAGTATTGTCTTCTGCAATTGTAATAGTAACACCTGCAGGGATTTCAAGAATCTTTTTACCAATACGAGACATGTGGTCACACCTCCGTTCGTTTTAAATATATATTACCAAACGTATGCTACTACTTCTCCACCAGTTTGTAATTGACGAGCGTCTTTGTCTGTCATTACTCCCTTAGATGTAGAAACAAGAGCGATACCTAATCCGTTAAGTACACGTGGTACTTCATCAGCTTTAGCGTAAACGCGTAAGCCAGGTTTACTGATACGTTTTAATCCAGTGATTACACGTTCATTGTTTGCACCATATTTCAGGAAAATACGAAGGATACCTTGTTTGTTATCCTCGATGTATTCTACATCACGAATGAAACCTTCACGTTTTAAAAGTTCAGCGATCTCTTTTTTGATTTTAGAAGCAGGAACCTCTAATTTCTCATGACGTACCATGTTCGCATTACGGATGCGAGTAAGCATGTCTGCAATTGGATCTGTCATCACCATGTGTTTTACCTCCTTCCCATTTGTGGGTTTTACCAACTAGCTTTTTTAACACCAGGAATTTGACCTTTATATGCAAGTTCACGGAAACAAATACGGCAAAGCTTAAATTTGCGGTATACAGAATGCGGACGACCGCAGCGTTCGCAACGTGTATACTCTTGTACTTTAAACTTAGGAGTACGCTTTTGTTTCGCTATCATAGATTTTTTAGCCACGTTTTCGCCTCCTCTACTTAGCGTTGGTTTCCATTATTTTTGGAATGGCATACCGAATTGTGTTAAAAGTTCACGAGCTTCTTCATCAGTTTTCGCTGTAGTAACGATTACGATGTCCATACCGCGGACTTTGCTTACTTTATCATAATCAATCTCAGGGAAGATAAGTTGCTCTTTAACACCTAATGTGTAGTTCCCACGACCATCGAATGATTTCTTAGAAACACCACGGAAATCACGTACACGTGGTAAAGAAACTGATACTAATTTGTCGAAGAACTCATACATTTGCTCGCCGCGTAAAGTTACTTTCGCACCGATTGGCATACCTTCACGAAGACGGAAACCAGCGATTGATTTTTTAGCACGAGTTACAACAGGTTTTTGACCTGCGATTTGTGTTAATTCTTCTACTGCATTGTCTAAAGCTTTTGAGTTAGATACCGCGTCACCAACACCAGTGTTGATTACGATCTTTTCGATTTTCGGTACTTCCATCACAGATTTATAGTTAAACTTGCTCACTAGAGCAGGAGTAATTTCCTTTTGGAACTTCTCTTTAAGGCGATTCAATGAAGTGACCTCCTTTCTTAAGAAAATTATTTATCTAATAATTCACCAGATTTTTTTGCAATACGAACTTTTTTACCATCTTCTACTTTGAAGCCTACGCGAGTAGGTTCACCTGTTTTCGGATCTAAAACCATAACGTTAGAAACGTGAATAGGTGCTTCTTTAGTAATAATTCCACCTTGTGGATTTAATTGAGATGGCTTAGAGTGTTTTTTAACGATGTTAACACCCTCAACGATAACACGGTTTTGCTTTGGGAAAGCCACAAGGATAACGCCTTGTTTTCCTTTGTCTTTTCCAGTGATTACCTGTACTTTATCACCTTTTTTTACATGCATCTTAATTCTGCACCTCCTTAGCAAGGCAATACCTTAAATTATAGAACTTCTGGAGCTAAAGAAACGATCTTCATGAAGTTGCTATCACGTAATTCACGAGCTACTGGTCCGAAGATACGAGTACCACGTGGGCTCTTATCGTCTTTGATGATAACCGCTGCGTTTTCATCAAATTTGATATAAGAACCGTCCGGACGACGAGCTCCGCTCTTCGTACGTACCACTACTGCTTTAACAACGTCACCTTTTTTAACAACGCCACCTGGTGTTGCTTGTTTTACCGTAGCAACGATAATGTCACCAATGTTAGCATATTTACGACCAGAGCCGCCTAATACTTTAATTGTTAAAAGTTCACGTGCACCAGAGTTGTCAGCAACTTTCAAACGAGATTCTTGTTGGATCATGTTATGAAACCTCCCTTCGGACTAAAAATTCCGATTCGTCTATTTAGATAATAACCGCTTCTTCAACGATTTCAACTAAACGGAAACGCTTAGTAGCAGAAAGCGGGCGAGTTTCCATGATTTTAACGATATCGCCAAGTTTCGCTTGGTTTTGCTCATCATGGGCTTTGTACTTCTTAGAATACTTAACACGTTTTCCGTACAAGGAATGAGTTTTGTAAGTTTCAACTAAAACTGTAATCGTTTTGTCCATTTTGTCAGACACAACACGACCAGTATAAACTTTGCGTTGGTTACGTTCGCTCACTATGCAAACCTCCCCTCAATTTATCGATTAATTCCGATCTCTCTTTCACGAACTACAGTTTTCATACGAGCAATTGCTTTACGCACTTCACGAATGCGAGTTGGATTCTCTAATTGTCCTGTAGCAAGTTGGAAGCGAAGATTGAACAATTCTTCCTTTAAAGCTTTAACTTTTGTTTCGATTTCGGCAGTGGTTAATTCACGAATATCATTAGTTTTCATTAGATTCACCACCATTTTCTTCACGTTTTACGAATTTACATTTCACAGGTAACTTGTGAGCTGCAAGACGTAATGCTTCGCGTGCTACCTCTTCAGATACACCCGCGATTTCGAACATAATTTTCCCAGGTTTTACTACTGCTACCCAGCCTTCTGGTGCCCCTTTACCGGAACCCATACGTACTTCTAGAGGTTTTGCAGTGTAAGGTTTAGAAGGGAAAATTTTAATCCATACTTTACCGCCACGTTTCATGTAACGAGTCATTGCACGACGAGCAGCTTCGATTTGACGGTTTGTAATCCATGAAGCAGCTTGTGCTTGTAAACCGAATTCACCGAAAGCAATTTCAGTTCCACCTTTTGCACGACCACGCATTTTACCACGATGCTCTCTACGATATTTTACGCGTTTTGGCATTAACATATTATTTTCCTCCTTCCTCAGAAGCTTTCTTTTTTGTAGGAAGGACTTCTCCACGGTAGATCCATACTTTTACGCCTAATTTACCGTATGTTGTATCAGCTTCAACTGCTGCATAGTCAATATCAGCGCGAAGTGTATGAAGTGGAACAGTTCCTTCACTGTAAGATTCTGCACGAGCGATATCAGCTCCGCCAAGACGACCAGAAACCTGTGTTTTAATACCTTTAGCACCTGCACGCATAGCACGTTGAATAACTTGCTTTTGTGCACGACGGAATGATACACGGTTTTCTAATTGACGAGCGATGTTTTCGCCTACTAATTTAGCGTTAAGATCAGCTCTCTTAACTTCTAAAATGTTGATGTGTACACGCTTGCCTGTTAATTGGTTAAGAGCTTTACGAAGTGCTTCAACTTCAGTACCACCTTTACCAATTACCATACCAGGTTTTGCAGTGTGAATTGTAACATTTACACGATTTGCTGCACGTTCGATTTCTACTTTAGCAACAGCAGAATCTTTTAAGCGTACAGTAATGTACTCACGGATTTTGATGTCTTCATGTAGTAATGTAGCATAATCTTTCTCTGCGAACCAACGAGATTCCCAGTCACGGATAACGCCGACACGAAGACCAATTGGATTAACCTTTTGACCCATCGATTATCCCTCCTTCTTTTCTGATACCACAACTGTAATGTGGCTTGTGCGTTTGTTAATTTGGCTTGCACGACCCATTGCACGTGGACGGAAACGTTTCAACGTTGGACCTTCGTCAACGAAAACTTTTTCAACAACTAGGTTGTTAATATCCATCTCATAATTGTGCTCTGCATTTGCGATTGCAGATTTTAAAACTTTCTCTACAACTGGAGAAGCAGTTTTTGGTGTGTGGTTAAGGATAGCAATCGCTTCACCCACTTGCTTACCTCGGATTAAGTCTACTACTAAACGAACTTTACGAGGAGCAATACGAACTGTTCTCGCTACTGCTTTAGCTTGCATTGAAGTGCCTCCTCTCATTATCTTCTAGTTTTCTTATCGTCAGCAAGGTGACCTTTATACGTACGAGTTGGTGCGAATTCACCTAACTTATGGCCAACCATATCCTCAGTGATGTACACAGGTACGTGTTTACGACCATCATATACAGCGATTGTGTGTCCGATGAACTGAGGGAAGATTGTTGAACGGCGAGACCAAGTTTTAACAACTTGTTTTTGCTCAGATGCAACTAATTTTTCCATTTTGCTCATTAAGTGATCATCGACAAATGGTCCTTTTTTTAAGCTACGAGCCATTTTGGTGCCTCCCTTCGTGATTGGCGTACGGTTCTAGAAATGAACCGTACTACAATCCCATTATTTTTTACGACGACGAACGATGAATTTGTCAGACGCTTTGTTTTTCTTACGAGTCTTGAATCCAAGAGTTGGTTTACCCCATGGAGACATTGGAGACTTACGTCCGATTGGAGAACGTCCTTCACCACCACCGTGTGGGTGATCAACCGGGTTCATTACAGAACCACGAACTGTTGGGCGTTTACCTAACCAGCGAGAGCGACCTGCTTTACCGATTTTGATAAGTTCGTGCTGTTCGTTACCTACTTGACCGATTGAAGCGCGACAAGCAGATAATACAAGACGTACTTCACCAGAAGTTAAACGTACAAGTACGTATTTACCTTCTTTACCAAGTACTTGAGCAGAAGTACCAGCAGAACGAACTAATTGTCCGCCACGACCAGGCTTAAGCTCGATATTATGAACAACAGTACCTACTGGAATGTTGATTAATGGTAATGCGTTACCGATTTTGATGTCAGCTTCTGGGCCAGACATAACTTCCATACCTACTTCTAAAGATTTAGGAGCAAGAATGTAACGTTTTTCACCGTCAACGTAGTTAATTAATGCGATATTCGCAGAGCGGTTTGGATCGTATTCGATCGTAGCAACGCGTCCTGGAATTCCATCTTTGTTACGCTTAAAGTCGATGATACGGTATTGACGCTTATGTCCGCCACCTTGATGACGTACAGTAATTTTACCTTGGTTATTACGACCAGCCTTCTTGCTTAAAGGAGCAAGTAATGACTTTTCTGGTCTGTCAGTCGTGATTTCAGCGAAATCATTCGTAGTCATATTACGACGACCGTTAGTAGTTGGATTATACTTTTTAATTCCCATCTCAATTTCCCTCCTTCTTTAGTAAGAATTAAACACCTTGGAAGATTTCGATTTCTTTGCTGTCAGCAGTTAGCTTAACGATTGCTTTACGACGACGGCTAGTAAAACCAGCGTGACGACCAACGCGTTTTGCTTTCGGCTTGTAGTTCATGATGTTCACTTTTTCTACTTTAACACCAAAGATCGCTTCAAGAGCATCTTTAACTTCTGTTTTATTAGATTTAACGTCCACATCGAACGTGTATTTTTTTTCAGCCATCATTTCCATAGAACGTTCAGTGATAACTGGGCGCTTAATGATATCACGAGGATCTCTCATTATGCAAGCACCTCCTCTACTTTTTCCACTGCCGCTTTTGTCATGATTAGCTTATCATGATGAAGCACGTCTAAAACGTTTACGCCATCAGCAGTGATTACTGTTACTCCAGGGATATTGCGAGCAGATAACTCTACAGATTCGTTTGCATCAGCAGTTACGATAAGAGCTTTCTTCTCAACAGTTAATCCTTTAAGTACTGCTAGCATGTCTTTTGTTTTTGGTGCATTTAACACTAGGTCTTCAAGAACTACAATGTTGTTCTCAACTACTTTAGTAGCTAATGCAGATTTGATTGCTAAACGACGAACCTTCTTAGGAAGTTTGTACGCATAGCTTCTTGGTGTAGGTCCGAATACCGTACCACCACCACGCCATTGAGGAGAGCGGATAGACCCTTGACGAGCACGTCCAGTTCCTTTTTGACGCCATGGTTTACGACCACCACCACGAACTTCAGAACGAGTTTTTACTTTGTGTGTACCTTGACGTAAAGATGCACGTTGCATCATTACAGCTTCGAAAAGTACAGCTTCATTTGGTTCGATACCGAAAATAGCTTCAGCTAATTCGATTTCACCAACCTGTGAACCAGTTTGGTTATATACAGTAACTTTTGGCATTGGAATTCCTCCTTCCTATTGTGAATTATTTGCTAACCTTCACAGCGCCTTGAACAACTACAAGAGATTTCTTAGCACCTGGAACGTTACCTTTTACTAGTAATAAGTTGCGCTCAGTGTCAACTTGAACGATTTCTAAGTTTTGGATAGTAACTTGGTCTCCACCCATACGTCCAGCAAGTTTTTTGCCTTTGAATACACGGTTCGGAGCAACTGGGCCCATTGAACCTGGACGACGGTGATAGCGAGAACCATGAGACATAGGTCCGCGAGATTGTCCGTGGCGTTTGATAACACCTTGGAAACCTTTACCTTTAGAAATTCCTGTTACGTCAACGATTTCACCTGCAGCGAAAACTTCAACTTTTACCTCTTGACCAACCTCTAATCCGTCCACGTCTGCATCGCGGATTTCGCGAATGAAGCGCTTAGGAGTTGTAGATGCTTTAGCAGTGTGGCCTTGTTCAGGTTTGTTAGTTAACTTTTCACGTTTATCTTCAAATCCTAACTGGATTGCATTGTAGCCATCAGTTTCAGTTGTTTTCTTTTGAAGAACAACGTTTGGATTAGCAGCGATAACTGTTACTGGGATTAACTCACCGTTCTCAGCAAATACTTGAGTCATACCGATCTTTCTTCCTAAGATTCCTTTGGTCATGAGTTACACCTCCTACATTTTTAAGTTATATGAATTATAGTTTGATTTCGATATCTACACCAGACGGTAAGTCTAAACGCATTAATGAATCTACTGTTTGTGGAGTAGGACTCACGATATCGATTAAACGTTTGTGTGTGCGCATTTCGAATTGCTCACGAGAATCTTTGTACTTATGAACAGCACGAAGAATTGTGTAAATAGTCTTCTCAGTTGGTAATGGGATCGGACCAGAAACTGTTGCCCCAGAACGCTTAGCTGTTTCTACAATTTTCTCAGCTGATTGATCAAGAATACGGTGATCATAAGCTTTTAAACGGATACGAATTTTTTCTTTTGCCATTATTTTCCCTCCTTCGTTCGCCTATTTCTAAAATAGACCTTCTCCATGGAAATTTCCCCACACCATGCCATGGCAAAGCGGCCGGGTGTGTCAGCAACCTTCCACTTCATCGCAGTCAAAGACCAACATTGTCTATTATACAATGTTATTCGTCTAGATGCAAGCATCTTTTTGTTTGCATCTGCTTTTCTCTACTTTTGCTATTATACATGGCACTTTAAAGAATTTCAAGTTTTCATCTCATAGAATCCATTTTACAGTTTCTGGATTTTGGTTTTATTGATTTTGTATTACTATAGAAGAAACTCGTCAAAATATAAAAAAATCATTTCATTCATTATATAAATACAAACAAAAAAACCAAGGGAAAATCCCTTGGTTTTTTTATATCAGTTAAGATTACTCAACGATAGTAGCAACTACACCGTAACCTACTGTACGTCCACCTTCACGAATAGAGAATTTAGTTCCCTCTTCGATAGCGATTGGAGCGATAAGTTCGATAGTCATTTCGATGTTGTCACCAGGCATTACCATTTCAGTACCTTCTGGTAATTGGATGATACCAGTTACGTCAGTTGTACGGAAGTAGAACTGAGGACGGTAGTTAGCGAAGAATGGAGTGTGACGTCCACCTTCTTCTTTAGATAATACGAAAACTTCAGCTTTGAATTTAGCGTGAGCTTTTACAGAGCCAGTTTTAGCAAGAACTTGTCCACGTTGGATGTCTTCACGAGCAACCCCACGAAGTAAAGCACCGATGTTGTCTCCAGCTTGAGCTTGGTCAAGAAGTTTACGGAACATCTCTACACCAGTTACAGTTGTAGAAGCATTTTCTTCAGCAAGACCGATGATTTCTACTACGTCACCAACTTTAACGATTCCGCGCTCTACACGACCAGTTGCAACTGTACCACGACCTGTGATAGAGAATACATCCTCGATAGGCATTAAGAATGGTTTGTCAGTTTCACGTTCTGGAGTTGGGATGTAAGCATCAACTTCAGTCATTAATTCAATGATTTTTGCTTCCCAATCAGCTTCTCCTTGAAGAGCTTTAAGAGCAGAACCTTTGATTACAGGAATATCGTCGCCTGGGAATCCGTATTCAGATAATAGGTCGCGAACTTCCATTTCTACTAATTCTAATAATTCTTCGTCGTCTACCATGTCGCATTTGTTTAAGAATACAACGATGTAAGGAACACCTACTTGACGAGAAAGAAGGATGTGCTCACGTGTTTGAGGCATTGGGCCATCAGCAGCAGATACTACTAAGATACCGCCGTCCATTTGAGCAGCACCAGTGATCATGTTTTTAACATAGTCAGCGTGACCTGGGCAGTCAACGTGTGCATAGTGACGAGTTTCAGTTTCGTACTCAACGTGTGCAGTTGAGATTGTGATTCCGCGCTCTCTTTCTTCTGGAGCAGCGTCGATTTGATCGTATCCGCGTGCTTCAGCACCACCAGCTTTTGCAAGAACTGTAGTGATCGCAGCAGTTAATGTAGTTTTACCATGGTCAACGTGGCCGATTGTACCGATGTTAACATGGGGTTTAGAACGTTCGAATTTAGCTTTAGCCATTCTAAATTCCTCCTTAGTTTATATAGGTTATTTTATATTTAGACTAGAAAGTGAAACTTACGTCCCACTTTCTAAGCTTACATAAGTAGTTATACTTGAACAATCGATAAAAATCAATTATTCACCTTTATTTTTTTTAATAATTTCTTCAGAAACAGACTTCGGTACTTCTTCATAATGATCAAATGTCATTGAGAATGTTCCGCGTCCTTGAGTGTTAGAACGTAATGCCGTTGCATAACCGAACATTTCAGAAAGTGGAACCATAGCGCGAACAACTTGTGCGTTACCGCGAGCTTCCATACCTTCTACACGTCCACGACGAGATGTTACGTCGCCCATAATGTCACCCATGTACTCTTCAGGAATTACAACTTCAACTTTCATCATTGGCTCAAGAATTACTGGGCTACATTTAGAAACCGCAGCTTTAAGTGCCATAGATGCAGCGATTTTGAACGCCATCTCAGATGAATCGACATCATGGTAAGATCCGTCAACTAACGCAGCTTTGATGTCAACTAGTGGATAACCAGCTAGTACACCATTTTTAAGTGAGTCTTCAAGACCCGCTCCAACAGCTGGGATGTATTCACGTGGAACTACACCGCCGACGATTTTGTTTTGGAATTCAAAACCTTTACCTTCTTCATTAGGTTCAAACTCAATCCAAACGTGACCGAATTGTCCACGACCACCAGATTGACGAGCGAACTTACCTTCAACTTTCGCAGCAGCGCGGAAAGTCTCACGGTATGCTACCTGAGGAGCACCAACGTTTGCTTCCACTTTGAATTCACGGCGCATACGGTCAACGATGATATCAAGGTGAAGTTCACCCATACCAGCGATGATTGTTTGGCCAGTTTCTTGGTCAGTGTGAGCACGGAATGTTGGATCTTCTTCAGAAAGCTTAGATAATGCTGTACCCATTTTATCTTGGTCAGCTTTAGATTTTGGTTCGATAGCTACAGAGATAACTGGCTCTGGGAATTCCATAGACTCAAGGATAACAAGACTCTTCTCATCACAAAGAGTATCACCTGTAGTAGTATCTTTTAAACCTACAGCAGCAGCGATATCACCAGCGTAAACTGTTGAAATCTCTTCACGGCTGTTAGCGTGCATTTGTAGGATACGACCTACACGCTCACGCTTACCTTTAGTTGAGTTTTTCACGTATGATCCAGAGTTTAACACACCAGAATACACACGGAAGAACGTTAACTTACCAACATAAGGGTCAGTCATGATTTTGAATGCTAAAGCTGCGAATGGTTCTTCATCGCTAGACTTACGTTCGATTTCTTCATCTGTATCCGGAAGAGTACCTTTAATAGCTGGTACGTCTAATGGAGATGGTAGGTAGTCGATAACTGCGTCTAACAGAATTTGAACACCTTTATTTTTGAATGCAGAACCACAGATTACTGGGAAGAATTCTACAGAAGTTGTAGCCTTACGGATACCAGCTTTAAGCTCTTCTACAGTGATTTCTTCACCTTCTAGGTACTTCATCATCATTTCTTCATCAAGCTCAGCTACCGCTTCAATAAGTTTTCCACGGTATTCTGCAGCTAATTCTTTATGCTCTTCAGGAATTTCAACACGCTCGATGTCTGTTCCTAAATCGTTACCGTACATGTAAGCACATTCTTCAACAAGGTCAATGATACCATTGAACTCATCTTCAGCACCGATTGGTAACTGAATTGGGTGTGCGTTTGCTTGTAAACGATCGTGGATTGTTCCTACAGAGTATAAGAAATCCGCACCAATCTTATCCATTTTGTTAACGAATACGATACGAGGTACACCGTAAGTAGTAGCCTGACGCCAAACAGTTTCTGTTTGTGGTTCTACACCAGATTGTGCATCAAGTACTGCTACCGCACCATCAAGTACGCGTAAAGAACGTTCTACTTCTACTGTGAAGTCTACGTGTCCTGGAGTGTCAATGATGTTTACACGGTGACCTTTCCATTGAGCTGTAGTTGCAGCAGAAGTAATTGTGATACCACGCTCTTGCTCTTGCTCCATCCAGTCCATCTGAGATGCACCTTCATGAGTTTCACCGATTTTATGAATACGTCCTGTATAATACAGAATACGCTCAGTTGCTGTTGTTTTACCAGCATCGATGTGAGCCATGATACCAATATTACGAGTGTTTTCTAAAGAGAACTCTCTTGTCATTTGGTGTCTTGCTCCTTCCATATATGGATTGGATTTTTTTATTTTAAGTAGCAAAAAAGCCACTTTATATTGTTACACATGTCAGTATGTCCAGTACCCTCATTATGTAAAACGAGCGCCCAACGAAAGGGAGAGGCATTCTCCCTCTCCACACTTCCATAAGCGACAAATAAAGCGGTTTATGCTTACATTTATTTTACGTTGAATCCTACCAACGGTAATGAGCAAATGCTTTGTTAGCTTCTGCCATTTTATGAGTGTCTTCACGTTTCTTAACAGATGCACCAGCATTGTTAGCTGCATCTAAGATTTCG
Organism: Bacillus sp. M5A3_1b; assembly: GCF_053345335.1. Classification (NCBI taxonomy): domain Bacteria; kingdom Bacillati; phylum Bacillota; class Bacilli; order Caryophanales; family Bacillaceae; genus Bacillus; species Bacillus sp. M5A3_1b. The sequence continues at coordinate 29,754 of NZ_JBKEZY010000016.1, read as the reverse complement.
TAAGCTAGACGCTCTTCCATAGTTTTTTCACCACGAAGACGAGCATAGTTTACTAACCAGCGAAGACCTAAAGTTGTACGGCGTTCTGGACGAACCTCAACTGGAACTTGGTAGTTAGCACCACCAACACGACGAGCACGTACTTCAAGAACAGGCATGATGTTCTTAAGAGCTTGCTCGAATACTTCCATAGGGTCTTTATCTGAACGTTCACGAACGATATCGAAAGCGTTATAAAGAATTGTTTGAGATTTACCTTTTTTACCGTCAACCATCATTTTGTTGATAAGGCGTGTTACTAGCTTAGACTTGTACATTGGATCTGGTAACACGTCACGTTTCGCAACAGGTCCTTTACGAGGCATATTGAGTTCCTCCTTTCATTATAAGTTTATTATTTTTTAGCAGGTTTTGGTCGCTTAGTACCATATTTAGAACGTCCTTGCATACGTTTGTCAACACCAGCTGTATCAAGCGCACCACGAACGATGTGGTAACGTACCCCTGGTAAATCCTTTACTCGACCACCGCGAATTAATACTACGCTATGCTCTTGTAGGTTATGACCGATACCTGGGATGTAAGCTGTAACCTCGATACCGTTTGTTAAACGTACACGAGCGTATTTACGTAACGCTGAGTTAGGTTTCTTTGGAGTCATTGTACCAACACGAGTACATACACCACGTTTTTGAGGTGCAGAGATATCAGTTGATTTTTTCTTTAAAGAGTTGAACCCTTTGTTTAACGCAGGTGATTTAGATTTCCATACTTTATCAGTACGACCATTTCTCACTAATTGGTTAATAGTAGGCATTTGATTATCCTCCCTTCGCATGTTTGTATGACCACATATCCAGGTGGTTCATTATTAGTTGAAAACAAAGTTTTTGCAAGGAAGAGCAAATGCTCTCTCCTCACAAAAACAGTTTTAACTTATTATTCCTATTGCTGAAGCTCCCACTTGAATCCCCGAAACTTTTCCAAGCTTACGAACTGATTCAACTTTGGTTATGGGTATGTTATGTTGCAAGGCGGTACGAATGATCATATGGGTTAACCGCATATCAGCATCTTCCGCAATAACAACTTCTTTAACTATACCATTTTTGATTGCCTCCAATGTGCGTTTATGACCAACGACTACATTTTCGGCATTTGACACTTTTTGATAAGACATATAAATATCCTCCAAAGCATCGTTCAGGAGCAACCTTGATTATAGTAACATTTTGACTCATACAATGTCAACTAGGATTAACTGTTTTTATACAAAATTTACGACGGAAAATTTTACTGTTCCACATAAACTTCATCGTTTTCTACATTCATGTCACCTTGTGTTGTTTTTACAAGATCCACTTTGCGATAACGATTCATACCTGTTCCAGCAGGAACAAGTTTACCGATAATAACATTTTCTTTCAATCCTAGAAGCTCATCGCGTTTACCCTTAATCGCTGCATCAGTTAAGACACGTGTCGTTTCTTGGAACGATGCTGCAGATAAGAATGAATCAGTTTCAAGTGAAGCTTTTGTAATACCAAGTAGAACAGGTCTAGCCGTTGCTGGTTGTTTACCTTTCAGTAACACCTTCGCATTCGCATCAGTAAACTGATGGATATCTAGTAGTGTTCCTGGTAATACATCTGTTTCACCCGCATCACTTACACGAACTTTACGTAACATTTGACGTACCATTACTTCTACGTGTTTGTCACCAATTTCTACCCCTTGCATACGGTATACTTTTTGAACTTCACGTAGTAAGTATTCTTGAACCGCCGTAATGTCCGTTACTTTTAGTAATTCTTTCGGATCAATAGAACCTTCTGTTAACTCTTTACCGTGGCTAATTGGCTGTCCTAGAGTTACTTTCAGACGTGCACCGTAAGGAATAGCATACGTACGAGCTTCAACTTCACCCTGTACAACTACTTCTTGGCGATCTTTAACATCGTTAATCGCTGCGATAACACCATCGATTTCACTGATAACTGCCTGACCTTTCGGGTTACGAGCTTCGAAGATCTCTTGGATACGAGGTAAACCTTGAGTGATATCATCTCCGGCAACCCCACCTGTATGGAACGTACGCATCGTTAACTGTGTACCTGGCTCACCGATAGATTGAGCTGCGATAATACCTACCGCTTCTCCTACTTCTACGTCTGTACCAGTTGCTAAGTTTCGACCATAACACTTCTTACATACACCGTGGCGAGTGTTACACGTGAACGCTGAACGAATGTTTACAGTTTCAACACCCGAGTTTTCAACGATATGCGCGATATCTTCAGTAATTAGTTGGTTTTCACTAACTAATACTTCACCTGTTTCAGGATGTTTTACAGTCTTTCTTGCAAAACGTCCAACAAGACGATCATATAATGACTCAATTACTTCATTACCCTCTTTAATCGCACCAATTAATAGACCACGATCTGTTCCACAATCATCTTCACGGACAATTACATCTTGTGCAACGTCTACAAGACGACGTGTTAAGTAACCAGAATCGGCAGTTTTAAGTGCTGTATCGGCAAGACCTTTACGCGCACCATGCGTAGAGATGAAGTACTCAAGTACTGTTAAACCTTCACGGAAACTTGATTTAATTGGAAGTTCGATAATACGACCAGATGGATTGGCCATCAGACCACGCATACCAGCAAGCTGAGTAAAGTTCGATGCGTTACCACGGGCACCGGAATCACTCATCATGAAGATTGGGTTGCGTTTATTCAAGGATTTCATCAGTTTTCCTTGGATAACATCTTTTGCATTACTCCAAATAGAGATAACGCGATCGTAACGTTCTTCTTCCGTGATTAAACCGCGACGGAATTGTTTAATTACATTATCCACTTTTGCTTGTGCTTCATGGAGAATTTCATCTTTTTCGCCTAATACAAGAATGTCAGATACCCCAACTGTAATACCAGCTTTTGTAGAGTACTTAAATCCTAAGTTTTTCATGCGGTCAAGCATGCGAGATGTTTCCGTAATTTGGAAACGCTTGAATACTTCCGCAATGATGTTACCAAGGATCTTCTTGCTAAATGGCGCCACTTCTTCGCGACTAGCAATAATTTCTTTAATGTTCGCACCTTTTTCAACGAAATATTCCGCTGGTGTTTCTTTTTCAAGGTTTGAGTTTGTTGGTTCATTAATATAAGGGAACGACTCTGGTAAGATTTCGTTAAATATTAATTTACCAACTGTTGTTAATAGAAGCTTACTCTTTTGCTCTTCAGTAAACGTTACATTATTTACCGAACTTGCAGCAACTGCAACACGTGTGTGCAGATGTACATATCCATTTTGGTATGCAAGTATTGCTTCGTTTGCATCTTTGAAGACCATACCTTCACCGATTGCGCCTTCACGCTCAAGTGTTAAGTAGTAGTTACCTAATACCATATCCTGAGATGGAGTAACAACTGGTTTTCCGTCTTTTGGATTCAAGATGTTTTGTGCCGCTAACATAAGAATACGAGCTTCTGCTTGTGCCTCTGATGATAACGGTACGTGAACTGCCATTTGGTCACCGTCAAAGTCCGCGTTGTATGCAGTACATACAAGTGGGTGAAGACGAATTGCGCGACCTTCTACTAATGTAGGTTCAAACGCCTGGATACCAAGACGGTGAAGTGTTGGTGCGCGGTTTAGAAGTACTGGATGCTCTTTGATCACAGATTCTAAAACGTCCCAAACTTCAGGTTGTACACGCTCAATTTTACGTTTAGCACTCTTAATGTTGTGTGCTAAACCTTTTCCAACTAACTCTTTCATAACGAAAGGCTTAAACAATTCAAGCGCCATTTCTTTCGGTAATCCACATTGGTACATCTTTAAGTTCGGTCCTACAACGATTACAGAACGGCCAGAGTAGTCAACACGTTTACCTAATAAGTTTTGACGGAAACGTCCTTGTTTACCTTTAAGCATGTGAGATAGTGATTTTAATGGACGGTTACCTGGTCCAGTAACTGGACGGCCACGGCGACCATTATCGATTAATGCGTCTACAGCTTCTTGTAACATACGTTTTTCGTTTTGGACGATGATGCTTGGTGCACCTAAGTCCAATAGACGTTTTAAACGATTATTACGGTTAATTACACGACGGTATAAGTCGTTTAAGTCAGAAGTAGCAAAACGTCCACCATCCAACTGTACCATTGGGCGTAGTTCTGGCGGGATAACTGGAAGAACATCTAGGATCATCCAAGATGGGTGATTTCCAGAGTTACGGAATGCTTCTAATACTTCTAGACGTTTAATAGCACGAGTACGGCGTTGTCCTTGCGCTGTTTTTAATTCTTCTTTTAAGAAGTCTACTTCTTTATCTAAATCGATGTCTTGTAGTAGCTTTTTAATCGCTTCCGCACCCATAGCAGCTTGGAATGTGCTACCATATCTATCACGATATGCACGGTATTCTTTTTCAGAAAGTAATTGCTTCTTATCAAGTGGTGTATCTCCACTTTCTGTTACAACATAAGAAGCGAAATAAATTACTTCTTCAAGCGCGCGAGGGGACATGTCTAAGACAAGTCCCATGCGGCTCGGGATACCTTTGAAATACCAAATATGAGATACAGGAGCAGCTAATTCGATATGACCCATACGTTCACGACGAACTTTTGCACGCGTTACTTCAACGCCACATCGATCACAAACTACACCTTTATAACGTACACGTTTGTATTTTCCGCAATGACATTCCCAGTCCTTTTGTGGTCCGAAAATACGTTCACAGAACAAGCCATCTTTTTCAGGCTTTAACGTACGATAGTTAATTGTTTCTGGTTTCTTAACTTCACCGTATGACCAAGAACGAATCTTGTCAGGTGAAGCAAGTCCAATCTTCATATATTCAAAGTTATTTACATCTATCAAGGGGCCTACCTCCCTTTTAGTCTACAGGTTATCCCAATTATTCTTTAGTTGTCTCAACTTCGACATTCAATTTATCTGCTGATTGATGATCATCGTCATCTTCTGTATCACGCATTTCAATTTCTTTATCGTCGCTAGACATCATTTTAACGTCCATACCTAAACTTTGCAGCTCTTTAATCAATACTTTGAATGATTCAGGAACGCCCGGTTCTGGAACATTTTCGCCTTTAACAATTGCTTCATACGTCTTAACACGTCCAACAACATCATCAGACTTCACTGTTAAGATTTCTTGAAGAGTATAAGCAGCACCGTAAGCTTCAAGTGCCCAAACCTCCATCTCACCGAAACGCTGTCCACCGAACTGAGCTTTACCTCCAAGAGGCTGCTGCGTTACAAGTGAGTATGGTCCAGTAGAACGAGCATGAAGTTTATCGTCAACCATGTGCGCAAGTTTGATCATATACATGACACCAACAGATACGCGGTTATCGAATGGTTCACCAGTACGTCCGTCATACAGGATTGTTTTCGCGTCATTTGCCATACCAGCTTCTTCAATCGTGCCCCAAACATCTTCCTCACGAGCACCATCGAATACTGGTGTTGCAATGTGAATACCAAGGTATCTTGCTGCCATACCAAGATGAAGCTCTAATACCTGACCGATATTCATACGAGATGGTACCCCTAATGGGTTTAACATGATATCGATTGGCGTACCGTCTGGTAAGTAAGGCATATCTTCTTCTGGTAAAATACGAGAGATAACACCTTTGTTACCGTGACGTCCGGCCATCTTGTCACCTTCAGAGATTTTACGTTTTTGAACGATATATGCACGTACAAGTTGATTCACGCCTGGTGGCAATTCATCGCCATCTTCACGGTTGAATACTTTTACGTCTAAGATAATACCGCCACCACCGTGTGGTACACGTAGTGATGTATCACGTACTTCACGTGCTTTTTCTCCAAAGATAGCATGTAATAGACGTTCTTCAGCTGTTAATTCTGTTACACCTTTAGGTGTTACTTTACCAACAAGTAAATCTCCATCTTTTACTTCCGCACCAACGCGAATGATACCGCGCTCGTCAAGGTTGCGTAATGCATCTTCCCCAACGTTTGGAATGTCACGTGTAATTTCTTCTGGTCCAAGCTTCGTATCACGAGCTTCTGACTCATATTCTTCAATATGAATAGAAGTGTACACATCATCTTTTACAAGGCGCTCACTCATAATGATCGCATCCTCGTAGTTATAACCGTCCCAAGTCATGAAGCCAACAAGCACGTTACGTCCAAGTGCTAGTTCACCTAATTCCATAGAAGGACCATCCGCAAGAATCTCGCCTTTTACAACTTCATTTCCAACACTTACGATTGGACGTTGGTTGTAGCAAGTTCCTTGGTTAGAACGAATGAATTTTTGCATTTTGTAGCGATCTAAGTCACCTTTTACTGTTTGACCATCAACTTCTACATAGCGACGTACCCAAACTTCACGTGCTTCTACGCGTTCAACAACACCAGGATGTTTACAGATTACTGCAGCACCTGAGTCTTTTGCTGATACGTACTCCATACCTGTACCTACAATCGGAGATTCCGGATTCATTAACGGAACCGCCTGACGTTGCATGTTCGCTCCCATAAGTGCGCGGTTAGAGTCATCGTTTTCTAAGAACGGAATACAAGCTGTCGCTGCCGAAACTACTTGTTTTGGAGATACATCCATGTAGTCGATGCGTTCTTTATTTGTGACAATGTTTTCACCACGGAAACGAGCTACGATATCTTCGCTAAGGAATTCTCCTTCTTCAGATAATTTCATATTCGCTTGGGCTACAACATAATTATCTTCTTCATCTGCTGTTAAGTAATCAACCTGCCCTGTTACAAGACCAGATTCTGGATCAACACGACGGTATGGTGTTTCAATGAAACCAAACTCATTTACTTTCGCGAACGATGATAATGAGTTAATCAAACCGATGTTTGGTCCCTCTGGTGTTTCAATCGGACACATACGACCATAGTGAGAGTAGTGAACGTCACGTACTTCAAAGCCTGCGCGCTCACGCGTTAAACCACCGGGTCCTAATGCAGATAGTCTTCGTTTGTGAGTTAACTCTGCTAATGGATTTGTTTGATCCATGAACTGAGATAACTGAGAACTTCCGAAGAACTCTTTAATAGATGCAATAACCGGGCGAATGTTAATTAACGCTTGCGGTGTAATTGCATTTGTATCTTGAATCGACATTCTCTCACGAACAACACGTTCCATACGAGAAAGCCCGATACGGAATTGATTTTGTAATAGTTCTCCAACAGAACGCAGACGACGGTTTCCTAAATGGTCGATATCATCTGTATCCCCCACTTTGTATAGTAGGTTGAAGAAGTAACTGATAGAAGCAAGGATATCACCTGGTGTGATGTGTTTTACATCACGAGTAATATTTGCATTACCAATTACATTAATTACGCGTTCGCCTTCTGACTCAGGAGCATAAATCTTAATAGATTGCAGCTCAACATCGCCTTCTACCACTCCACCCATTGGTTTCGCTGTTTTGAATCCAATGTTTTTCTCTAAGTAAGGTAAAATGCGATCAAGTGTACGACGATCTAAGATTGTTCCTTCCGCCGCTAAAATTTCACCAGTTTCTGGATCCACTAATGTTTCAGCTAAACGTTGATTAAACAATCTGTTTTTAATGTGTAATTTCTTGTTGATCTTATAGCGACCTACATTTGCTAAATCGTAGCGCTTTGGATCGAAGAAACGAGACACAAGTAAGCTCTTAGCATTTTCTACTGTTGGTGGTTCACCAGGACGTAGACGCTCATAAATTTCAAGCAATGCTTTTTCTGTGCTATCTGTGTTGTCTTTTTCTAATGTGTTGCTTAAGTATTCGTTATCACCTAAAAGCTCGGTGATTTCTTGATCAGAGCCAAACCCTAATGCGCGTAACAAAACAGTTACAGGAAGTTTACGCGTACGGTCAATACGCACATATACAACATCCTTAGCATCTGTCTCATACTCTAACCAAGCTCCGCGGTTTGGAATTACAGTAGCAGTAAAACCACGTTTTCCGTTTTTATCCACTTTGCCACTATAGTATACGCTTGGAGAGCGAACTAACTGGGAAACGATAACACGTTCTGCACCGTTAATTACGAATGTTCCAGTCTCTGTCATGAGTGGGAAATCTCCCATGAACACATCTTGTTCTTTTACTTCACCAGTTTCCTTGTTGATTAGACGCACTTTTACACGAAGTGGTGCTGCATACGTCACATCACGCTCTTTGCATTCGTCTACAGAGTATTTAGGTTCACCTAAGCTGTAGTCGATAAATTCAAGCGATAGATTTCCCGTAAAGTCTTCGATCGGAGAAATGTCCTGGAACATTTCTCGCAAACCCTCATCAAGAAACCACTGATAAGAAGAGGTTTGAATTTCGATAAGATTTGGTAACTCTAATACTTCACTAATACGGGCATAACTTCTTCGTTGGCGGTGGCGTCCGTATTGAACTAGTTGACCTGTCAACTGCTTCACCCCTCAAATCATGAGTATTATAAATGCACAAAAAAATTTGTGCAAAATCACAAATAAATACAACTACTGCTATTAGCGTAGTTTTTTTCTCTTAAAGATAAATACGTTGAGTCTTTCTACCTGCTCAAAAAAGAAAAATGGCTTCTATAAGAAAACCATCATTCTGTTTCATAATCTGCTGATTTTACTATCTTTTCCAAGAGAAACAAAAATATACATCTTTCTCAACGCAGAAAATCATATATTGGCATTGTATAATGTTAACATAGCCAAAAATAACCGTCAACGTTTTTTTGATTTTATGATATAATATCCTTTTTTCTTTTCTACAACTTCGACTTCAGAAAATACTTCCTCTAGTTTCTTCAGTGCAGATGGTGCACCTTGCTTCTTTTGAATAACAATCCACAACTCTCCACCTGGAACTAAATACTCTACAGCCTTTTCTAAAATCTCATGCACGATATCTTTACCTGCACGAATTGGAGGATTAGATAGAATAGCAGCATACATACCATCTACATTTTCATAGACGCTACTTTGAAAAATGCGTACATTTCCAATTCTATTGTTAGCGGCATTTTCTTTCGCAAGCTCAAGCGCCCTTTCATTCACATCCACCATGTGAACTTTACGGTCTTGAAACTCTTTCGCCAACGATAAACCAATTGGTCCATATCCACAACCTACGTCTAATATATCACCTTTAATATCTGGCACTTGAAACGCTTCAATTAAAAGACGAGAACCAAAGTCCACTTCGTTTTTCGAGAACACCCCACGGTCAGATAAGAAAGTAAATTGAGATCCACGAAGTGTAAATTCCCATCGTTTACGATCACTTTTACTAGAAGGGTCGTTAGAAAAATAATGGTCTGCCATATGGCCACCTCTTTTCTTTACAGTTAAAAAAAAAAGCTCGCATGAGAGCGAGCTTTTTTTAAAGCATCAAAAGTTAATTACTTAACTTCTACAGCAGCGCCAACTTCTTCAAGTTTAGCTTTCATTTCTTCAGCTTCCTCTTTAGAAACGCCTTCTTTGATTGCTTTTGGAGTGTTGTCAACTAATTCTTTAGCTTCTTTTAAGCCAAGACCAGTGATTTCACGTACAGCTTTGATAACTTTGATTTTTTGAGCGCCAGCACTTGCAAGTACTACGTCAAATTCAGTTTTCTCAGCAGCAGCTTCACCAGCGCCACCAGCTACAGCTACAGGAGCAGCAGCAGTTACGCCGAATTCTTCCTCGATAGCTTTTACTAAGTCGTTAAGTTCTAATACAGTCATAGATTTAACTGCTTCAATGATTTGTTCTTTAGTCATTGTAAATATCCTCCCTTAAATAGGTTTGTATTGTTTTATAGATAACAAGTAATTATCTTTTAAAAAATTAAGCGCCTTGCTCTTCCTTTTGTTCTGCAACTGCTTTAGTAGCAAGTGCAAGGTTACGGATTGGAGCTTGAAGAACGCTAAGAAGCATAGAAAGTAAGCCTTCACGTGATGGAAGAGTAGCGATAGCTTTAACCTCATCAAGTGTTACAAGTTTACCTTCGATTACACCAGCTTTAATTTCTAAAGCTTCATGTTTTGTAGCGAAGTCGTTTAATACTTTCGCAGGAGCAACTACATCCTCGTTACTGAACGCGATTGCGTTTGGTCCTGTTAAGAATTCGTTTAACTCAGCCATTTCAGCAGACTCTGCAGCACGACGAGTTAAAGAGTTTTTGTAAACTTTGAACTCAACGCCAGCTTCACGTAAGTTCTTACGTAATTCTGTTACTTCAGAAACTGTTAAACCACGGTAGTCAACAACGATTGTAGATTTACTTTCGCGAAGTTTGTCCGCGATTTCAGTTACAACTTGTTGTTTAGTTTCGATTACTTTGCTCATGTTATTACACCTCCTGTAGATTATATAGAAGATGTACCGAAAGTGCACTAAAAACCTCCATGCCCAACTTGTAGACATGGAGGCATATAGTCACAGAAAAAAAATTCCGTTTCGTATATTAACACCTAGGTAGGAAATTAAGTCTATTGACACCTACTGTCTACGGTACACTAATTAAATTCACAACATAAATGATTATATAAAAACTTCTTTATGAAGTCAACTTCCAAATTTTACGCTAATGTAGAAACGTCTACACGTACGCCAGGTCCCATTGTAGAAGCAACTGTTACGTTCTTCATGTAAGTACCTTTTGCAGCAGCTGGCTTAACTTTTTGTAAAGTGTCAGCAATTGTTCCGAAGTTTTCTACTAATTTAGCATCTTCGAAAGATACTTTACCGATTGGAACGTGGATGTTACCAGCTTTATCAACGCGGTATTCAACTTTACCAGCTTTGATTTCGTTAACAGCTTTAGTTACATCGAAAGTAACTGTTCCAGTTTTAGGGTTTGGCATTAAACCTTTAGGTCCTAATACGCGACCAAGTTTACCAACTTCACCCATCATGTCAGGAGTTGCTACTACTACATCGAAATCGAACCAACCTTGTTGGATTTTACCGATGTAATCAGCATCGCCTACGAAGTCAGCTCCAGCAGCTTCAGCTTCTTTAGCCTTTTCACCTTTAGCGAATACTAATACACGTTGTACTTTACCAGTACCGTGTGGAAGAACAACTGCACCACGGATTTGTTGGTCAGCTTTCTTAGGGTCAACACCTAAACGGAATGCAACTTCTACAGTCGCATCAAATTTAGCTGTGTTTGTTTTCTTTACTAATTCTACTGCTTCTGTTGCAGAGTAAGCAGTTGCACGATCAACAAGCTTTGCAGCTTCTACGTACTTTTTACCTCTTTTAGCCATTTTTATTTCCTCCTCGAATGTGGTTTTAGCGGAATAACCTCCCACGTTTACGCTTATTTTCAGGTATAACCTGAGGATGCGCGCCATCCATTTATTTAAAAACGATAATCATTTACGATAATAAAGGTTGCGAATTGGAATTCCAGACCCGCAACCTTTTTTAAAAACAAATCGAATTAGTCTTCGATAACGATGCCCATACTGCGTGCAGTACCTTCAACCATACGCATTGCAGCTTCTACACTAGCAGCGTTTAGGTCAGGCATTTTAGTTTCAGCGATTTCGCGTACTTTATCACGCTTAACAGTTGCCACTTTATTACGGTTTGGTTCACCAGAACCAGACTCAATACCAGCTACTTTCTTAAGAAGAACAGCAGCAGGAGGAGTTTTAGTAATGAAAGTGAATGAACGGTCCTCAAATACCGTAATTTCAACAGGGATGATAAGACCAGCTTGATCAGCTGTACGAGCGTTAAACTCTTTACAGAAGCCCATGATGTTAACACCTGCTTGTCCTAATGCTGGACCAACTGGTGGAGCTGGGTTAGCTTTACCTGCAGGAATTTGAAGCTTTACCATTTTAATTACCTTTTTAGCCACGAGACACACCTCCTTAAGTCCGTGATGTGGTCAATTGGACAGTGATTTGCCCTCCCACGTCATATTTTATCTGTAAGGATAAAATCTTTCAAAAAACGTCTCCGATAACGAAGACGTACTGACTTAAAAGATATTATCACTTTTTACAATTCATTTCAAGTTTCATTTTATAATTTTTCAATTTGATGGAAGTCAAGCTCAACTGGAGTCTCGCGACCAAACATGTCCACAAGCACGCTAACCTTTTTCTTCTCCACATCAATTTCTTCAATAGCACCTGTATAATCTGCGAATGGCCCCTCATTTACACGCACTGTCTCATGAAGTTCAAAGTCGAAATCAACCACTTCGTTGTCCATTCCCATATGCTTCATAATGGTAACCACTTCTTCTTCTAATAGAGGTGATGGTTTAGATCCAGAACCAGAAGAACCAACGAACCCAGTTACACCTGGCGTGTTACGTACAACATACCAAGAGTCATCAGTCATGATTAACTCTACTAATACATAACCTGGGAACACTTTTCTTTTCATTAATTTTTCTTTACCGTTTTTCATTTCTACTTCTACTTCTTCCGGGACAACAACACGGAAAATTTTATCTTGCATACCCATTGATTCTACACGTTTCTCTAGGTTTGCTTTTACTTTATTTTCATATCCAGAATAAGTATGGACAACATACCAACTTTTTTCCATTCATTTAGGACGAGCGTCCTTCCCTCCCTGACGTACATTTTTTTGCGCAAATGAAAAAACCCGTTCACCGGGCTTTTACACAGTTCTTATAAATAACATTATATCATGGATAAGTGCTTCTTATTCAAGAATTAACCAAGAATTAACCGAATTAAAGAAGAAATGCCCATATCAACCACTGCGAAGAAAATCGCAAAGAAGACAACTGTAGCGATAACAGTCGCTGTTGAACGGAGTAATTCATCTTTTTTAGGCCAACTTACTTTTTTCATTTCGCGACCTACATCGCCGAAAAAGTTCGTTAAACGCATCTACGGGACCTCCAGTGTATTATTTCAATTATTTATTTTGTTTCCTTGTGAACTGTATGCTGATTGCATGTTTTACAAAACTTCTTTATTTCAAGTCGCTCTACTGAGCTCGTATCTTTCATCGTAGAGTAGTTTCGATTTTTACACTCTTCACATGAGAGTACAACTTTTTTTCTCATTAGTTACACCAACCTTGTAACATTATGTCCCTAAAAATGTATCATACAACAAAAGACAATGTCAATGACATGCCTTTTGCACTCTCTCCAAAAAGAAAACAGGTGATTTTTTACACCTGTAGCATTTGTTATGAATTTAAAGTGGTACTCTCTCTCATTTCCATATATCGTTCCAATTTCCGCTTCACCCTCTGTAAAGCGTTATCAATAGATTTCACATGTCTGTTTAACTGTTCCGAAATCTCTTGATAAGAACGACCATCCAGATATAAAGAAAGCACTTTTCTTTCTAAATCGCTTAATAATTCAGATATTTTAGATTCTATGTCTGTATATTCTTCCTGACTTATAATCATTTCTTCAGGATCCGTTACCTTCGCTTCCGAAATAACATCTAATAATGTCCGATCAGATTCCTCATCATAAATCGGCTTATCTAAAGACACATATGAATTTAACGGAATATGTTTTTGCCTTGTTGCTGTTTTAATAGCGGTAATAATTTGCCGAGTGATACACAGTTCAGCAAATGCTTTGAATGAAGACAGCTTGTCCTCTTTATAATCACGAATCGCTTTAAACAATCCAATCATACCTTCTTGAACAATATCTTCTCGATCGGCACCCACTAAGAAATAAGATCTTGATTTCGCGCGAACAAAGTTCTTATATTTGTGAATCAAATATTCTAGAGCGTCAGTATTACCTTTTCGAACTAACTCAACGATTGCCTCATCCTCTAAATCACGAAATGTAACGTCGCCTACACTTACGAAGCCTGCTTCCACCTTGATCCCTCCGACCGCTATTTATTTAGCAATATTATACAGTAAAAAGATAAAGAGCGTCAATGCTTCAACGCTCTCCTCTTCTTAATTTTTCTAATTTTTCTGTAATATCTTTACTAAATATCTTTCGCATGGCGGGTTGCTTTTCTTTTGTGTCTTGTGTACGCCTTCTTACTTGTTGCTCCATCGCTTGTACTTCCAACTCCAATTCACGTGCAGATTTCCGAAGAGCACCTTGCGCAAATATAACCCATTGTTCCGTATAATCAGAAGTCGCAACATATATTTGCGTATTTATATTTCTAAGCTCAATCGCAAGCTGCTCTATCTTTTCATCTGCAGTTTGATTCTTCCTCGTGAATATGACTTCCACACGCGATTGTTTCATCTTTTTTTCAATACCTTGGACTGTATAAGCATCAAAGACTATCATTACCTTTGTACCTGTGTATCCTTGGTAATCCGCCATCTTATCAATCAGTGCATCTCTTGATGATTGCAAATCTACATCCCGTAGTTTCTTCAAGTCTCCCCAAGCTCCGATAATGTTGTAACCGTCAACGATTAAAATATCGTTCATTTTTTATTTACCAATTTCGTGACGCTTACGATATACCTCATACATTAACAAACTTGCGGCTACTGAAGCATTTAAGGATGTAACTTTACCGACCATCGGTAAAGTAATTAAGAAATCACATTTTTCACCAATAATACGACTCATACCTTTTCCTTCACTTCCAATTACTAATCCAATTGGCATTTTACCATCTAAATTACGGTAATCCGTTTTCCCTTTTGCATCTGTACCAGCAATCCAAAGTCCACGTTCTTTTAATTCATCGATTGTACGAGATAAATTCGTTACACGTGCAACAGGAATATATTCAATTGCTCCAGTCGATGCTTTCGCAACTGATGCAGTAAGTCCCACAGCTCTTCTTTTCGGAATAATAATTCCATGAGCTCCTGTTGCATCCGCCGTACGCATAATAGAACCTAGGTTATGCGGGTCTTCGATTTCATCTAAAATTAAGAAGAACGGATCTTCGTTACGCTTCTCTGCCACTTTAAATAGATCTTCTAGCTCAGCGTATTGATATGCAGCCACTTGAGCAATTACACCTTGATGGTTCCCCTCAACTAATTGATCTAACTTCTTCTTTGGTGCATGTTGTAAAATAATCTTATTTTCTTTCGCTAGTGCTAGTACAATTTGTATTTGTCCTTTGGCAGCACCTTCCGCGATCCAAATTTTATTAATATCTCTTCCTGAGCGTAACGCTTCAATTACAGGGTTACGTCCGATAATATATTCACTACTCATGATGATGTGCCCCCTTCCTTTTCTTCTAAAACAGCAATTGCCTTATATACAATTTCGTCTAATCTTTCACGATTATTTAATAAGTGATGATAGCCAATTAACGCTTCAAAGGCTGTACTATATCGATATGTTTGTACATCAGTATTTTTCGGGACAGTACCTGAATTTGCATTACGCCCTCTTCTTAGTACCGCCTCTTCTTCCTCTGTTAAAAATGCTGTCTCTAATAAATGATAAACAACTTTCGCCTGTGCTTTTGCCGAAACAAAGCTTGTCCCTAATCGATGCAATTGATTAGGACGAACTTTCCCTTTTTGAAGTAGGTGATAGCGGATATATTGTTCATATACCGCATCACCCATATATGCTAACGCTAAGCTGTTTAATTGCTTTGCATCAATCATTCTTATCCTCTTTTCCATCTTGTACCTTGAGCGGTATCTTCTAAAATAATATTACGGTCTTTTAAATCATCGCGAATTTGATCCGATAACGCAAAATCACGATTTTTACGAGCTTCAATGCGCTTTTGAATAAGTACCTCAATTTCTTCATCAAGCAACTCTTCTTGCGCTAATTCTAACCCTAAAATATCAAATAATGTTTCAAGTTGTTTTACGTATGCTTCAATTACAACTGTAGACGTATGTTCTTCCAGTAAATATTGATTTGCATGATTTGCTACATTATATAACTCAGTGATTGCATTAGCAGTGTTGAAGTCATCATTCATTGCTTCTTCAAATGCAGTCTGGAATTTTTCCAGTTCCGCTAACCATTTCTCATTATGATCTGTTAAATCAGTACTACTTTCCATACGGTGTTTTAAATTACCGTAAGCCGTTTTAATTCTTTCCAGTCCATTATTTGTGCTTTGTAGTAAATCTTCACTGAAATTAATTGGGTGACGGTAATGTACCGATAGCATAAAGAATCTAATTAGCTGTGGATCATATTGCTTAATGATATCGTGAACTAAAATGAAGTTCCCCAGTGACTTAGACATCTTCTCATTATTAATATTAATATATCCATTGTGCATCCAATAACGTGCAAATGTTTTTCCTGTTAATGCCTCAGACTGCGCAATTTCATTCTCATGATGAGGAAATGCCAAGTCTTGACCACCAGCATGAATATCGATTGTATCTCCTAAGTATTTACGCGCCATTGCCGAGCATTCAATATGCCAGCCTGGACGACCTTTCCCCCAAGGGCTTTCCCAGAAGATTTCTCCTTCTTTCGCAGCTTTCCATAAAGCAAAATCAAGAGGATCTTGTTTCTTTTCTCCTACTTCAATGCGTGCACCGTGACGTAAGTCGGCGATTGGTTGATGCGATAATTTACCGTATCCTTCAAATTCCTTCGTTCTAAAGTACACATCACCTTCTGATTCATATGCATATCCTTTATTCACAAGTTCTTGAATAAATTCAATAATGATATCCATATTTTCCGTTACACGCGGATGAACTGTTGCATGTTTGCAACCTAGTGCCGTTACATCTTCAAAATACGCTTCAACGAAACGGTCAGCAATTGTCGGCACATCTTCACCTAATTCATTTGCTGCTTTAATTAATTTATCATCTACGTCAGTAAAGTTAGATACATACTGCACATCATACCCTTTATATTCTAAATAACGGCGTACCGTATCAAATACCATAGGTGGTCTTGCATTCCCAATGTGAATATAGTTATAAACTGTAGGTCCACACACATACATCTTTACCTTATTTTCTTCTAATGGAGTAAACTCTTCCTTTTGACGCGTTAACGTATTATAAATGTGAATAGTCATTTTTATCCTTCCTTTCTACCTTTACTTCAAGTTGTTTTTTCAATTTATCAAGTTCTACTTCCATGACCTTTAACTTATCAAAAATTGGGTCTGGAAGGTCAGAATGATTTAATTCTTGACCGATCTTTACTCCATTTTGAATAACGACTCGGCCAGGTATACCTACAACTGTAGAATGTGCAGGCACTTCTTTTAATACGACAGACCCTGCTCCAATTTTAGAATTCTCTCCAACTGTAATAGAACCTAGTACTTTAGCACCTGTTGCAATTAATACATTATCCTGAATTGTAGGGTGCCTCTTCCCCTTTTCTTTACCCGTACCACCTAATGTAACACCTTGATAGATCGTTACATTATCACCAATCTCGCACGTTTCTCCAATTACAACCCCCATTCCATGGTCTATGAAAAAACGACGACCAATTGTTGCTCCTGGATGAATCTCAATACCAGTAAAAAAACGACTAACTTGTGAGATCCAACGTGCAATAAAGAAGAAATTCTTTTTATAAAAAGCATGTGCAATTCGATGGGCCCAAACTGCATGTAATCCAGAGTAAGTCAAAATGACTTCAAAATAACTTCTTGCCGCTGGATCCTGTTCAAAAACGACTTCAATATCTTCCCGAAGCCTCTTAAACATCGACGCTCCCTCCCCTTTATGGGCTGCTTTTTCGAGTGAACTAACTCCCTACTTATCCCCCTAAATTTTTATACACGGGGATAAAACTTATACTCATATCCACTTTTACGGTATAAAAAAGACGCCTCTGTCATATTGACAGAGACGCCTTATAAGCGCGGTTCCACTCTGTTTAGGCTAAAGAAAGCCTCAAACTCATCTATGATAACGGTTTACACCGCTTCTGCTTACTTTACGCCCTAAGACGTTTCACAAAACAATTCGCTGTTCAGCAGAAGACTCGAAGGGGCATTTCAAAAATCCGCTTATAAACCACTTCCAGCCTAAAGGTGGTTCTCTCTGTAAAAAGCCTGATTTTCTACTTCTCCTTCTCGTCGCTTTTCCTTATTAGGTTTTAAGTATACTTATTATATTTCTAAATCTAGAAAATGTTAACCAATTACTTTTTGAAGACGATTTAAAACTTTTTCTTTTCCAAGAAGTGCAATAGCATTAGGAAGCTCTGGGCCATGTGTTTGACCAGTAGTTGCAACACGGATTGGCATAAATAAGTTTTTACCTTTATGACCTGTTTCCTTTTGCACTGCTTTAATAGCCGCCTTAATTGCTGCTGGTTCCATCGCTTCTAGTGCTTCTACTTGACCCGCAAATGCACGAAGTACTTCTGGTACTTGTTCACCTTTTAATACTTCTTGTCCTTCTTCTTCATAATCAACATGATCTTTGAAGAACATTTCAGAAAGCTCTACAATTTCAGCTCCAAAACTCATTTGTTCATGATATAACGCAATTACATCACGAATCCAAGCTTGTTCTTGTTCACTTAAAGTTTCACCTATACGTCCAGCTTTCACTAGATGCGGTAAACTTAACTCTACCACCATATCTAAGTCTTGCTTTTTCATATATTGGTTGTTCATCCATTTTAGTTTTTGAGAATCAAATAATGCAGGCGATTTTGATAAACGAGCTGCATCGAACATTTTGATAAACTCATCTTGAGAGAAGATTTCCTCTTCTCCTACTGGCGACCAACCTAATAGTGCAATAAAGTTAAAGATTGCTTCTGGAAGATATCCAAGCTCTTTATATTGCTCAATAAATTGAATAATAGATTCATCACGCTTACTTAACTTTTTACGGCTTTCGTTTACAATTAAAGTCATATGACCAAATTGCGGAATATCCCAACCGAAAGCTTCGTAAATCATCATTTGTTTTGGCGTATTTGAAATATGATCATCACCACGAAGTACATGTGTAATCTCCATTAAGTGATCATCTACTGCTACCGCAAAGTTATAAGTTGGAATTCCATCTTTTTTCACGATAACGAAATCACCGAAATCATTTGAGTGGAATGCAACTTCATCTTTTACGATATCTTTAAACGTGTAGTCGCGATCAACCGGTACACGGAAACGAATACTCGGAATGCGGCCTTCAGCCTCAAATCCCTTCATTTGCTCCTCAGTTAAATCACGGTGGTTTCCAGCATAACGCGGTGTTTCACCACGAGAGATTTGACCTTCACGCTCTGCTTCTAGCTCTTCTTCTGTCATATAACATTTGTAAGCTAAACCGCGCTCTAATAAATCTTCATATAATTTTTTATAAATATCTAAACGCTCTGTTTGACGATATGGTCCAAATTCACCACCAACATCAACACCTTCATCCCAGTCCATACCGAGCCATTTCAAGTATTTTAATTGGCTTTCTTCTCCACCAGCAACATTACGTTTCACATCAGTATCTTCAATACGAATAATAAACTTACCATCTTGATGACGAGCAAATAAATAATTAAATAATGCCGTACGCGCATTTCCGATATGTAAGTGTCCTGTTGGACTTGGCGCATAGCGCACTCTCACTTGCTTTTCCATAATTGGTACACCTTCCATTCTTAATGTCAACACATTCTATAATTGTACACCAAAAAAATGTGATTATCCATCTTACGAATTAAAAACCATTATTTTTTCTGTAATAAAACAACTGCTTGAGAAGCAATTCCTTCTTCTCTACCTGTAAATCCTAATTTTTCTGTTGTTGTTGCTTTTACATTGATATTGTCAATAGACGTTTCTAATAGTTCACTAATACGTTTACGCATACTTTCAATATGTGGTGCCATCTTTGGCTTTTGAGCAATAATTGTACAATCTAGATTCCCTAACTCGTAACCTTGCTCACGTACAAATTCCCAAACTTTTTGCAGCAATACAGCTGAATCAGCATCTTTAAAAGCAGGATCTGTATCAGGGAAATGCTTTCCAATATCCCCAGCTGCAATTGCACCTAAACATGCATCCGCAATCGTATGTAACAATACGTCTGCATCTGAATGACCAATTAATCCTTTCTCATGAGGAATTGTAATTCCACCAATAATTAACGGTCTACCTTCCGCAAACTCATGCACATCAAAACCTTGTCCAATTCGAAACATTTTTTACATCCTCCTCAAGCTAAACTACAGAGCTTTATGATTCTATATTATATTGCTATCCTTATAAAGAAAAGCCCGGCTGTTGCCGAGCTTTTTTTCGCTATAATCATCAATGTCATTTCTTTTGAACATGAAGGAAACTTTCAGCAATTAATAAATCCTCTGGAGTCGTCACTTTAATATTATAGTAACTCCCCTCTACTACACCTACTTGCTTCCCGATACGTTCTACGAGGCTTGCATCATCTGTACCAAGGAAACAACCCTGTTTTGCACTTCTATGAGCTTCTAACAAAAGAGAAACAGCGAACCCTTGTGGTGTTTGTACAGCTTTAAGCTGAGATCTTTCTACCGTTTCGACAACGATACCCTGCTCTACTTTCTTAACTGTATCTTTCACTGGTACCGCACAAATGGACGCTCCATATTTTTCCGCTGCAGTTAATACATCTTGAATCACTTTTTTCGTTACAAATGGACGCGCGCCGTCATGTACAAGAACATACTCAACATCACTAGTATGCTGAATGGCGTTATATACACTATCTTGTCTTTCGGCTCCGCCCTGAATAAATTGTACTGGCTTTTCAATTGGATACTTCTGCATTAATTCTTCAAAATACGGACGTTCTTCTTCGTTAATGGCCATAATAATACTTTTGCATGCTTTATCTTTTTCAAAAGCACGTAACGTATGCACAATAATTGGTACTTCATTAATAAGTAAAAACAACTTGTTTTTACCAGCACCCATCCGCTTACCTTGACCAGCTGCTGGAATAATTAATGTATACATATTAATAATCCTCTACTTATAATGCTTTTTCTAATAATTTACGTTTGGCGAAAATCATACGCCCAGCCGATGTTTGTAACACACTAGTAACGAGCACATTGAGTTGTGAACCTACATATTCTCTACCATCTTCTACTACAATCATCGTGCCATCATCTAAATATGCAACACCTTGATTTTGTTCTTTTCCATCTTTGACAACATAAACACTCAGTTCTTCACCTGGGAGTACAACAGGTTTAATTGCATTAGCTAAATCGTTAATATTT
This sequence comes from Bacillus sp. M5A3_1b, assembly GCF_053345335.1. Classification (NCBI taxonomy): domain Bacteria; kingdom Bacillati; phylum Bacillota; class Bacilli; order Caryophanales; family Bacillaceae; genus Bacillus; species Bacillus sp. M5A3_1b. The sequence continues at coordinate 8,578 of NZ_JBKEZY010000016.1, read as the reverse complement.
AACACCGTTACCCCTTGTAATTCCGAAACTTTGTTTAAGTTGAAATCATTCGTTACTACCGTTCCACCAGTGATTTTCGCCAACTTTACAAGTTTGCTATCCACTTCTTGAATATCATCGAAATCGCCTTCATAAATTTCTACCGGAATTGGCATCTCTTTTTGAATACGATTTAAAATATCTAATCCTCTGCGACCACGATTACGCTTTAAAGCATCAGAAGAATCGGCAATGTGCTGAAGTTCTTCTAACACGAATTGTGGGATCACAATTGTTCCTTCTAAAAACTTTGTTTGGCAAATATCAGCAATACGCCCATCAATAATTACACTCGTATCGAGAATTTTCCAATGAGTTGTAGATTCTTCTACCTCAGTTTCTTCATTCTCACTATTATTATTTTTCTTCTTCCCACGTTGTGGTAATGTAAATAATCCTAGTAATTCATTCCTCTTTTTAAACCCTACTTGGAATCCTAAATATCCAAGTAAAAGAGTAAAGAACACTTGCAACACTGTACTAATAACTGGAATTGTAAATTCACGAATTGGTATTAAAATTAAATATGCAACAATAAGACCAGAGATTAATCCTAATGTACCAAATAAAACATCCGCTACAGGCGCCTTTACAAGAGCCTCTTCAATATGCTTAATAAGTTGAACAATATAATCTACAAGCCAAAATGTTGTTAAAAATAAAATAATTGCACCAATAATTGCACGAACATACGATCCTTCCAATAATGGAACAGCACCGATGTCTAATACATTAATAACTTTTGGGATTAAGTAAATCCCTAACGCTCCGCCAATTACTAGAAAGAAGAGCTGTACAATCCGTTTTAACATCGAACCACCTCCTACTCATTATTAACCATTGTTTCGCTAATCAAAACGCCGAATGCAAAAGCGGACGTGTTTTTTTTTATAAATAGTTTTATTTACCAATATACCATATCATATACCAAAAATGTTCTAGTGTCGTTATATTATGGAATCAATGTAATATTCTTAATTGTGTCTACTCATATAGAGATGCTCTTGGATTCTTTTTAGGCCTTCTCGTATTTTCTTCGCCCTGACTTCTCCAATTCCTTCCACATCATCCAATTCATTAATAGTTGCTCGACAAACACCTTGCAAAGTCTTAAATCGATTAATTAAATTTTCAATGATAAGTGGCGGAACGCGCGAAATTTTGCTCGTGATTCGGTATCCTCTCGGCGTCACACTTTCTTCTAAACTCATTTGTCCTGGATAGCCAAGCAATTTAACTAAATCGCTATCCTCTAGAAGTTGTGTATTCGCAAGATCTTGTAACTTTTTCAAAATTTGATGATGGTCTTGTGTTTTTTCTTGATAATAATCTTTAATTAATAACGCTGCCTCTGCCTCTAAATCAGCTAGTAGTTCTGTAAGTTGTAAACGAATTAACCTACCTTCCGTTCCTAGCTCATGAATATAGCTCAATATTTCATTTTTAATCCGCAGTACCATTTCAACACTATGTAACACATGAACCACCTCGGACATTGTAACGACTTCTTCAAATTCTAGAATGCCCAAATTCGTAATACCATCATTCCATACAGCCTTATATTTTTCTAACGTTTGAATAGCTTGGTTTGCCTTTGTTAAAATAACACCTATATCCTTTAGTGTATAACGTAAATTCCCTTGATATAGTGTAATTACGTTACGTCTTTGTGAAATAGCCACAACAAGACTACCTGTCTGCTTTGCTACACGCTCTGCCGTCCGGTGGCGCATACCTGTTTCAATAGAATCAATAGATGCCTCTGGAACTAACTGTGCATTTGCAATTAAAATTTTACTTCCAGTTTCATTTAAAATAAGTGCCCCATCCATTTTTGCTAATTCGTATAAACTAGCAGGAGAGAATGCACAATTAATGTGAAATCCCCCATCAACAATACTTTTAATTTGTTCATTATACCCAAGAACAATTAGTCCCCCTGTTTGTGCGCGAAGCACGTTATCTATCCCTTCGCGCAGTGGTGTTCCTGGGGCCACGAGCTGTAAAATATTAATCATGCTTTTGACACGTTGCTTGTTTTCTTCCATAGCCTAGCCTCCTAATGTCAAACGAAGCGCTTCCCCTAAATTAGATACACCTACTACCTCAATCCCATCCGGAATTGTCCATCCCCCCAAATTTTTTCTAGGAATAATAGCACGTTGAAATCCTAATTTAGCTGCTTCTTGTACACGTTGTTCAATTCTTGATACTCTTCTTATTTCTCCAGTTAATCCTACTTCTCCTATTACTGCATCAGTTGGTGGCGTAGATTTATCTCTAAAACTTGAAGCAATACTTAAAGCCACAGCTAAATCAATTGCTGGTTCATCTAATTTCAAACCACCTGCTACTTTTAAATATGCGTCTTGGTTTTGCAATAATAAACCTGTTCTTTTTTCTAGCACTGCCATAATAAGCGATACACGGTTATGATCAATTCCCGTCGCCATTCTTCGAGGGTTTCCAAAACTAGTAGGGGAGATTAATGCTTGTATTTCTACTAAAACCGGTCTTGTTCCTTCCATTGAGGCAACTACTGTTGATCCTGCGACTCCAACGGGTCTTTCCTCAAGAAAAATTTCAGAAGGGTTTAAGACTTCCGCAAGACCAAGCTCTTTCATTTCAAAAATACCCATTTCATTCGTGGAACCAAAACGATTCTTCACAGCTCGCAAGATACGATATGTATGATGACGATCTCCTTCAAAGTAAAGAACTGCATCGACCATATGTTCTAACATACGAGGTCCTGCAATTGCCCCCTCTTTTGTTACATGTCCGACGATAAAAATAGGAATTCCTTTCGTTTTTGCAAGTTTCATTAATTCCGCTGTACATTCACGTACTTGCGCTACACTTCCTGGGGCTGACGTCACTTCAGGTAAATGTATCGTTTGAATAGAGTCAATAACAACAAAAGCTGGATTCATCTCTTCAATGTGCGCTGCAATTCGCTGTAGATCAGTTTCTGCTACAACAAATAGATTACTACCCTTTACATGCAAACGATCTGCACGAAGTTTAATCTGCTTTGCTGACTCCTCACCTGATATGTATAGTACATCATATGAAGAATCTGCTAATTGCGATGAAATTTGTAATAACAATGTTGATTTCCCGATCCCAGGGTCTCCACCAATAAGTACTAAGGATCCATCTACAATCCCACCACCAAGTACACGGTTAAACTCTTGGAATTTCGTTTCAATACGTGCCTCAGATTTTGTTTCTACTTCTGTTAGGCGTCTTGGTTTTGTTACTTCCGATTGAATTGCATTGGCATAATTAAGCCGTCTTGATGATACAACCGGTTCCATCTCTTCAACAAGCGTATTCCATTGACCACAACCAGGGCATTTCCCCATATATTTTGGTGACTGATAACCACACTCTTGACATGTGAATTTTGTTTTCTTTTTAGCCATATCGTTTTATATTTCACTTCACTTTCATCTATAAACAGTTTATCCTTCTCGTACAAGAAAGAGGGCTATCTCGTAGCCCTCTTAGTTTGTCTATACTTATTTTACCTTTTCAGCGCTATGAATGACAAATGATTCCCCTTCAACATCAAAGATAACTTTTTGTCCTTTCTCAATAGCACCTTTTAAAAGTTCTTCCGATAGTCTATCTTCTACATGTTTCTGAATTGCTCTACGAAGCGGACGAGCACCATATTCTCGGTCAAACCCTTTATCAGCAATGGCTGAAATCGCTCCTTCTGTTAAATGCAATTCAATCTCTTGCTCTTTTAAGCGCTTCACTAACTGATTCACCATAAGTGTTACAATCTCTTGAATATGTTTTTTCTCAAGCATATGGAACACGATAATTTCATCAATACGGTTTAAGAACTCTGGACGAAATGCCTTTTTCAGTTCATCCATTACTTTACCTTTCATATCTGAATAATCGCGGCTCTCATCTTGTACGTTAAATCCAAGATGTTTATTACGTTTTAACGCATCTGCACCAACGTTAGATGTCATAATAACAATTGTATTACGGAAATCAACTGTACGCCCTTTAGAATCCGTTAAGCGACCATCTTCTAATACTTGTAGTAAAATGTTAAACACATCAGGATGAGCTTTCTCTACTTCATCTAATAGGACAACTGAATATGGCTTACGGCGAACCTTTTCTGTTAATTGTCCACCTTCTTCATATCCAACATATCCTGGAGGAGATCCAACTAAACGAGAAGTCGAATGCTTCTCCATGTACTCAGACATATCGATGCGAATCATTGCATCCTCATCACCGAACATAGATTCTGCTAATGCTCTTGCTAGTTCTGTTTTACCTACACCTGTTGGTCCTAAGAAAATAAATGAACCAATCGGACGTTTCGGATCTTTCAATCCTGCTCTAGCACGACGAACAGCTTTCGCTACAGCTACTACCGCTTCATCTTGACCAATAACACGGTTGTGAAGAATGGATTCTAAGTTTAATAATTTATCAGTCTCTGTTTGTGCAAGTTTAGAAACCGGTATACGAGTCCACGTAGAAACGACATTTGCAATATCTTCTACTGTCACTTCTGAGTTTTCTTTTCCTTGTTGCTCTTTCCATTGACGCTTCGTATCTTCTAACTTTTCACGTAAGCGTTGTTCCATATCACGTAAGGAAGCAGCTTTTTCAAATTCTTGACTTTGCACAGCTGCATCTTTTTCTTTTCTAATTTCCTCAAGTTTTACTTCAAGCTCTTTTAGATTTGGTGGTGTTGTATAAGAGCGTAAGCGAACCTTTGAAGCAGCTTCATCAATTAAATCAATTGCTTTATCTGGTAAGAAACGATCTGTAATATAGCGGTCTGAAAGCTTTACAGCTGCATCAATTGCATCATCTGTAATAGATACACGGTGATGCGCTTCGTAACGATCACGTAAACCTTTCAAGATTTGAGTTGATTCGTCTAAACTTGGCTCATCAACGTGAATTGGTTGGAAACGTCTTTCTAAAGCCGCGTCTTTTTCAATATATTTACGATATTCATCTAAGGTTGTCGCCCCGATACATTGTAACTCTCCGCGTGCTAAAGATGGTTTTAAAATGTTCGATGCATCAATTGCACCTTCTGCTCCACCTGCACCAATTAATGTATGAAGTTCATCAATAAATAGAATAATGTTTCCAGCTTGACGGATTTCATCCATAACTTTCTTTAAACGATCTTCAAATTCACCACGATATTTCGTTCCAGCTACAACTGTACCCATATCTAGTGTCATAACACGCTTATCTCTTAATGTTTCAGGAACTTCATTATTTACAATTTGTTGTGCTAATCCTTCTGCAATTGCCGTTTTACCTACACCAGGTTCTCCAATTAATACAGGATTGTTTTTTGTTCTACGACTTAAAACTTCAATTACACGTTGAATTTCTTTACCACGACCGATAACAGGATCTAGACGGTTTTCACGTGCAACAACTGTTAAATCACGTGCTAAGCTATCCAGTGTTGGTGTATTTGCATTCGTTGAAGAACCACCTTGGTGACCTGAACTTGCTTCATTACTTCCAAGAAGTTGCAATACTTGTTGTCTTGCCTTATTTAGGCTAACGCCTAAGTTATTTAAAACACGTGCTGCTACACCTTCACCTTCACGGATTAAACCAAGTAAGATATGTTCTGTTCCAACGTAAGAATGACCTAATTTACGAGCTTCATCCATAGACAACTCAATAACCTTTTTAGCACGCGGTGTATAATGTACAGTTTGAGAAGCTTCTGTTCCGCGTCCAATTAACGCTTCTACCTCTTTTTGAACCTTCTCTGGACTTAACCCAAGAGCAATTAACGCTTTTGCTGCAATTCCTTCCCCTTCGCGTACAAGCCCAAGTAAAATGTGTTCTGTTCCAATATTATTATGCCCAATACGAATTGCTTCCTCTTGAGATAAAGCTAATACTTTCTGTGCTCTTTCTGTAAATCTTCCAAACATCATAGAAATCGCCTCCTACTTGCGCTTAGTTTTTTTCAATACGTAATCGCTCACGGATTAAGGTTGCTCTTCGATAATCTCTTTCTTCTGGTCCTAAAGGTCCGCCTGCATATTGTTGTAAAATGCCTGGTTGTGTAAGAACCATTAGCTCAGTCAAAATATTTCTCGATACACCTTTTATATATCCTAAATCAATACCAAGTCGTACATCTGATAAGCAAGTGGCCGCTTCTGCAGATTGAATTAACCGACTGTTTGCTAGTATGCCATAAGAGCGATAAACCTTATCTTCAAGCTCAATACTTGAATTTTGTACAATTAATTCTCTAGCCATTTTTTCTTGCTGTATGATTTGTTGAATGACACTTTTTAAATCTGCAATAATATCTTCTTCAGATTTTCCTAGCGTCATTTGATTTGACACTTGAAATATATTACCTAACGCTTCGCTACCTTCACCGTATATTCCTCTTACTACTAACCCTAATTTTTGAATTACTTGTATAATGCGGCTAATTCTTTTCGTTAAAACGAGTCCCGGTAAGTGAATCATTACGGAAGCCCTCAATCCTGTACCAACGTTAGTAGGGCAGCTCGTTATATATCCAAGTGATTCATCAAAAGCATATTCAACCTCTTCCTCTATCCAATTATCTATTAGATTGGCACTTTGAATGGCCTCTGATAACTGTAACCCTGAAAATAAGCACTGTATCCTAATGTGGTCTTCTTCATTAAGCATAACACTAATATGTTCGCTTTCTGATAATAGACATGCTCCATATTCTGTTCCTGCAAGGTTAGGACTAATTAAATGCTTTTCAACTAATACTCTCCTTTGAAGAGGCGTTAATTCATTCATTTTTAATAGTTCAAAATCTCCAAAAGGTTCTACCGTTTTATTTATAAATTCCTTTTTAAATAATTCATGAATCTGTCTAGCTTCTCCTTCGTTTTGCATAGTAGAGAATTGATATTTTTTAAAATTACGAGCCAAACGAATTCGACTACTTAAAACAATATCAGAATCAGGGCCATCCCCCTTCATCCATGGACTAATCGCTTCATTCATAATTTTGTCCAGTGACATAGAACTATTCCCCCTCTCTATGCTCACTAAGCTGATTTTCAAGACCTCGAATATTATCCCTTACTTCAGCAGCTTTCTCAAACTCCTCTTTCTGTACGTATTGTTTCAGAATGAGTTTTAGTTCATCTAATTCTTTCTTTAAGTGAAGATTTCCTTCTATACGTTCCGGAATTTTTCCACAATGATCTGTATGTCCACCGTGCAGACGTTTTAATAATGGCTTTAAATGTTCCTTAAATGTATCGTAACAAGAAGCACATCCAAACCGTCCCACCTTTGTAAATTGCTCATATGTCATCTTACAATCTGGACACCTTAATATACTTGTATTCGAAAGCCCGTTTTGTCCTTCTTCAAACATTGTTGATTCACCGTGTAATAACCCAGCAAATAAATCATGGAATGAAAAGTTAGACTGCGGTGATTGAAAGAAAGACGTATAGCCACTTTGTTCTGCACATTGCTCACAAAGATGAACTTCCGTCTTCTTTTCGTTGATTACTTTTGTATAATGTAAAGTTGCTGGTCTTATATTACAGTTTTGACAAGTCATCACTATCCCCACCTTTACAATAGGAACGATCTATCTGATAGTACTTTTCATACATTACTAGATTGTTCACTTTCCTTTACTTGTTTAAATAAAAGTGCGTGTTCTTTTTTCAAAACCTCTACAATATTTAACTGCCTTATCTCTTAGTTATTATTCTTTTACAAAAGCTATATTTATTTATATTTCAGTGTTCTTAACATTGCGCATAATATTCGAGCCCTAAGTTCATCTCGAGAAGGAACATCCATTGATAATACAGAACGATCTAGTACACTTAACATAAGTTTAGCTTCACGATTTGTTATGATTCCCTCTTCTATTAAACGTATAATCATACTCTCTGCATTCCCTTGCGCAACGCTATGATCAATCATATGAAGCATTTGATCAATCATGTCTATATCGTCATGCAGTTTGACTTTTATAATGCGAATGTAACCTCCTCCACCACGTTTACTTTCTACTACAAATCCTCTTTCTATCGTAAAACGGGTATTGATTACATAATTGATTTGAGATGGTACGCACTCGAATCGATCCGCAATCTCATTTCTTTTGATTTCAATCACATTATTATTACTTAAGTCAATAACTTGCTTTAGATATTGCTCAATGATATCAGATATATTTCTCATTTATCCGCCACCTTTATTGACTTTGACTATCTTTGACTTTAATTATATACGTATTAATAAAATTTGCAACTCTTTTGCTTATTCACTATCCTAGCCACATTCCCCTGTATTTAATCAAAATAATAATTATTTAAACACATTTTTTAATTACTATGGATTATAAAAGAAAACACGAAAAAACACGAGTCATTTGACTCGTGTTTAGTTGCTTGGCGACGTCCTACTCTCACAGGGACAAGGTCCCAACTACCATCGGCGCTAGAGAGCTTAACTTCCGTGTTCGGTATGGGAACGGGTGTGACCT
>NZ_JBKEZY010000015.1:0-81712 GCF_053345335.1 Bacillus sp. M5A3_1b | reverse complement strand
TGCAGCGAATACAAGTAGCTCGATTCTCGGAAACTTAAAAAATGGAGAAAAAGTAACAGTACTAGGAAAAGCAAATGGTTGGGCGAAAATAAGCTACCAAGGAAAAGAAGGGTATGTATCGCTAGAGTTTGTGAAGCTAGAAGCAGGAAAACAAGAAGAAAAACCAGCGGAAGACATTACGAATGGAACGCAAGAAGTAGGAACGATTAACGCGACAAGCTTACGAGTAAGAAGTGCGGCAAATACGAGCAGCACCATTTTAGGAACCCTAAAAAATGGAGAAAAAGTAACAGTACTAGGAAAAGCAAACGGCTGGGCGAAAATCAATTACCAAGGAAAAGAAGGGTATGTGTCGTTAGAGTTTATAACGATGGGTAAAGATTCCATAGATCCAACAAACCCAACAAACCCTGGACAGGTAATAGAAGAACGAGCCGTTGTAAATGCGTCTTTATTAAATGTACGTAAAGGTCCATCAACAGGTGCGGCAGCTGTCGGTCATTTGAAAAATGGAGAGACTGTTACGATCATAGGAAAAGAAAATGGCTGGGCAAAAATCCGTTTTAATGGCGGAGAGGGTTATGTTTCGTTACAGTTCTTAAAAGTTAAACAAGGTTCGTCTTCTTATGAAATTGTTACCTCATCACAAAAGGTTCAAAAACCAAATGAAGCGGAAGCAACACAAATTATGCAGAATATGAAAGAAGATGCTTACATTAAAAGTGACGGTAAAGTTGTAAATATGAAGCAAGGTTTCGTTCGTGCAAATGGTGTTATTAATATTTATGATATTACGACGGGTAAAAAGCTCACATATGTAAAGGGTGGAGCTGACCTGAAATTTGTAAAAGCTGTTGATGATCGTATTCATGTCCAAATTGATGGTATGACAGGTTATGTGAATATAAATGATGTTACATTACATCCGACAATGACTGGTGAGAAAACGTCGTATTATGCAACTAAAAATGGCAAGTTATATCATTATGTATACAATCCGGAAAATGGTAAACATGCAACGTATCAAATTGGTAATGCTCCGAAACATTTAAAAGAAGGAGAGCGTTACGAGGCTTTTGATAAGAAGCAAATTGGAGGACAAGATAGTTATCAATACTTTGAGTATATGCCACTTCGTGCAACATCTACTTATACAGGAGATGAAATTGATAATTTCTTACGTAAATCGAATGCAAAGAGTCCACTTATTGGATTAGGAAAATATTTTGTAAGTGCAGCAGAGAAATATAAGATGAATGCAGGTTACTTAGTGTCACATGCAATTTTAGAATCAGGATGGGGAACAAGTCGTATCGCGCAAGATAAGAAAAATTTATTTGGCTTTAGAGCGGTAGATTCAGATCCATACAATGGTGCAACTGGATTCAAAACATGGGAAGAAGGTATTGATTTTTGTGCGGCATATATAGATAAGCATTACTTAAATCCAAGTGGAAATACATATAATGGTGGAAACTTAGGAGATAAGGCACAAGGAATGAACGTCATGTATGCAAGTGATGAAAATTGGGGACAGCAAATTGCCTCGCTTATGTATAGAATTGATGCAATGAATGGAAGTAAAGATTTAAATAAATATCGACTTGGAACGTTAACGGCAGGTTCTCCGATATTCAAAAGTATGGCTGAAGGTCAGACTGGAATGACATCTCGCAACATTATGGTAGCCATTAAGAAAACAGTTAATACACCACAAGGATCGTATTATGAAATTGTCTCGGATAATAAAGAATACAACAGTGTCTACGTAAAAGCTGGATCTGTAAATCTTGTGAACTCTTATTAAAGGAAAACATCATCATTTCAATGCAGAAAAGTGAAGTTCATAATGTTAGAGGAAGTGACAGTGTGAAAAAATATATCGCATTTGATATTGGTGGCACACAGATTAAATATGGGATTATTTCAAAATCTGGGATATTACTAAATCACGAAACTACATTAACAGAGGCCCATTTAGGTGGGGAACAAATCGTTCAAAAGATTATTAGCTTGGCGGTGCAATTAATGAATGAACATGTTGTTTCTGGAATCGGTATTAGTACAGCCGGAATTGTAGATATTCATAGAGGAATCATAACTGGCGGCGTGGATCATATTCCACGCTATGCTGGTATTCCTATTATTGATAGATTACAAGCTGTATTAAAAGTTCCTATATCCATTGAAAATGATGTCAATTGTGCTTTGTTTGGAGAGATGTGGCAAGGTGTTGGAAGAGATGAAAATAATTGCATTATGCTTACCCTTGGAACGGGAATAGGGGGAGCTATTGTTATTAATAAAAAACTGTACAGAGGTCATTCATTTAGTGCTGGTGAATGGGGCAATATGTTGATCGAAGGGAAACAATTTGAAGAGGTTGCCTCGATTTCAGGGTTAATTTCTCTTGTGCGGAAGTATAAAGGTAGCGGGAATTGGAACGGTGAAAAAATTTTTGAATTATATGATCAGAAGGATAAAGAAGTTATACATGCTGTTCGAATATTCTTTAAACATTTAGCCATTGGAATTAGTAATCTTGCTTATATCTTCAATCCAAAAGTAATTATTATTGGTGGAGGGATTACTAATAGAGGTAATCGATTTTTAGAAGAAGTAAAGGAAGAGGTACGAAAATATTTAAATCCTGAGATTTATAGTAATTGCGAGATTAAAATCGCACAAAATCGTAATCACGCAGGAATGATTGGTTCGATTTACCACTTCTTACATCAATATAAATAAATGATATAGGTGTTTTCATATAATTGAGAATTTATTCTTTTTCTCAATAGATAAATAATGCTACAATATAAGAGAAGAATACAATATTTTCCGATTAGGAAAATGCTTTGTAGAAAGGAAGAAACTGCATGCCTATTATTTTAGAAAAAGGACAAAAGATCGATTTAACGAAAGGACAACCGAGAGTAGCAAAACTACAGGTTGGCTTAGGCTGGGATCCAATTGGGCAATCAGGTGGGTTTCTGTCTTCATTATTTGGAAGTAAACCGAATGTAGATTGTGATGCATCTGTTGTTATGTTAGAAGGGGATCGCTTTTTAAATAAAAACGATTTAGTTTACTTCGGAAACAAGCTTTCTACTTGTGGTAGTATTATTCATTCAGGAGATAATTTAACAGGTGAAGGCGCTGGTGATGACGAAACAATTTTCGTAGAATTACATAAAGTTCCGAGCCGTATTAATCGTTTAGTATTCGTTGTAAATATTTATGACTGTGTAAATCGTCGTCAAGATTTCGGGATGATTCGTAATGCATATATTCGGATTCAAAACCCGCAAACTGGTGAAGAATTAGCACGCTATAATTTATCGGATAATTATGCTGGCAAAACGACTCTAATTGCAGGTGAAATGTATCGCCACGGAAGTGAATGGAAGTTTTCAGCTGTTGGAGAAGGCACACAAGATAAAAACTTAAGTGAGATTGTATCACGTTATCAATAAAATAAACCGAGGAGGAATTGAATATGGCATCAATTTCATTGAAAAAAGGACAAAAGGTAGACTTAACAAAAACAAATCCAGGTCTTTCAAAAGTTCTTGTAGGACTTGGTTGGGATACGAATCGTTATGACGGACAAAACGATTTCGATTTAGATGTTAGTATTTTCTTAGTAGGTGCTAACGGTAAAGTTTCAGGGGCAGAGGATTTCGTCTTCTATAATAACCCAAAAGGTGCGAATGGTGCTGTCGAGCATTTAGGAGATAACCGAACTGGCGAAGGTGAAGGCGATGACGAATCGATTAAAGTAGATTTAAAAAATGTACCTGCACATATCGAACGTATTTGTTTCTCAATCACAATTTACGATGGAGAAGGTCGTAGCCAAAACTTCGGGCAAGTTTCTAACTCTTTCGTACGTATTTTAGATGAAGAAAAGAATGCAGAGTTAATTCGTTACGATTTAGGAGAAGATTTCTCTATTGAAACAGCTGTTGTAGTAGGGGAATTATACCGTCATGCAGGTGACTGGAAGTTCAATGCAATCGGAAGTGGATTCCAGGGCGGATTAGCGTCTCTATGTAATAATTTCGGTTTAGATGTAGAGTAATAGATTTTATATATCTATCGGTGAAACAGGTGTTTACTGATGGATATATTTTTTAAGATATCAAATATAGAGGTGAATATAAATGGTTATTCAATTGCAAAAAGGACAGAAGATTGATTTAGGTAAGACAAGCCCTGGCTTAACAAAAGCAGTAATTGGTCTTGGATGGGATATTAAATCTTATGACGGTGGATCAGATTTCGATTTAGATGCATCAGCATTCCTATTAGATGCGAACGGAAAATGCACAAAGGAAACTGACTTTATATTCTATAACAATTTACAGTCTCCTTGTGGATCTGTTCTACATACAGGGGATAACCGTACAGGTGAAGGTGAAGGCGACGATGAGCAACTTGTTGTAGACTTGAAGAAAGTTCCGGCAGATGTGCACAAAATTGCTATTACAGTTACAATTTATGATGGAGAAGGCCGTAATCAAAACTTTGGACAAGTTGGAAACGCATTCGTTCGTTTAGCGAATGAAGAAACGAGTGAAGAAGTTCTTCGTTTTGATTTAGGGGAAGATTTCTCCATTGAAACAGCAGTTGTCTTTTGTGAATTATACCGTCATAATGGACAGTGGAAGTTTAATGCAGTAGGAAGCGGTTTCCAAGGTGGCTTAGGTGCGCTTGTAAGAGCGTATGGCTTGGATGCATAAGAAGGGAAACGATATTCGTTTCCTTTTTTTGACCTTTCTATAAATCTAGCAAAGAATAGGGGATAAAGGTAAGATGAGTATTTTGCAAGGGATCCTTGATACGTATGCTCAGTTTTTCGACTTGGACATGTGGATTAAAGTGTTGCAAGATCCAGTATCTTGGGGATTAATAGGTACACTTGTTGTGCTTGAAGGGTTGTTATCTGCTGATAACGCACTTGTATTAGCGGTAATGGTAAAACACCTTCCGGAAGAAAAGCGTAAAAAAGCATTATTCTATGGACTTATTGGAGCTTATGTATTCCGTTTTATTGCGATTGGAATTGGAATGTTCTTAATTAAATTGGCGTGGGTAAAAGTGTTAGGTGCACTTTACTTAGCTTGGCTTTCAGTTAAATACTTCATTGATAAAAGAAAAGGTAATGCAGAAGAAGAAGAAGCTCATGGTATGAACCAAAACAGTATTCTCTTCAGAATGTTTGGTGTCTTCTGGGGAACAGTTGCGATGGTTGAATTAATGGATATCGCGTTCTCGGTAGATAGCGTACTTGCTGCATTTGGTGTATCAAATGAAGTTTGGATTCTATTATTAGGTGGAATGCTCGGTATTTTAATGATGCGTGGTATCGCTGGTGTATTCTTAAAATTGTTGGAGCGTATTCCAGAACTTGAAACGACAGCATATATTTTAATCTTAATTATTGCAGCAAAAATGTTACTGTCTGTTATTCATATTGAAATAAGTCATATGCTATTCTTTATCATTTTAGTTGTAGCATTTGGAGCAACATTTATACTTCACTACATGAAGAATTCTGGACAAGCTAAAGAAGAAGTTGCAGCTACTAAAAATAATCATAAATAATTGAAATGGGTTTGCTCGTTATGCGAGCGCCCATTTTTTATAACTAAAAATAGTTTATAATAGAAGAGAGACTTTATAAAAAAAGTAAATGTTTTTGGAGGTGAACTGTTGTGTTTTCACGTTTTACACTTCAACCATGTGCATTAAAAGACGAATCAGATTTAAAGCAATTTGAAGCACTTTTAGAAAAACGCCCACAATATGAACTGACAGAGAATGAGATGAAGTTTAGTTATATAGCAACTCGTATTCTTGGTGTTCCTAATGATGTAGATGAATATTTCAATGAGCTATTTGATTATAGCGAAGTGAAAGGGATCGTGGTTTTGCATGAACAAAATTTAAATAAGGTGATTGATCCCGAAAAACTGCGCCATATTCAAGAGGTTTTTACATTACATCAAGAAGCACCGAATGGCCTTACAGTAAATAGGCTTGTCGCCCATCTGTCTGGAAAACAACTATTACCACAAGTAGATAATCCTGACTTACAGCATTATATATATACGACGTTTATTTCTGTATTGAAATTGTATGAAAAACAACATAACCAATCATTAAAAACAGAAGGATTCCGTCGTTTCTTAATCGATATGATTAAGTTAAGTGACAATTACGTAGCGAAGTGGTTCTCTACGATTAATTATAAGAAACAAATGCCGCGCATTATTTGGTACGGTGATGCACAGGAAAGCCGTATATATTTCTTATACTTTCTTATTATGCTCGGTTGCGATGTACTTTATTATCACCCAGAAGGAAAAGATGGATTTGAGAATGTTGATGAGGAAGGAAGAAGTTTTGTTGTGTCTCATCCAGGTCGGATTTCTCTTGAGCCATTTCCAGATCGCCGCCGTGAGCGAGTTGCGACAGTAGCCTATCAGGCTTCAAAAGAAATTGAACAAGTACTTCACCATGATAACTCACTGCTGTACAAGCCGTGGCAATTTCGTTCCTATACGCCTGTAGCTCGTACGCTCAAAACAACGTATGATGAACTCTTTTTAATTACGAAAGAAAAGGCATTTGTGCGTCCAACATTCTTTGTTGAAAATAAACACATTTATATCCCTTCTTTATTTGCGAAAATATCAGGTGTCTCAAAAAATGATAAAGAATATTTTCAGCGATTAAAGGCTATTACATCATTTGATAACAGTTTATTAATTAATACATTTCCGTTTACGAAAGAACAAAAAGCGAATTTCCAATATCATTACCGAGATGCGTTAGACCGTGGGGGGAAATTACACCCTGATTTAATTATGAACAGTCATTGGTGGCCACATAAACGTTTGCCAGAAGGATTGCAACATGGTATTGCAGAGGCGATCATTCATACGTGCGAAAGTGAAATGTGTAAACCCATTGCGAAAGAGACGAAACAAGATGTAGCACTGTATGTTTTCGCACAGCTTTCTCAAATACCGCCGAACATTTTAGAGCAACTTGAGAAATTTGATTACTCGCAAGAAGTACCGAAAATTGTTATATTTAATAATGAGAAGAGCGGAGAATTAAGCCGTTCAGATGCTGTTTTATTACTATTTTTAAATCAAATTGGAGTAGATGTATTCCATTTCAATCCAACGGGAAGAAACGATATCGAACCGTATATTGAAGCAGGAGCATTTGATTCGCATTGGCTTGAAGAAGTTAATTTCGATCTTGAGTTTCATGGTTCATCAGCCTATAAAAATTTATCACAAACAATAAAAGGGCTATTTCGTCCATTTTTATAAGGAAAGGGAGAATACCATATGAATAACCCAGTCATACTAGATTCGAAAACAGAATTAAATGAGCAAACGGCACAAGATGTTCGTTTACAACTTAGACAAGATGCAGAAGTACAACGTATTTATAATGCAGTAGATATTAAAGATCAGTTAGAATTAATCGAGCTTGGAAAAGAACCATCTATGGAAATTTCACGTTTCGCTGATCAAATTTTACATACAATGTCTTTATCAAAAATAGAAGACTCTGGAGAATTATTAAAACAGCTTGGTAAAATTATGGACAGATTCGATAGCAAAGACTTTGCGGAAGAGAAAAGCGGTTTCTTCTCACGTATGTTCAAAAAAGCTGATAAAATGATTGAACAGATCTTTAGTAAGTACCAAACAATGGGTCGCGAAATGGATAAAGTATACGTAGAAATTACAAAGTATCAAGATGAAATGAAAAAATCAATCGGTACGTTAGATGGTTTATATGAGCAAAATTTAAAATATTATTTAGACTTAGAAAAGTATGTAGTAGCAGGGGAAATGTTATTAGAGCGTTTAAATACAGAGTTGGTTCCAATGTACGAAGAGCGTGTGCGTAACAATGACCAATTAGCAGGTATTGAATTAGAATCACTGAAAAACTCTGTTGAAATTTTAGAGCAGCGTATTGATGATTTAGAAAAAGCACGTATGGTTGCGCTACTTACAGCACCACAAATTCGTATGGTTCAACGTGGTAATAATAAATTAATTGGTAAAATCAATACAGCATTTATTACAACGATTCCTATCTTTAAAAATGGTATTATTCAAGCGGTAAATGCGAAACGTCAAAAGCTTGTTGCAGATTCTATGGCTGAACTGGATCGTCGTACAAATGAATTACTTAAGAAAAATGCACAAAATATCGCAACGCAAAGTGTGGAAGTAGCGAGATTATCAGGTTCTTCTAGTATTAAGATGGAAACACTTGAGGAAACTTGGAACATTATTTCAAGAGGTATGCAAGAAACACAACAAATTGAAGAGCAAAATAAACGTGAGCGCGAAGAAAGCCGCAAGCGTATGGCTACGTTAACGGAGAACATAAAAAAAGAATTACAAGGATAAAGTGAAACTTTAATCAGCGGGGACATCTCCCACAAATAATGAAATAAATGAAAAGGCAATGAGGAATAATCCTCATTGCCTTTTAGTTTCTCTTTACTAATTTAATGATCTCATTCACAACAAGTGGAATGATACTTAAGAAGAGAACAAATCCCCAATCTCGCATCGTTAATGCATGTACACCGAATATATTTGCAAGAGGTGGGATGGAGATAATACACACTTGCATAAGAACACCGATAAGAAGGGAGAAGACTAAATATTTATTTGTAAAGATCCCAATTGAAAAAATGGATTTCGTTCTTGAACGCAAGTTAAATGAATGAACGAGCTGAGAAAAACTAAGAACGACAAATGCCATTGTTTGAGCGTGTAATAGAGCATCTTCATCAATTTTCTCTGGGAAAAGAGGAAATAAATTTGTATCTCCGGTATAGAATTTTGCCCCGATGATAAAGGCTGTTAGCGTTAAAAGTCCAATGACAACTCCATTGAAAATAAGAAAAGGAACGCTACCACTAAATAAGCTTTCTTTCGCATGTCGTGGTTTTTCCTTCATCACATCTGGATCTTCAGGGTCAACCCCAAGTGATAATGCAGGCAGTGTATCTGTAATCAAATTGACCCACAAAATGTGAATAGGTCGTAGTGGTGTTGCCCAACCGAGTAAAATAGCTAAAAATAAAGCGATAATTTCTCCAAAGTTACAAGAGAGTAGGAAGAGAATTGATTTTTTTATGTTACGATAAATATTTCTACCTTCCTCAACAGCTTTCACTATAGATGAGAAATTATCATCTGTTAACACTACATCCGCTGCCCCTTTTGCAACGTCTGTTCCTGTAATGCCCATCGCTACGCCAACATCAGCCTGCTTTAAAGATGGAGCATCATTGACACCATCACCAGTCATAGAAACGATATTTCCTTTTGCACGTAATGCTTTTACAATCTTTACTTTATGCTCTGGAGAGACCCTAGCGAATACATTTAAGTGATCAATTTTGCTTGCTAGCTCTGTATCTGAAATGTTATCTAATTCAGTTCCAATCATAATTTCAGATATGTCTTCAGCAATGCCAAGTTCTTTGGCAATGGCGAAGGCGGTATCTTTATGGTCACCAGTAATCATAACTGTGCGAATACCGGCCTTTTTACATTCTGTAATTGAATCTTTTACTTCAGTTCGCGGTGGATCAATCATACCGACAAGACCAATAAAGATGAGATTTTCTTCAAGATGATCTATAACCACATCGTTTGAATTGTATTGTTTAAATGCGAATGAAAGTACTCTTAAAGCCTCTTGAGACATTGCCCCGGCAGCTTCTAATATTTGATTTTTATCAGCATCTGTTAGAATCTCGATTTTACCGTTTTTAAATATGTGGGTACATCGAGGTAAGAGTTTATCAATAGCACCTTTTGTCATACTATAGTAGCTTTCATCGTATGTATGAACGGTTGACATCATTTTACGATCTGAATCGAAAGGTAGCTCGTTAACACGTTCATGTATCTGTTCTAAATGATCCTTTTGCATGTTAAAAGTGCTTCCGGCAACGAGAAGGGCGATTTCTGTAGGGTCCCCTGTTTGTGAATCGGAACCGTAAGACGCATCGTTGCATAGCACCATATTTTCTAACAATAGACGTTGTACATCATTATTTACATTTAAGTTTTCTAAGTGGTCGTATGTGTTATCACTATAAAAGTGAGTAACGGTCATTTTATTTTGCGTTAACGTACCTGTTTTATCTGAACAAATAATTGTGACAGAACCGAGAGCTTCGACAGCTGGTAGTTTACGAATGATAACATTTTGTTTAATCATTCGCTGCACACCAATTGCAAGAACGATGGAAACGATAGCCGGCAAGCCTTCTGGAATAGCTGCAACGGCTAAACTAATAGCAGTCATAAACATTTCTAACGTATCTCGTCCTTGTAAAAAACCGATGATAAACATAATGACGCAAATAGATACAGCGACAAAGCCTAAATACTTTCCGACTTGTGCTAAGCTCTTTTGAAGTGGTGTCATATCATCGTCGGCTTCATGTAAAAGGGTAGCAATCTTACCAATTTGTGAGTTCATTCCCGTTTCAACAGCGACACCGACTCCGCGCCCATATGTTACTAGTGTCGACATAAAGGCCATATTTTTTTGATCGCCTAACGGTACTTGCTCATCACTTTGCATAGAAGGGTGGTAAATTGCATCTTTATCAACAGGGACAGATTCACCAGTTAGAGCAGATTCTTCAACTTTTAAATTTGCGGTTTCGATAAGTCGCAAGTCACATGGGATATAACGTCCTGCATCCAGCATGACAATATCACCTGGAACGACTTGTTCAGATTGAATTTCTTTTAGTTCACCATCTCGCTTGACGATAGCTTTAGGTGTCGCCATCTTTTTCAATGCCTCTAAAGCTTGTTCTGCTTTCGATTCTTGGATGACACCGATAACAGCGTTTAAAACTACAACGAGCGCGATAATACTTGCATCAGCCCATTCGCCTACAAAGGCAGAAATAAGGGCAGCAATAATAAGGACATATACGAGGACGTCATTAATTTGGGCGAAAATACGCTGCCATAACGTGCGTTTTTGTTTTGTAGCTAATTCATTAGAACCGTATTGCTTTAAACGTTCATTTACGATTTCATCTGTTAAACCGTGTTGTTCGTTTGTTTCTAAGTCGATTAATGTTTGATCTTTCGTCTTACTGTACCAATTGCTCATAAGTAAGCACCTCCAGTAAAAACAGTTAGCAATGGTAGTGTTGCTATTATTTGTAAGTAGTATGTATGGAGAAAAAATCTAAGGTGAGGTTCTACTTCCATTGTACAATATTTTACAGTTGGTTGAGGGAAAGAGAAGAGTTGTCATGAATTTGTTGGAAATAAAAAAGAGCCCCATAGTGAGGCTTTTTACTTTTTAATTAATGTACCTAATTCTTCTGTAATAGCTTGCATTTCACTAATGCTGAATGTTTCACGTTTCATAACGTGCTCATAGATGTCACGTAAGTCTTCGTACATTTCTTCATTAAAGCTAGCAGCTCTCATCGCTCCAGCATTAACCATACGTAATTTTTCTTTAATAGCTTCAACCATATATTCAACATTTTCTTCTGACTTTACGGATAAATCCACCGAAGTGTCCCCCTTTAAAATAACATAAGGATATCTTAACATTTTTTATCATTTTCGTTAATGAATCTTTTCAATCCTATTAAATTAGTAGGTATTTCCTTTATAATTAATAATTGGTTGTTTATACTATAAGTATATATAAAGAAATGCACCAAGAAGGGAAGAACAAAAATATGGTTCAAGTATTGTTTGTTTGTCTTGGGAACATTTGCCGTTCACCAATGGCAGAAGCAATTTTTCGAGATCTTGTCGTAAAAGAGGGACTCGAGGAGAAAATTGTCATTGATTCTGCAGGAACTGGAGATTGGCATGTTGGCCATCCGCCACATAAAGGAACACAAAAAATTTTAAAAGAAAATGCAGTCACTTTTGAAGGAATTAAAGCAAGGCAAGTAGAAAAAGAAGACTTAACAAAGTTTGATTATATTATTGCCATGGACAACAAGAATATAGCAGATTTAAAAAGTTTAGGTAAAACTGGAGGCTATATTGGTAGACTGTCCGATTTTGTTCCAGACGGTGGCTGGACAGACGTTCCCGACCCTTACTATACAGGGAATTTCCAAGAAGTATATGACCTTGTAACAGAAGGGTGTGCAAAGCTATTAGCTTTCATTCGAAATGAACAAGGAATATGAGGAAGCTTAGAAAGAAATACTTTCTAACATAAGAAATGAAAGGGTGAAGGAATATGGCAAAGAAAAATAATATTGCTCGAAACATTGCGATTGGTGTAGCTGCAGGTGTGGCTGTATCTATGTTGAAGAAGGAAAACCGTGAAAAAGTAAAAAATACTGCGGAAAAAGCAAAAACAAAGATGATTGAAATCGGTGAAAATGCGAAGATAAAAGAAAAAGTGCAAACTGTTACAGATAAAGGACGCGAACTCGCTGACTTCAATGTAGTAAAAGCGAAAGTAGCAGAAATTAAAAAATTGACGCCGTCTGTTGTAGAGACGTTAAAAGAAACGAAAGAAATTTTTAGTAAGAAAAAGGTTGAGCCAGCAGAGAAGCCAGAAACGATTGAAATTCAAGCTGTATCTTCAAAGGTAGATGAGCTGAAAGCAGAAGAAGAGCCAATAGTTGCTGAAGAGGGCGGTATGAAAGAAGCGCGTGAACTATTTATGAAAGACTCAAATGTAGAGGAAAAAAAAACTGAAGCGTACATTGAGTTGAAGCAAGATAAAGAAGAGAAGAAAAGCGTTTAAACATATATGAGAAAAATTTTAGAAAAGGTGAGAAGAAATCGTACTTATTCGTTTGGTAAAGATTTGTATGACCGGACGATGCGCGATGATGTAGCGGGCTTGGCAGCACAGCTCGCTTATTTCTTCTTGCTTGCAATTTTTCCTGGGCTCGTTTTCTTAATTACGCTTCTTGGATTTATTCCCATTCAAACAGAGGATGTGCTTAGTTTATTAGAGGTTTATGTACCAGATGATGCAATGAACTTAATTGAGGTAAATGTAGATAAAGTTGTAAATGAGCAAAATGGTGGTTTATTATCATTTGGTTTATTATCCATGTTATGGTTTGCCTCAAATGGTGTTAATGCGGTTATGAATGCTTTTAATCGTGCGTATGATGTAACAGAAACACGTTCCTTTATTAAAACGAGAGCTTTATCCATTGTGTTTACATTAGCGATTATTTTTATGATTGTGTTTGCGCTAATTGTTCCAGTGTTTGGACAAGTCATTGGAGCAGCGGTGTTTAAAGCACTCGGTTTATCAGATAGTTTCTCTTTCGTATGGAGCATTACACGCTTAGTAGCGAGTTTCTTCGTACTATTTGCCTTGTTTAGTTTCTTATATACATTTGCACCAGATCGAAAGTTAAAAAGAAGAGAAGTCATTTCAGGAGCAACATTTGCTACTGTAGGATGGATTGTGGTATCGTACTCATTTGCTTATTATGTAGATAAGTTTGCAAATTACGCCAATACATATGGCGGTCTCGGTGGTATCATTATTTTAATGTTATGGTTTTACTTAACTGGATGGGTAATTTTACTTGGCGGTGAAATTAATGGTTTACTCCATCATTATAGGACGGGTGACAATAATTCCCGTAATGAAAAATGACCTCTTGTTCCATAATAATAGGGAACAGGGGGGCTATTTCATGAGTAATAATAAAAAGAACCACAACAACAAAAATAACAATAAACAAAAGAGCAGTTCGCATCCAAAGCATAAAACGAGTAGTAGTGGGAACGGGCATAATAGCTACCATTAAAAAAACGGGTCCTCTATGAGGGACCCGTTTCTTATTTGTTTCTTTTTAATAATCGTAAGCCATTCAAAATGACAAGAATTGTACTTCCTTCATGCCCAATAACACCGAATGGAAGAGCTAAAAATTGCAAGAAGTTTGAACAAATCAGCATTGCAATTACAGCTAGTGAAAAGATTACGTTTTGCTTTACAATACGATTCATTCGTTTTGATAAGCGGATCGCTTGAGAAAGTCGAGATAATTCGTTTTTCATAAGTACAACGTCTGCAGTTTCTAAAGCTACGTCTGTTCCTTCTCCCATTGCTACACCAATGCTAGCAGTAGCGAGTGCAGGGGCATCATTTATACCATCTCCGACCATTGCTACTGTCCCGTATTTTTCCTTTAGCTTTTTAATCGTTTCAACTTTTGTTTCTGGTAAGCATGATGCGTAATATTCTTTTATATTACTTTCAGAGGCAATAGCTTTTGCCGTTTCTTCATTATCTCCAGTAATCATAATTGCCTCGACACCGATGCTTTGTAATTCGCGAATAGCAGCTATTGTTTCTTGGCGAAGTGTATCTTTTAAAGCGATAAGTCCAAGAATGCCTCTCTCATCACTAATATAAACGACAGTTTTACCTTCTTTTTCAAGTGAGGCAGAAATACCATTATGAAATGTCTTTGTTTCTTCACCGATAAAGTCAGCTTTACCTATTTTATAAGCTTTGTTTTCAAATATTCCTTTGAGTCCAAAACCAGTTACATCTTCAACATTTTCTGGTTTTTTTAATGCAATGTCATACGCATGTTGTGCATATTTAACGATAGATTCAGCTAAAGGGTGGGTAGAGTGACTTTCAATTGATGCTGTAATAGAAAGTACTTCTTTTTCTGTCATACTTTCTCGAACATATACATCTGTTACGGTAGGTTTTCCTTGTGTTAATGTTCCTGTTTTATCAAAGGCGATCGCTTTTACTGAAGCGAGGCGTTCTAAATGTATGCCACCTTTAAAGAGAATTCCATTTCTTGCTCCGTTAGAAATTGCAGATAATGTTGCTGGTGTAATGGCAGCAACGAGTGCACAAGGAGATGCGACTACAAGTAAGATCATAGCGCGATAAAACGTTTCATTCCAGCTCCAGTCAAGTAAGAAATGAGGGACGAACATCATAAGCGCAACAACGAGTAGTACACCTTTTACGTATGTTCCTTCAAACTTTTCGATGAATAGTTGTGATGGTGATTTCTCACTTTGTGCACTTTGGACGAGACGGATAATCTTTTGGAATAATGTTTGATCGCTCGGCTTCGTAATCTTAACTTCGATAGCACCGCGTAAATTTACAGTACCGGCAAATACTTCATCGCCATATTTTTTTTCATTTGGAATAGGTTCTCCAGTAATTGTTGCTTCATCGATATTTGTTTCACCGTTATGAATCGTACCGTCAGCAGGAACGCGCTCACCTGGCTTAATTAAAATAATGTCGTTAATTTGTAATCGTCCAACAGGAACACGTTCTTCGGTTCCATTTGAAATACGTAATGCTTCTTCAGGTTGTAAATCAAGAAGCGCTGAAATTTCTTTTTGACTTTTACTTAATGTATAAGATTCCATCGCACCGCTTAGTGCGAAGATAAAGATTAAAATTGCACCTTCTGCCCAGTAGCCAATGATTGCAGCACCAATAGCAGCAAAGAGCATGAGCATTTCGACATTTAGCTCTTTCTCTTCAATGGTATCTTCAATACCTTCTTTCGCTTTTGCATATCCACCAACTATATAAGCAAGGATATAGCAAGTAATGCCTACATTCATTGCATCGTTCTTTGTGAATAACCAACCAGCTAAAATGAAAATACCAGATGCGATTGCAAATATAAGTTCATAATGTTTCTTTAATGTATCCCATAAAGAGGGATGAGAAATAGACTTTTGTACTTGTAATGTTTTTACTTCTGAGTTCATTACTACTCGCTCCTTCCAAATTCTTATTGAGAAAAAGAATCAAAATCGAAAGCCCTATAAAACGACGAAAGCTGCCATCCATAATGGATAGCAGCATTTCTGTTGAATCTGATTTTAATAGTTATTATGTTGTAATTATTCTATAGTATAGCATATGTTTTCGTTAGATGATATGTTTTGTTTGCGTATAAACTGAAAACTTGTGTTTTCACACTTCCTTTGGTATATATGAATATTGTTCATAAAAAGATCGGAAAGGAAGACAACAAGTGAAGACAGAGAAATTTTTTACCCATCCGATTGGCGTACTAATTGCTGCAATAGTAGCGACTTTTTTATGGGGGAGCGCATTCCCGTTTATTAAATTAAGTTATGCTGAACTTGGAATTCAGCCACAAGAAGTTGGGGAGCAAATATTATTTGCTGGTTATCGTTTCTTTTTATCTGGAGTCATACTCTTATTATTCTTTAAAGTGTTAGGAAAAGATATGAGCTTCAAAAAAGGAACGGGGAAGCAGTTAGTACAAATTGGTTTATTTCAAACATTTCTTCAATATATATGTTTTTATATTGGAATGAGTTATAGTTCTGGTATTGAAGGAGCTATCATTTCAGGAACATCATCATTCTTTCAAATTTTACTCGCTCACTTTTTATATAAAGATGATGCGCTCAATATGAGAAAAATAATTGGGGTCTCTATCGGCTTTTGTGGTGTCATTTTAGTAAATGTACCGAGTGATGGTAGTTTGTCATTCCATTTCGGAATCGGTAGCTTATTACTTCTTAGTGCAGCAATGTTGTATTCATATGGAAACATATTGGCGAAAGAAGGTAGCAAAACATTAGATGTTGGCTATATGACAGCATACCAAATGATTTTTGGTTCTATCGGGCTATTATGTATAGGGGCTTTGCAAGTTGGAGCCATGCCATTTACATTTAGTGTACATGCAATACTTATACTTCTCTACTTATCTTTCTTATCCGCAGCAGGCTTTTGCATTTGGAATACAATTATGAAGTATAACAAGGTTGGAAAAGTATCAATGTACATGTTCTTTATACCCGTATTTGGTGTGTTATTATCGAGCATGATTTTAGGAGAAGCAATTCATTCATTTGTATTATTCGGTTTAGCATGTGTAGCCGCGGGAATTATCGTGGTGAATCGGACGACAGCTAAGCAGAAAAGGGCGAACGAAAAACAAGTAGCATAGATAACAGGAAAACGATTACAATGGAAGAACAGTACTGTTCTTCTTTTTTTATATAGAAAAAGGATAATAGACTAGGTGTAACGAAAAAAGATACAAAAAGCATTTATTGAGGAGAACATGTTATGAATCTATTTTACATGGTGTTAATTGGACAAATCATTCTTTTTTTAATTGGTGCAATGTACGCAATAGGACAGACAAAAAAAACAAGAAATAATATGCCGTTACCTTTAGCGGTGCGTCTTATTCTTAGTTTTTCTTTAACAGCAAGTGCAATTTTGATATGGTTACAAGATCCATCAGTAGAGTATAGTACGTGGGTTGCACTAGGTATGACATTATCAACTGTAGGAGATTTATTTATGGCAGGTTTGATTCCAATTGGTCATCGATTAATTGGAGGGATGATTACTTTTGCCCTTGCGCATTGTTTTTATGTAAAAGCATTTTTGCAAACAGGCATCTCATGGAATGGTTTTTGGATTGGTTTACTCGTATACGGACTCTTTCTAATTATAGGATGGTTCTTTTTTATACGAAATGATAAACAAGATAAATTGTTTACGATAGGAGCTCTAATTTACGGATTGTGGGTTGGAGGAATGGCTTGCTTTGCATTCGCCCTATACTATGAGAATATAGGAATATGGTGGATACCGGCTTTTGGTGGTTTACTATTTGTGATTTCTGATTTTATTATAGGTGTGACAGATATTGGAGGACGCAAATTAAAGTATGAACCACTTTGGATTTGGTTTACATATGTAGCGGCTCAAATGTGTATTGTATATGTGGGAATATAAAAAGATACTCTCAAAATAGTGGATAGACTATTTTGAGGGTATCTTTTTTACTGCTCGCAAATAGTGAGGTAAATATAGATTATGGTATATAAAAATAATAAATTTATGAGGATGTTATTTTTAAGTTTGTAATATCGCGATTTTATAATTAAGAATTTTGTGGAAATATTACAATTGAATTCCTTATAATAAAATTAAAAAGATGATGAGATGGTGGAATGATGCAAAAGAAAAAACGTTTGCGTGAATTCTTTAGAACAATTGCAATTGCATGTTTGTTAGTGTTTTTAGCGAAAATTTTTGTGTTTTTTCCTACGACTGTAAAAGGAGCATCCATGAATCCGACGTTACAAGATGGGGATAAGCTGATTGTTAATAAGTTAGCAAAGCAGTTTGAAAGTTATGGGAGAGAAGATATTATTGTTGTGAAGACGGATAATTTTTATGTGAAAAGGGTTATTGGTTTGCCTGGCGATGTAATCGAGGTGAGAAATGATCAATTA
This sequence comes from Bacillus sp. M5A3_1b, assembly GCF_053345335.1. Classification (NCBI taxonomy): domain Bacteria; kingdom Bacillati; phylum Bacillota; class Bacilli; order Caryophanales; family Bacillaceae; genus Bacillus; species Bacillus sp. M5A3_1b. Next base: position 63,380 of record NZ_JBKEZY010000015.1, on the reverse strand, counting down.
TATGTGAATCATGAAGTGACACAGGAAGCGTATTTGTATAGTAATAAAAAACAAGCTGAAAAAAAATTTATGAATTTAACAGAGGACTTTGGACCGATTACAGTTCCTAAAAATAAGATTTTTGTTATGGGAGATAATCGCCTAATAAGCAGAGATAGTAGAAATGGTTTGGGACTTATTGATAGAGAAGATGTATTAGGAGAATTAGCGGCAATTTATTATCCAATTGAACATATGAAAATAATGAATTAAAGTAAAAAACCAAGCAAACTGAAATTTGCTTGGTTTTTTATGTTAAATCGTAGGAGACTCATTAAATTCATAGACGTCTTCATTGTTTTTGTTTGTACTTAAAACGAATTTGTGTTGCAATAGTTGCAGTTTAAAGAATGCTAACGGATCGTGATAAGTTTCTGGGTTGCTTCTTAATGTTGCTAATGTTTGCTCGTCTTCCTGTATTTCAAGTTGAGCTGCTTCTACATTTTGTTTCAATATGCTAAGTGGATCTTTAAAGAACATCATGATATCTCGTTCTAATGCGCCTTCAAATACTTCAAATTGAAGGAAGAATTGTTTTGAGATTGTTTGAGCAATTTCCGTATAGTCTTCCGTTTCAATGTATTGTTTATATTTGTTTGCGAGCATAGACTGATTTTTTTGCATGTTACCAAATAGTTTTCCCGCACTTTTTAAGAAAAATTGTGTCGGTGTAAAGCGTAATAAAATATTGATGTTCGTTACTGTAATTCTATTTGTCATGCGTACAACATCTCGATGCCAATCATCTAGTAATTTGAAATCACAAGGAAGTTTCATGCGTTCTTCTTTATATAATTTATTAAACGTTTCACTCATTTCATCTAAATAAGATTGAGCTTGAATAAATTCATTATGAGCTGTTTCAATCCACTCTTGAATAGAACCAGTAAATTTAGGAAGAAGCACTTGTTGTACATGTTTTTGAACTCGTTCGTTCATCGCAGCATTTAATTCTTCATGAACTAATTTGAAGTCGCTATCTTCTTGAACAAGGTCAGAACAACTCTGTAATAATTCAGGAATTTGAGAATGGATATCTCGTGTGATTTCTTCTTTCGTTAAAAGATAAGATTCTGTAATAGAACGAATTTTATCTTTTTCAAGAGCAGTAAGGTTGTTAATAAATCCATTTAATTTAACTGAGATATGTTTATTCCAGCGTACGGACTTCACTAATGTATTTTCTAACTCCACACGTTCATTTACAAGGTATGCGATTGTCTTTTGAGTAAACCATATTAGTTTTTCTATACGTTCTTGTTCCATGTTACGTTCTGCTAGATTAGAAAGAATAGACTCTGTCACGTCTCCAAGTTGCTGGCTACTCTCTTGTGAAGGAGAGTATGGGAAGAACTGTGCATTTGGGAAATGGACTTTAATCTTACTCATTAGTTTTTCATTATTGGTCGTATTATTTGTGTATAATACGAAATGAATTTGTAAATTTGGCACTTGTTCACGTAAATAAAGTAATGTATCAAGTTCTTTACCATGTAATGGTGAAGCAGAATTTAATACGTAAATAAGGCTATCTGCTGCTTGTAAGTATTCAAAATATGAGCTGTTTTTATCCACTTGCCCTTGAACAGGTGGCGTAACAAGAAATGCAAATTTATTTTTTCTTAAAAATCTACTTGGTAACTTAATTTCTATACATTTTTTCTCAAGTTCTGATTCGGAAGGTGTAGCCATTCTTTGATGGAATTCATCAAAGCTAGGTATATTGTGTACATCTAACGCAGTGAATTCTGTTATTTCAGTTTGGCTATCATCTTTAAATAGAATAGGAGTTGTTACAGTCTCAGTTAAGATGTTCTCTCCTAGTATTGAATTGATGAATGATGATTTATCCTGGTCAGTAGTTCCCGCTATTAGTAATTGTGTAACATTTAAATCACACAGTTCGTGCACGAGTAACGTAAATTGATGACTTAAATCCACATCGTTTTTTTCAGCCCATACAGCAATTGTTTCAAATAAATGAGAAACTGTTTCCATATTTACATTTGTTTCAGCTGTTGAATTAGAAAGTAGGGCTCCAGCACTTTTTACGAGTAATGACTCTAAAGTTGTAGGTGAAACTTCATTCCATGCTAACACTGCAGCAGAGACAAATAGGGCGTCTTTTGCTTTCGTTAAACTAAACCAATTTGTTAATAAATCTGGTACAAGTCCCTGCATTTCATGCATGAAATGCTCACCAGTAATTAACTCAAAGTACGTATCTTGATAGCGTTCAACAATTTCATGCCAATCGTCATTGTTGTCTGTTTCAATATGTAAGAATAAATGATTTATTGTTTGAATCCAAGGTAGATACAAGTTTTCATTTTGATAGCTGTTCCAAAGCGCAATAACAAGTTCTTTAAATTGGACTTGATCAATTGCATATAAAGCTTTTAAAGATTCATAGAAATATTCTGGTTTGATTTGTTTCGTGAATCCTTGATTCACATAATTGATTAAAGTATCGAACCAGTGTAATGATTTTGTTCGAATTCCTTCTTGAACGGCAAGTTCGATAGCATTATTCCAATCTTCTTGTTTTTCATAGAATGAGCGAGCAATTGCAGTGATATTAGGATAGTCAGGTTGAAATGCAACAGCCTCACTAATTGTCTTAAATGCTAGACCTAAACGTTCTTGTTCGATGTAAAGAGAAAGAAGTTGTAAGGAAACTTCCATTGTAAGAGTTGTATCTTCCGTTTGAATAGATTGATAAATCTCTTCTGCTCTTGGCAAGAATCCTAGTTCAAAATAAGAATCTGCAATATTTTTGGTTGCCCAAAGTGCAAGTTCGTTATTTACTTTCTCCCATTTAAATATCGCTGCTTCAAAGTCTTTATTTTGGTAATAAAATTCACCTTGAGCAAAGCGGATATTAGAAATGTTGGAGAATTCATTTGTAGATTCATTTATATATGCTTCACCGAGTACTTCTGATACTGGAGTAGAAGTTTCTTCTGTTAAAAATGTTTTATAGTAAACCTTTTGGATAAATTGATTTTCAATGGTCATGTTCGTTCCCCCTGTATAATTTAGAAAAATGATGTTGTATGTAAAGGGTGTATGTTCTTTTAATAGGTAGAAGTTGCATTATATCGACCAAACTATGTTTTTGCTAGATATATCATTTTTCCTGAGAGTTAAACCGTTGCGAAAAGTAACTTTCCTTTATTGTAACAAAAAAACAAGCATATGAATTTTTATTTTTTAATCCCGCTATTTGCGTGTAGTAAGACTAGCACTTCAAAAAGCGGTGAATACAAGGGAAGTAGGAGGGAGTCGTGCACACAATTGGTGTGTGCTAAAAATTAGTGAGGATGAACAAATCACCACTGATTAATGGTTCACTTTCTTCCTGCTAAAGGAATGGATAGAAGTAGAGTTCATTATAAAAACAATGTATAGTGAATATGTATACCATGTTTGTCTGAAAGATAGAAAGGGCACAATGTGGAATAACGATCGTGCATAGGATGTGTTTTCCGAATGGAACAACATATTGGCGAGTTAATCGCGCATTATGGGTATTTTGGAATTATTATAGCGTTGGCCGGTGGAATTGTTGGATTACCGATACCAGACGAGTTTTTATTGACCTTCGTTGGTTATAACGTTTCTAAAGGAGTTATGTCAGGAACTGCTGCTTTTTTAAGCGGGATGGCTGGTGCGATGTTAGGTATTACATTAAGCTACATATTAGGTTTAAAACTTGGGCTCCCTGTTTTAAAAAAATATGGGCCGAAGATTAGAATTAAAGAACATCACATTGAAAAAACACATATTTTATTTGAAAAATATGGACCATTTCTTTTAATGATTGGTTACTTTATCCCGGGAGTACGTCATTTAACAGCATATTTTGCTGGGATGTCGAATTTAACACTTTGGCGTTTTTGTTTGTACGCTTACGGTGGTGCGCTTATTTGGATAAGTGTTTTTATTGGACTTGGCTGGAAGTTAGGAGAGAAGTGGCGTTTCGTTGAGTATAGCCTACATCATTACGGAGTATGGATTTTATTCATTTCAGTATTTGTTACATGTATTGTATGGTTTTATATAAAGAAAAAGAAAAACCGCTAATAGCGGTTTTTTTAGCTGAAAGCAATAAATAATACACCAGCTGTAATAAAGACTACACCAACGCCAGTCATAAAGTTTAACTTTTCACCGAGTATAATCATCGCGAGGATGATAGAAAATACGACGCTTAATTTATCGATAGGAGCCACTTGTGAGACTTTCCCTGTTTTGAGGGCAAGAAAATAAAATAGCCATGACGAAGCACCTGCAACCCCACTTAATGTGATAAAGAGCAGTGCTTTTTTATTTAGTAGTACGTCGCCGATATTTTGAAATTTACCTTGGATAATAATAACACCCACCATAAATAATGCCATAATAATAGAACGAACCGTTGTTGCAACATTGGCATCGATTCCATCTAAACCAATCTTTCCGAAAATAGATACAAGGGCAGCAGCGATTGCTGATAATAGTGCGAATAAGAGCCATGAACTCATAGTAAAATTCCTCCAATCTTACATTATTATACATGAAAACCATTCTCACGTATAAAGCGAAACTTTAATCAGTGGGATTTTACCGCTCCGCAAATAACGAAATAATCCCCACCTTATATTTCTAATAAGGTGGGGATTATTATACTACTCTGCAATTTCTTCATACAAAAAGTACGTTACATTATAAATATGTTCTACTTCATCGTCTGTCATAAACAATAATTCATCACGCTCAATCCCTTTTTTCTTTTCAATAAACTCAATCATGTTTTTGCGTTCTTCTCTTTTCATCAATTTTATTTCTCCTCTCAATCTGTTTTAATACAGTTTATTTAAGTTACTGCTATTATATAACAGAATCTTTAGAAAGTTCCACCTATTTTATTGTTTTTTTCAGAAGAACTTTTCGACAAAACAAGCCCACCTAAAGGGGGCTTGTTTTATCCCGCTTTAATGGGCAGTAAGACCCCCACCTCAAAATTCAGCGAAAGCAAAGAATTTAGGTGGGGGATCAACTGCCCATAAAAGTCCGATTGGTGAAGGCTAATAATCAGTGGGGGATGAAGAAAACCCCCACTGATTAAAGTTTCACTTTATTTTATAGTCGTAAAAACTCGGGCTCTGTCGTACCAGCACCATCGATGTAATAAATTGTGTCGGGATTGATTTTTATTAATACGTAATTAGGGTCTTCAGGACCAAGTAACCAGCGTTTTAAGCTATTATTCCAAAACTTGTTTTTTAATGTGGAGTCTTCCTCGATGGAGGCTAAGCCTTCAACTTCAATATAATCTTCATCTAATTTTTTTCCTTCACGTCCAAGTAGTACATGTACATTTGGATTGTTTTCGATATCTGTTATCTTTTTTGATTTCCGATCTGTTGCAACATATAACACAAAATCTTCGTGGAAAAACATCATAAAGGTACTATGAGGTTTATTTTCACGTACAGTAGATAATACACCAGTTCGTTGACCGCAAATAATAGTTTCAATTTTTTCTTTTAAATGCATGCTTTTAACCCCTGTTCATAATTTATTGTTTTCTCCGTTTAAACAAGATAATTTAAATATCTTTTATACTGTTTTCTTCAATCCGATTTTTTAAACGTAATTGTGATGAAATCGGACAAGTTAGGAGAAGAATAATAATAATATCGAGGAGAAATACATACGATGGAAGGATGAAAAGCATGTTTAATAAAATATTTCTTATAGTAGCGCTGATCGGGGTACCACTTTCTATACTTGGAAAAATGCTTCATTGGCCTCAAACAATTATGTTCGCTGTGTATTGCATTACTATTATCGCCTTAGCGGGTTTTATGGGGAGAGCGACAGAAAGTTTGGCAATTGTCTCTGGACCTAGAATAGGCGGATTATTAAATGCTACTTTTGGTAATGCTGTTGAACTAATTATTTCGATTTTTGCACTTCAGGCGGGATTAATTGAGGTTGTATTAGCCTCTTTAACGGGTTCTGTACTTGGGAATTTATTATTAGTAGGAGGGCTATCCTTCTTTATAGGAGGGCTTAAATACAAAAGACAAAGTTTTAATGTATATGATGCAAGGCATAATTCAGCTTTATTAATCTTTGCGGTAGTAGTAGCTTTTGTTATTCCAGAGATTTTTTCAATGAAGATGGATGCTGGAAAGACGTATCAATTAAGTATCGGTGTTTCTATCATTATGATTATCATGTACCTTGCTGCACTGCTCTTTAAGCTCGTTACGCATCGTGGTGTATATCAACATAAAACGGATGAAGTAGCTCATGAGGAAGAACCAGAGTGGTCGAAAGGTAAAGCGCTACTCATTTTAGCAATAGCGACAATTGCGGTAGCTTATGTGTCAGAGGCGCTTGTGCATACATTTGAGACAGTTGCAAAGTCATTTGGTTGGTCAGAGTTATTTATAGGGGTTATTATCGTTGCAATTGTTGGGAATGCAGCGGAACATGCATCTGCAATTATTATGGCGTATAAAAATAAAGTAAATATTGCAGTTGAAATTGCAGTCGGTTCTACGTTGCAAATTGCCATGTTTGTTGCTCCTGTATTAGTACTGCTTTCTATGTTCTTTGCACAAAGGATGCCTTTAGTATTTACAATACCAGAACTTGTTTCTATGATTACAGCTGTTTTCTTAACGATTGCGATTTCAAATGATGGAGATACAAATTGGTTTGAAGGCGGTACTTTATTAGCGGCGTATGTCATTATGGGAATTGGTTTTTATTTATTATGAAAAATAGGCATAACAATTGTATTGAGAGAAAACAATAAACAAAGTAGTATATATACCTTTACATAGGAAGGAGCCAGACAGGTGAAACGAGTATACAGCATATGTCTTTCAACTATGGTCTCGTTTATTCTATTATTTCCTAACATGAGTTTTGCAAAGACAACGGTAGAAACAAAAATGCCTTCATCTGTTTTAAATATTTCTAAAGACAATACGTTTCCAAATGATGCGCAAGATTTGCCGCGCTTACAACCGAGTAAGTTTGCTCAAGAACTATTGAAAACAGCAAATATTAAAATTGAAAATCCGGACTTAATTCGAATGTTTAATGAAACGACAATTTCGAATGCACCGCTTGCGGTAGGGTACCGAGCGAAGATTTATTTAGGTCAATGGGCTTTAAATTATGAATCGGTTGATACATCGATTAATTGGGAATATAAACAAGTAAATCGCAATGTGTACGATAATCGCGGAGGAGATCGCTTATATCCGCTACGCTATAAGCAAGAAACGCAAAAGACGGTTGAAGGTGATTTAACAGCAGATATGAAAAATACTGCGGATGTGAAAAAAATGATGCTTCTCAAAGCACTTGAAAAAGTACAATTGCCACTTTCATTTAAAACGACCATTGGTTATGGTACTGGACATGAGCGTGTATATAATATTAGTCCGAGTCAACTTGGATATTTATATGCTTATACACCAGCAGTAAATGAAAAAGGAAAAGTAACATTTGGAGAAGTGTACCTTGTGTTAAAAGGAAATCAAAAGAGGCTTGTAGTAAAAAATATTACCTCACAAGGAATCGGAGCTGCTATTCCAATTCACGATCATTTGTATTTTAAATTCATTTCTTCTTCTCACTCGCAATAATATGAAAAAACGTCAGCTTATAAGCTGACGTTTTTATTTATCCCGCTATTTGTGGGCAATTGGTTCAACTAATAATCAGTGGGGAATGAACAAAACCCCCACTGATTAAAGTTGAACTTTAAAATGTTATGTTTGCTGTTTTTGATAAGAAGTCTTCTGTAGGATAGTAGCTATTTTTTACAAGAACATTTGGTCCAAGGCATTTTACTGCAGGACAGTGACAGCTTAATGATTGTGCTGTTTTTGAAGCACTCCATTTGTCATACGCTTCTTGTAGTGTGTTTGTTTGTACGTTACCTAGAAGAGGAACGTCACCGAAATCAGTTACAATAATATTTCCATCGAAAATGTTGACGTTTAAACGAGAACGACCATCTGGATCGTTACGAACTGTTACATTTTTGCTTTCTTGTAATTTCTTAAATGTGGCGATGTCTCGCTCGTCATCGCTACAAGCGTAGAAAGGTAAAGTTCCAAATAACATCCATACATTTTCATCGCGAATTTCTAGTAAATGCTCAATTGCATCTCGAATTTCAGCTTTTGTTAAGATCTCTAGATTACTCGCGAAGTCACTTGGATACATTGGATGAACTTCATGACGTTTACAGCCCATCTCTTCGACAATTTGACGATGAATATGTTCAATATGCGGTAGAGTCCTTTTGTTTAACATCGTTTCGGCTGATACGAGTACACCTGCATCTGATAGAGCTTTACTATTTGTAATCATTCGTTCAAATAATTTTGCACGTTGTTCATAAGTAGGTTTACGTTCCATCATTGCAAATCCACCTTCAACGAAGTCATCAATTGTTCCCCAGTTATGAGATATATGCAATACGTCTAAATAAGGAATAATTTGTTCGTAACGTGCTAAATCTATGGTTAAGTTTGAGTTGATTTGAGTGCGAACGCCTCGTTCATGAGCGTATTTTAAGAGTGGTGTTACATAGTTGTCGACGGATTTCTTTGAAAGCATTGGTTCTCCGCCAGTAATACTTAAAGAACGTAAATGAGGAATCTCATCTAATCGTTTTAATAAAAGTTCCATAGGAAGCGGATTTGGATCTTTCGGCTGTAATGTGTAACCAACAGCACAATGCTCGCAACGCATATTGCATAACGTTGTCGTTGTAAACTCAACGTTTGTTAATAGTAGTTTGCCGTACTCTTCAAGGTCCATATACGCTTCCCATGGATCGTAAGAAGGAGTAATCGGCTTCATTTTTTGTGATATCGTCATATGAAATACTCCTTTGACTATTGAAATAACAATTTGTCCATTCTCTATAATAGAAGAATATGTACTTTTTATAAAGTGAAACTTTTTTGTGAAAAAAGAGAGAGGGCTTACATTTGAATGAATGACTGTGACAAAATTGATGAAATTTCATGCCCATAGCAATCATTTTTGCGGTATAATAAAAGCAACTCGAATTAAAAGGAGAGTGCCTTCATGGGAAAAGCAATTGAGGATAAAGATTCACAACTAGTATATTTAAAAGAACGTTTAAATATGTTCATTGAAGTAATTGATACAATTGAACCTGAAGAAGTAGAGTTAGAAGATGTGGATCGTCTTCTTGCGATGTTAGATGAATTAGAATTAAAATGTGAGCAATTTAAAAAAGACGAATAATATATTAAAAAGGCTGCCAATGCAAAATTGGCAGCCTTTTTCTGTATGGATAATAGAAGGAAGGTAGAAAAAAAGGTATAATCAAGTTGTGAAAAATTTCATTTATGCTTTAATAGCGTGAAACAAATAAAAAGCTGAAGAGCATAACAATGGAATTTTCAGCTCATAACGTTTTGGTAGCGTTCACAATTGAGGGGGAAGTAACAATGGAAAAGCTTCAAGAAAGCATGTATCAACTAATTGTTGAAACGTCAACGAACTTACCGAAAGATGTTCGTCGTGCGATTCAACAAGCGAAAGAACGAGAAAATGCAGGGACTCGTTCTGCGATGGCACTTGGCACAATTACGAATAATATTAAAATGGCTGATGATAACATCTCGCCAATTTGCCAAGATACAGGGATGCCAACGTTTAAAATTTATACACCAGTTGGTGTGAATCAATTAAAGTTGAAGGAAGCTATCTATAATGCGCTTGAGCGGGCGACAAAAGATGGTAAACTTCGTCCCAATTCTGTTGATTCTCTTTTTGGAGACAATAGTGGAAATAATTTAGGACCAGGTACACCGGTTATTAAGTTTGAACAATGGGAAAAAGATTATATTGATGCACGCTTAATTCTAAAGGGTGGTGGCTGTGAGAATAAAAATATTCAGTATAGCTTACCGTGTGAATTAGAAGGACTTGGACGCGCTGGCCGTGATTTAGAAGGAATTCGTAAATGTCTTCTTCACGCTGTATATCAAGCGCAAGGTCAAGGCTGTAGTGCAGGTGTAATTGGTGTTGGTATCGGGGGAGACCGCACATCAGGTTACGAATTAGCAAAAAATCAATTATTCCGTACATTAGATGATGTCAATCCAGTACCAGAGTTACAAAAACTTGAAGAGTACGTATTAGAAAATGCGAATAAGCTTGGCATTGGTACGATGGGATTTGGCGGAGAAACAACTTTACTTGGTTGTAAAATTGGCGTGTATAATCGTCTGCCAGCTAGTTTCTACGTATCTGTTGCGTATAATTGCTGGGCATATCGCCGCCTTGGCGTAACAATCCATCCTGAAACAGGTGAAATTATGGATTGGCTATATCAAGAAGGTGAGGATACACTTCAGCAAGAAGCGCAAGAAAAAACAGAGCAACGTGAGATTGTATTACAAGCACCAATTACAGAAGAGCAAATTCGTGAACTTCGCGTTGGTGATGTTGTAACAATTAATGGCATGATGTATACAGGTCGTGACGCAATCCATAAGCATTTAATGGATAACGATTGTCCAGTAGATTTAAAAGGACAAGTTATTTATCACTGTGGTCCAGTTGTCGTGAAAGATGAAAATGAAAACTGGCAAATTAAAGCGGCAGGTCCAACGACAAGTATTCGTGAAGAACCGTACCAAGGCGATATTATGAAGAAATTCGGTATTCGCGCTGTCATTGGAAAAGGTGGTATGGGTGCGAAAACATTAGCGGCTTTAGAAGAGCACGGTGGTGTATATTTAAATGCAATTGGCGGTGCAGCGCAATATTATGCTGAATGTATTAAAGAAGTAAAAGATGTTGATTTCTTACAATTTGGTATTCCAGAGGCAATGTGGCATTTACGTATCGAAGGATTTAAAGCAGTTGTAACGATGGATTCTCATGGTAATAGCTTACATGCAGATGTTGATAAAACATCACTTGAAAAATTAGCTAGCTTTAAAGAGCCAGTATTTAAGTAAACAAAAATGCATCTCGAATGATTCGAGATGCATTTTTTTGGTATATATAGAAAAACATGTTCAGCATGAAAGAATGCACGGCAACAGAAACTACAAGTACGATTATATATGGAAAGGAGACTATTTATGAAATATAAATGGTTATATATCGGTCTCATTTTTTCAATTATGATGGCACTTGTTCCAGTTTCAGCATTAGCTTATACAAATACTCCACATAACTGGGGAATCCCGCGTCCTAAAAATGAAACAGTACCAGATGCAGGAAAGTTATACACAGATTTACTACAAAAAAATGGTGGGTTTTATTTAGGGGATACAAAGAAAAAAGATATTTATTTAACATTCGATAATGGTTACGAGAATGGATACACAGGGAAAATTTTAGATGTATTAAAAGAGAAAAAAGTACCGGCAACTTTCTTTGTAACGGGTCATTATATTAAAACACAAAAAGATTTGTTATTAAGAATGAAGAATGAAGGACATATTATTGGAAATCATTCGTGGAGTCATCCTGATTTTACAACGGTAAATGATGCGAAACTTCGTGAAGAATTAACGAGTGTAACGGAAGAGATTAAAAAAGTAACTGGGCAAAAAAAAGTAAAATATGTACGTCCGCCGCGCGGCGTATTTAGTGAAAGAACGTTGGCTCTTACGAAAGAAATGGGCTATTATAATGTATTTTGGTCACTTGCATTTTTGGATTGGAAAGTGGACGAGCAAAGAGGATGGCAATATGCACATAATAATGTAATGACGATGATTCATCCAGGATCTGTTTTATTACTTCATGCAATATCAAAAGATAATGCAGAAGCACTTGCGAAAATCATTGATGATTTGCGCGAGAAAGGGTATCATTTTAAAAGTCTAGATGACTTAGTAAAAAGCAATCAACCGTAAGCATGTATGCTTACGGTTTTCTCATGCTATAATGATGTGTAAAAAGGATGGGGAAACGTATGTGGAGCGAACATGTTACGTTAGAGTATCCGTATCATTTTGAAGAGGTATTAAAACGTTTATCTTTTGATCCTCTTAACGTCATTCAATTAGATGAGAAAGTCATTTATGTCCCGCTTTGTATAGACGAGGAACAGATTGTTGTTCGCTTGCAAGGGATTGGTACTGTTCAAAATCCACAGTTTTGGATCTCTAGTCAGGCAGGAGATCAAGAGAAAGTCATGAAACGAATGAGGGCCATTTTTCATTGGAATGAACCGTTTCAAGATATACAAAATCATTTTTTAAACACATCATTACGTCCACTATTTGAAACATATGCTTATACTCCAATTATTTTAGAGTTTGATTATTTTGCTTGTCTTCTTCGCTGTATCATTCATCAACAAATAAATTTGAAATTTGCTACTGTGTTAACAGAACAGTTTGTGAAACGATATGGAACAGAGAAGAACGGTGTATTCTTTTTCCCCACTCCAGAAATAGTAGCAAATATTTCAATAGAAGAATTGAGGGAGCAGAAGTTTAGTCAGCGAAAGGCTGAATATATAGTAGGGTTAGGTCGAAGTATTGTCAGCGGTACATTAAATTTAGCGAGTATAGAAACCAGGGCGGATGAAGAGGTTTCCGCACAATTGTTACCAATTAGGGGGATTGGTACATGGACAGTGCAAAATTTTTTAATGTTCGGGCTTGGACGGAAAAATATGTTTCCGAAAGCGGACATTGGGATTCAGCGTGCAGTGCAAGGTGTATTTCAATTAGATGATAAACCTGATGATGCATTTTTAGAAAAAGTGAAACAAGAGTGTGAACCATACTGCAGTTATGCAGCGTTATATTTATGGAAAAGTATAGAGTAGAGGTGTAATAATGATACAAAAGCAACATGAGAGTAAGTTGGAAGTTGGTCAAACGTTTCCTGTGACAATTAAACGTCTTGGGATTAACGGAGAAGGCGTTGGTTATTTTAAGAGACAAGTTGTTTTCATTCCAGGGGCATTACCAGGAGAAGAAGTTGTTGCTGAAACAACGAAAATTCAGCGTGGCTTCGCTGAAGCGAAAGTGAAAAAAGTTCGTAAAGCTTCACCACATCGTGTGAAAGCACCATGTCCGGTATATGAAGAGTGTGGCGGTTGTCAGCTGCAACATTTAGATTATAAAGAACAATTAAATCAAAAGCGTGATATCGTCGTACAAGCATTCGAGAAGTATATGAACAACAGTCTGGAAGAAAAAATTCGTCCAACGCTTGGTATGGAAAACCCATGGCATTATCGTAATAAGAGTCAATTACAAGTGGGACGTAAAGACGAAAAGGTTATTACAGGGCTGTATAAGCAAAATTCACATCAGTTAATTGATATTGCTCACTGTATGATTCAACATAAAGCAACGAATGAAGCGACAAAAGTTGTAAGACGTATATTAGAAAAATTAAATGTTTCTATTTACAATGAGAAAAAACAAAAAGGTTTAGTACGCACAATTGTGACACGTACTGCAGTTCAAACAGGGGAAGTACAAGTTACACTTATTACAACAAAAGAAGAATTACCAAATAAAGATCAATTTATCGCAGAAGTACAAAAACAGATGCCAGCTGTTAAATCAATTATGCAAAACGTAAACTGGCGTAAAACATCTGTTATTTTCGGTGATAAAACATTTAAATTAGCTGGAAAAGAAGTAATTCAAGAAACACTAGGTGATTTATCATTTGAATTATCAGCACGTGCATTCTTCCAGTTAAATCCAGAACAAACAGTTGTTTTATACGATGAAGCGAAAAAAGCAGCTGCTTTAACAGGCGATGAGAAAATTGTAGATGCGTATTGTGGTGTTGGTACAATCGGTCTTTGGCTTGCAAATGATGCAGCGGAAGTACGTGGTATGGATGTAATTCCAGAAGCGATTGAAGATGCAAGAAAAAATGCGAAGCGTCACGGATTTACAAATACGAAATATGAAGCAGGTAAAGCTGAACAATGGTTACCGAAATGGGTAAAAGAAGGATGGCGTCCAGATGTAATTGTTGTCGATCCACCTCGTACAGGTTGCGATGATAAATTACTGGAAACAATTTTAAAGGTGAAACCAAAACAAGTTGTTTACGTATCTTGTAATCCTTCTTCATTAGCACGTGATGTGCAAGCATTAATGAAGAGTTATGAAGTGGAATATGTACAACCAGTTGATATGTTCCCACATACAGCCCATGTAGAAAATGTAGTGAAGCTTGTTAGAAAGTAAAGTTTATTCATATTCCCTCACGATATGAGGGAATATTTTCTATGAAGGAGAGTAAAATGAATAATTATAAATTAACAATTCAGTACGATGGTGCACGTTTTAAAGGATGGCAACGTCTCGGTAATAACGATAATACAATTCAAGGAAAAATCGAGAGTGTCATATCTGAAATGATCGGAAAAGAAATTGAAATTATCGGTTGTAGTAGAACAGATGCGGGTGTACATGCTTTGAATCAAGTTGCTAACTTTCAAAGTGATGAGAAGTTAGTGGAACATAAAGTGAAAAAATATTTAAATCAACATTTACCCAACGATATTAGCATTACGAATGTAGAAGAAGTACAAGATCGATTCCATGCTCGTTATAATTCTAAAGCAAAAACATATCTTTATAAAATTTGGAATGAAGAGCATACAAATCCATTTATGCGTAAATACAGCATGCATGTGAATAAAAAATTAAATGTGAAAAGCATGAAAGAAGCTGCGAAACATTTAGTTGGTTCACATGACTTTACTGCTTTTTCAAATGCGAAATCAAAGAAAAAGTCTATGGTTCGAGAAGTATATACACTTGAAGTGATGGAAGAAGCAGGATTTGTACAAATTAGAGTAAGTGGTAACGGGTTCCTTCATAACATGGTACGAAAAATTGTTGGAGCATTAATTGAAGTTGGATTAGGGCAATTAGATGCGGACGCAATCCCAAATATTTTAGAGGAAAAACAACGTAATCAAATTAATTGTCTTGCTGAGGCGAGTGGTTTGTATTTGGAGAATGTTGAATTTTAATAAACAATAAAAAAATCGAGCTGTGTAAGCTCGATTTTTTTATTGTTTTGGTATTAAGAAGATTTTTCTTTCTTCATACGTATCTTCAAATTCCAAAAAGCAGCAAGTATAATAGCTGCAAAGGAGCCGCTAATTGTTGCTAATAGTTTTGCATAAGGATAAGCATTCATATCAACTAGTAACATCATACATACAATGGTAGGGAAGAAGGCTAAGTATTGTAATAACTTTAATTTGTTATCATTACTCATATATATCGTTCCTTTCTAGTATGTTATATGTTTATTGTAGCGTATTTTTCCAATTTATATTTACACTTGGAAGCAGATTTATGCTGCATTAACAGGCAATAAAAGTCCAATTGGTGGGGGGGACAAAACCTCCACAGATTAAAGCTTCACTTCATTTCATATGTGTAAATGCAATTTTTTAATTCGATATTGTAAGTTTTGCCTACTTAATCCTAAAAACTTTGCAGCCTGTGAGATATTACCGTGATACTCTGTCAGAATTTGATTGATGTAGTTCTTCTCCATTGTCTCTATTGTGTGCTTTAACGTTTTAGGTGCATCATCCTCGTTATTAGTTAGGGAAGGTTGCATATTGAATTCTTTTTTTATTTGTTCACGAAAGCGAGTGGGAAGATGAAACGCTGTAATGATATTTTCATCTTCAACTAAATTCATCGAACCTTCAATGATATGTTCCAATTCTCGTACGTTTCCAGGCCAATCATATGCATACAAAAATTCTCTTACATGTACATCTAGATCCGTTACGCCAAGTCCAAATTGAATGTTGTACTTTTCAATAAAGTGCTGCACAAGATCAGGAATATCTTCTTTTCGTTCACGTAAAGGCGGGAGACATAAAGTAACGACGCTTAATCGGTAATATAAGTCTTCCCGTAACCGATTGTGTGTAATAGCTTCAAGAGGATCTTCATTAATAGTTGCTATAATACGAACATCAATTTCTTTTTCTTGTGTGCCTCCGATTCTTCGTATTGTTTTTTCTTGTATAGCTCGTAGTAACTTCGCTTGAAGTGCTGGACTTAATGAGTTGATCTCATCTAATAACAAAGTTCCTCCATTTGCTTCTTCAAATAAACCAGCTTTATCGATAGCTCCTGTAAATGCACCTCGGTTCGTACCAAATAATAAACTTTCCATGAGTGTATCAGGTATAGCTGCACAGTTTTGTGAAATAAATGGTTTTGTTGAACGTTGACTTTCATTATGGATACTTTGTGCAAATAGTTCTTTACCGGTCCCTGTTTCTCCTACGAGAAGTATGGATGAGGATGTACGAATTACTCTCTTTGCTTCTGTAATGACAGATTGAAGAGCATTAGAATCACCGATTATGTGATCAAAGGTAAATTTATTATTTTGTTTTCGAGAAAGGTTCGTTTTCATCGTTTGTTTGAAATGGCTAATCTCTGTTGAAATTTCAATAGCGCCTTTAATTTTTCCGTTTTCTATTATAGGGAAAGTATTGTTAATCGTTGTAATTTCTTGCCCTTTATTGTTAAAATACGTTTGCTTTATATCTTTGTTTGTTTTTCCCAATTTTAATGCCTCTATAAGAGTACTATTTTTATTTTCTTCAAATGCGAATACTTCTAAAGGACTTTTATATAGCACATCTGAGCGTTCCATTGATTCAATTTCCATCATTTTACGGTTGTAGATAATCGTTTTACTTTCCTCATTAATAATATGAATCCCGATATCGAGCTCATTGAGCAAAGTTTCATATAGCATATTCATTTCAATGACCTGTTTAAAATTAATTTCTTCTGTACGCATAGATTATCTTCTCCTCATTTCACCCTATGAAGACTGACTTTTTATAATTTTATTAAAATTCTTATAAAATCGCAAAATTTTTTTGCTATTTTCCTTTTAAAACTTCTCAAATGATAGAAAAATTTTGCGGTTGTGCACACTTTTTTGTATGAAACTCTCATTTAATATATGAATCAGAGACTTGGTACGCATTTTGCATAAATAATAGTTGAAATCTCTAAAGGAGGGATATGCAACGTTTCAGTACCGATTAATAAGAAGGAGGAGTTTATAAAGTGAAGATGGTTATAGAAGGCGTGTATAGTCCTTGTTACGGGAAAGTAGAGAAGTTATTTGTTACGGAAAGTTCTTACGTATATGAGTGGGAGAAATTAGCGTTAATTGAAACAATAGATAAACAGAAAGTAGAAATTAAAGTAGGAATCAGTGGATATATCGAATCATTAGAAGTAGTAGAAGGACAAGCTATCGCTGATAAAAAGTTATTAATAACAGTGAGGGATGATCTTTTAATAACAGGTAGTGATTGATACTATGTATTTTGCTCTTTTCAATAATTATTCTTATTATGAACATTTTTAAAAACGCTTACATGAAATGGGTTTCCAAAGTGAAAAGGGGGGATTTATATGATGGATCAAAACCAAGGGTTAAAAAGGGAATTGAAAAGCAGGCACATCTTTATGATTGCACTTGGAGGAGTTATTGGTACCGGTCTTTTTTTAGGATCTGGGTATACAATTCATGAAGCTGGGCCTGGAGGAGCGATTGTAGCGTATCTTGTTGGAGGATTTGTTATGTATTTAACGATGCTCTGTCTTGGAGAGTTAGCTGTTGCGATGCCTGACGCAGGATCTTATCAAACGTATGCTACAAAGCACATTTCCCCTGCAGCGGGTTATGTAGTCGGCTGGATGTCATGGCTAAACTGGTCTGCTACGATAGGTATTGAACTGATTGCAGTTAGTATTTTAATGAAACGATGGTTTCCTGATGTACCGTCATGGATTTGGTGTGTAGCGTTTGCGGTGCTTCTCTTTGCTATCAATGCGTTATCTTCAAGAAGTTTTGCAGAAGTTGAATTTTGGTTTGCAAGTATTAAAGTCATTACAATCATTGCATTTATTATTTTAGGCGGGGCAGCAATGTTTGGTTTTCTAGATATGAAAGGAAATGAACTAGCACCGATGTTCTCTAGCTTTACTGATTATGGTGGGTTGTTTCCAAATGGATTATCAGCCATTTTAATTACGATGATTGCAGTTAATTTTTCCTTCCAAGGAACGGAACTAGTTGGTATTGCAGCTGGAGAGAGTGAAAATCCAGAGAAAACGATTCCGAAGGCAATTAATAATACAGTTTGGCGTATACTTGTGTTCTTTGTATTATCTATTTTCATTCTTGCAGGCTTATTCCCTTGGCAGCAAGCGGGAGTGATAGAAAGTCCATTCGTAGTTGTATTTGATAAAATTGGTATTCCTTATGCAGCCGATATTATAAATTTCGTTATTATTACAGCGGTTCTATCCGTTGCGAATTCAGGATTATATGCAACTTCTCGTATGCTATGGTCTATGTCTAATCAAGGAATGATTAGTCCAATTTTCGGTAAGTTATCTAAAAATGGTGTTCCTATTTATGCATTGATTGTAAGTACAATTGTAGGTTGCCTTTCATTACTATCAGGTATTTATGCGGAAGATACAGTTTATTTATGGCTACTTTCTATTGCCGGGTTCGGGGCGATATTAGTTTGGGCATCTATTGCTCTATCTAACTTGTTGGCTAGAAGGTCATACATTAAGCAGGGCGGGGATGTGAAGGACTTGAAATTTAAAACACCGCTGTATCCATTCGTACCACTGCTTGCGCTAGTATTAAATGTAACAGTAATTGTTGGTATGGCTTTTATTCCAGAACAAAGAATGGCATTATATTGTGGTATTCCATTTATGATTGTTTGTTTACTGTTTTACCGTGCGACAAGAAATAAGGCACGTAAGGTAGAACATATTGAAAAAACGAATACAATAGAGGCAGAAAGTTTGTAAATCTATTAGAAACTTATGCTAAAAAAAGAGACTGTAAAATTGTAAACAGTCTCTTTTTTTGTGAAAATAAAGCTGGAAACATACTATGTATGCAAAGGGGAACTAGCGATGAATCAAGAAGTTTCACAGCTATTAGAACAGATTGATTTACGAAAAGATGAGTTACTAGAGCTTACAAAGACTTTAATTCGTTTTGAAACACCAGCACCTCCGGCGAGAAACACAAATGAGGCGCAAGAATTTGTTGCAGATTTTCTAAAAAAACGAAATTTTAGTGTTGATAAATGGGATGTATATCCGAATGACCCGAACGTTGTTGGGGTGAGAAAAGGGCTAGAAAGTGACACACATAAAAGTCTTATTATTAATGGACATGTGGATGTAGCAGAAGTATCGGTAGATGAAGCGTGGGAAACCAATCCGTTTGAGCCATTTATAAAAGATGGTTGGTTAGTTGGACGTGGTGCGGCGGATATGAAAGGAGGACTGGCTGGAGCACTATTTGCTATTCAACTGTTACAAGAAGCTGGAATTGAATTACCTGGAGATTTAATCTTTCAATCAGTAATTGGGGAAGAAGTTGGAGAAGCAGGTACACTTCAATGCTGCAAAAGAGGTTATGATGCTGATTTTGCAGTCGTAGTGGATACAAGTGATTTACATATGCAAGGACAGGGCGGCGTAATTACTGGATGGATTACTGTGAAAAGCCCCCAGACGTTTCATGATGCAACACGCAGGCAAATGATTCATGCTGGAGGACGCTTATTCGGAGCGAGTGCGATTGAAAAAATGATGAAAATTGTGCAAAGTTTACAAGAATTAGAGCGTCATTGGGCAGTTATGAAAACATATGAAGGTTATCCATCTGGAACAACAACAATTAACCCAGCTGTTATTGAAGGCGGACGGCATGCAGCATTTATTGCGGATGAGTGCCGGTTATGGATAACGGTGCACTTCTATCCGAATGAAACACATGAACAAATAATAAAAGAAATTGAAGAGTATATTGAGAAAGTAGCGGCTGCCGATCCATGGTTAAGTGAAAATCCACCACAATTTAAGTGGGGCGGAGAATCAATGATTGTGGATCGTGGCGAAATTTTCCCTTCTTTAGAAGTAGATAGTGAACATGAAGCAGTAAAAACTCTTAGCTCAGTACACGAATCAATTCTATCTAAAAATGCAATTTTAGATATGTCTGCAACGGTAACGGATGGTGGTTGGTTTAGTGAATTTCATATTCCAGCTGTTATTTATGGACCAGGTACATTAGAAGAAGCTCATTCAATAAATGAGAAAGTTGAAGTAGAACAGTTAATTGAATTTACAAAAGTAATAACAGCATTTATATATGAATGGTGTCACACGAAAAAATAGATTAGTGTGTTGAAATCGTACAGGTATGTATACTTGTACGATTTTTTAGTGAACTATTTCAGAGTTGAACAGAAACAACTGAAATAGTTCTTTATTTTTCTATGTTTTTCGTTTTAGTTCGATCAATTTTTCTTTCGCTAATTCAACAGCAATTGCATCATCTAAATAGCCAATTGGAAAGAGATAGTCGGGAATAATATCTGTCGATAAAATGAAATACAGTAATGCGCCTCCAAGAACTGCACGCTCTTCTTTTGAGATAGTTTCATTGCAAAATTGTTGATACATATCGGTTAATTGTTCAATAAAAGGACCAGCGCTATCAATTTGTTCTAATTTACTCGCGAAACTTTCATGAATACGTTTTTCACCTTCTGTTGTCTGAGCATAGCGTTCATAGTTTTCAAGTTCTTGTTTTACGCGAGTTGTTGTATAGTCAAAATCGAATAAGTTAGAGGATTGCAGCGTTTGCTGAATTGTATCAAGAGATGTGTACATATCCGTCTTTTCTTTATTAATGTGAGGAGAATCAGGATACATTTCATCAAATAACAATTGGGGTGGAACTTGCAAACATTCTGCAAATTTTTGTAGATGTTTTTGTTTTGGTGGTTGTTTACCATTCATAATTCTTGAGATTGTTGCGGGATCAATATTTGTATGCATTCCTAATTGACGCATGGATAAGGCACGTTCTTTTAAAAGTTTTTTTATTAATGTACTAAGCCGCTCATTTGGGTTTTCTTTAGGCATAGTGAAGGCACTCCTTTTTTATTGTTGAAAAAATGTTGAGCATTTCTTACATGTATATGAAACAGACAGGCACAGTTGCTCAACATTTTCATAATATGCATTGAAAAGTGAGAAAAAGGGGTGGCTGTTTATGAGTACGGCAGGTCTATTTTCAATTTTTTTAATCGGTATTGCTTCTAATTTAGATAATGCAGGTGTTGGGATTGCATATGGCATTCGTAAAATTCGAATTTCGTGGCTTAACAATTTTATCATCGCATTTTTTGGTTTTTTATTTACTTTATTAGCTGGCTTTTTTGGGAACTGGATAGCGTTATTTATTTCAGAGTTTACTGCAAACCTAATTGGAGCAATCGTTTTAGGTATAATCGGTGTGTTTATTTTGTGCCAGCCTTTCTTGGGGCAAAGAAATACTGTAGGTTCTAAAGATGGTAATGTACTTATGGGCATTTTACGTGATCCAGAAAAAGCAGATTTTGATGGTTCTAAAACAATTAGTTTTTCAGAAGCAATTGTTTTAGGGGTTGCGTTGTCTATTAATAATATTGCAGGTGGATTTGACGCTGGGGTAACAAACTTGAATCTGTGGCTTACAGCAACTATTTCTGGGGTGTTTAGTTTTATTTGTATTAGTGGTTTTGCTTATGTAGGAAAACGATTTTTAGCAGAATACTTAGGGAAATGGGCTACTGTTATCGCAGGAGTGTTATTAATTCTTATTGGGATCGATCAGTTGTTGTAAGGAGAACAGAAAACAATGTTCGAGTATTTCCTTGGAAATACGGCAAAGGATTGCATATGTCGACGTACTTTTCCCCATACTAATACGGATTTCTTTTAAAGAAAGGGGGATCCGTATGGGACGCGGAAAAGCATTTGATCATAAGAAAAAAGGGCATGACCATCAACCGCCTAAAGGTGCGTTCATTCATAAAGATGTAAATGAACATACTTTAGAAGAGGAAGAACTACCAGTAAATATTGAGACGTATAAAAATAGTTTGAAAAAACATTAAAAGCACCTACATAGGTGCTTTTTTAACGTATATCTTCAATTAATTGTTCCGATTCTTCATGCATACTGTATTCACTTAGAACTTGAATGCAAAGCCACTTTAATTCTTCGATAGTATGTTCAAGTTCTTCAGGAAGCACATGATGAATGTCTTCAAGTCCCATTCCGAAATGGATGAGTTCAAGTACTTGATCATCGATGTTCCGATCCATTAGTAGTTCAAGCACTTCTAAATTGAATATGTATCGGTGAGCTTCATCGAGTGAAACAACTTTTAACTTCAAGCTTTCTACAATACTCAATATAAAAAGAAGAATTGTTTTTTCAAGAACAGGCTGTTTTTCCATTTGAAATATTAGTTTCATCTTTCACACCTCCACATATAGCGCTAGGTTGTACTATATTATTCAGGAGGGGGGAGCAAATATGCATGATATAGAGAAACTTTCAGTACGGTTTTTATAAGGGGATGGATAGCCGATAAAGTTGAGGGTTTTATGAAATAAAAAAATCCTGCTAGTATAGCAGGATAACTCTGAATTAAAAAATGCTCCAACCTTCTTGAGCAGAAAGAAGTTCAAGAATTTTAAAACCAGCGATACTATTTCCATTTGCATCTAAAGCCGGTCCGAAAATGCCAATTCCCATTTCTCCTTTTACGCAGCCGAAAATGCCACCAGCTACGCCGCTTTTTGCGGGGATACCAACGCGGATCGCAAATTCACCAGACTCGTTATACATACCACATGTAACCATAAATGTTTTACAGATTTTTGTAATATGTTTAGGGATAATTTGTTTTTTCTTATATGGATCATATCCATCCATCGCAAAAATTAAGCCGATACGTGCTAAATCGATACAGTTTACTTCAACTGCACATTGTCGAGTGTATAAATCCATAAGTTCTTCGATGTCACAATCGATAATTCCGTTTTGTTTCATGTAGTAACAAAGTGAACGGTTTAAGTAAGCTGTCTCTAATTCTGAATTGGCAACTTTAGAAGAATAATTAATGGTAGGATTATCTGTTATTTCACGTACAAAATGAAGGATGCGCTCCATTTTTTTTTCATTATCTTTTCCTGTTAACATGCTTGTAATAGCTAGTGCTCCCGCATTAATCATTGGATTAAGTGGTTTGGATGGACTTGTTGTTTCTAACTTAATAATAGAGTTGAATGGATCACCAGTTGGTTCCATTCCAACTTTAGAAAATACATATTCTTCACCACGATCTAAAAGGGCAAGTGCAAGTGTAATTACTTTTGAAATACTTTGAAGAGTAAATAGTGTTTGTGAGTTGCCAGCATGGATATATTCTGTTTCTTTATGGAAAATGGCAATCCCTAAATCGTCTGGATTTGCATTTCCTAGTTCGGGGATATAAGTAGCAAGCTTTCCTTTTTTCGTATATGGTTTTACTTGTTCTAACAACTGTTGTAAGTTGTTTGTTTCAATGCACTGCATAGTACCAACGCTCCTATTTCGAATTAACTACGTTTACTTTTCCCGATATGCTCGGAAATAAATAATAACATGAAAAGGTGGAATGATAAAACGAAAGTTACATGTTCTATAGTAGGTATTTCGTTTCGAGTATTCTATATTAAAAAAGGAGAATTTTCCTTTTATATAACAGTTTGGAAATAGGAGATTTATCCATAAAAAATTCGAAAATAAAAACTACACATCTATACAACTATATGTTATTATGGTTATGTAAATAGAAAGCGTTTTCTAAGGCGTACTTATAATGATAACGATTTCATAAATTTGATAGGGGGAATTAAAATGTTGCAGTTTCTACAACGTATTGGTAAAGCATTAATGCTTCCAATCGCCGTACTACCAGCAGCAGGATTATTGCTTCGTTTAGGACAAGAAGACGTATTTAACATTCCTGTTATGGCACAGGCCGGTGCAGCAATTTTTGATAATTTAGCACTTATTTTTGCAATTGGTGTTGCAATCGGTTTGTCTATTGATGGTAGTGGAGCAGCTGGACTTGCCGGAGCAATTGGATATCTTGTTTTACAAAATACAACGAATGCTCTAAGTAAGACATATTCAGCAGCAGAGTTAAATGATAAATTAAAAAGTGTTCAAGATTTAGTAGGTTCAGTAGATCCAACTAAATTAGCAGATACAATGACAAAGGTTTCAAAAGCAGCGGCGTTAACGCCGAAAATTAATATGGCCATACTCGGTGGTATTATTGCAGGGGTTGTTGCGGGATTACTATACAACAAATTCCATAAGATTAAACTACCAGAATGGTTAGGATTCTTTGCAGGAAAACGTTTCGTACCAATCATTACTTCAATCGTAATGCTTCTTTTAGGATTAGTATTCGGTCAAATTTGGCCAACGATTCAAAGTGGTATTGATTCAGTAGCACATGGCATCGTGAACTTAGGTTCAATTGGTGCTGGTTTATTCGGATTATTAAACCGTTTATTAATTCCAATCGGTTTACACCACGTAATGAACACATACTTCTGGTTCGTACTTGGTGACTTTACAAATGCAGCTGGCGATATCGTTCATGGTGATATTGCACGCTTCTTTGCAAAAGATCCATCAGCAGGTATGTTTATGACTGGTTTCTTCCCAATCATGATGTTCGGTTTACCAGCAGCATGTTTCGCAATGATTGCAGCTGCTAAACCAGAAAAACGTAAAATGGTTACAGGTATGTTAGGTGGTCTAGCATTAACTTCATTCTTAACTGGTATTACAGAACCAATTGAATTCTCATTCATGTTCTTATCACCAGTATTATATGGAATTCATGCTGTATTAACAGGTCTGTCTCTATTCATTACAACAACACTCGGCATTCACGATGGTTTCTCATTTAGTGCCGGAGCAATCGATTACTTCTTAAACTTCGGTATTGCAACAAAACCATTGTTACTTGCAGGAATCGGTTTAATTTACGCAGCAATTTACTTTGTAGTATTCTACTTCTTAATTAAGAAGTTCGACCTAAAAACTCCTGGTCGTGAAGACGAAGAGGAACTAGCTGAAGGTGAAGAAGCTCCAGTTGCAGGTTCAATTGGTGAAACTTACGTAGCAGCTTTAGGTGGAAAAGAAAACTTAACAGTTATTGATAACTGTGCAACACGTCTACGCTTACAAGTGAAAGATGCTGGTCAAGTAAACGAAGCAGCATTAAAACGTGCTGGTGCAAAAGGTGTTATGAAATTAAGTAACACGAGTGTACAAGTTATCGTAGGTACAAATGTTGAATCTGTTGCCGATGATATGAAAAAACACGTATAAATAATGAGATAAGAGGATATCCCAAAAGATTGATAACATCAATTTTTTTAGAGGATATCCTCTTTTTTATGTTAACGATTTAACGGGAATCTTACTTTTGTAAATTTTCTTTTTCTTTTTTATACATATAGGTTGGTAATATGTGCAGTGCGTGATAAAGTAGGGATGATATAGAATAGAGTATCCATAATCTGCTAAAACAAATCTTTAGTAGAGGAAGTAAATTATTGGTGAGTAAGGGGAAAAAAGCAATCATGGATCAGGAAAAAAATAATGCGAATGGGAAAGCACGTCGGCCGATTGTATACATAAAAAGAACAATCATTCTCGTCTTACTATTTTCACTTGTATATTTCATGTATACAAAAATTGTTGCGTATAATAAGAAAGAAGAAACTTTAAAAGCAGCGGCAGAAATGAAGAAACAAGAAGAGCTGAAAAAGAAAGACGAAGAAAAAAAGAAACGAGAAGTACAAAAACAAAAAGAGCAGGAAGAACAAGTGAAGCAAGCACAAGCTGTGGAAAAGCCTGCTGAGGGACCACCTCAAGAAATTAATGAAAACGTTCAATTAGATCAATATTTACAAAACGCAGGATTTAGCGGGACAGCTGTTATTGTGAAGAACGGAAAAGTTCTTTTGAATAAAGGATACGGTATGGCGAACAAAGAGAAACAAGTACCGAATAATTCAGAGACAACTTTTTATATTGGTTCTATTTCAAAGGCATTTGTAGCGACTGCTATTATGCAATTAAAGGATCAAAATAAATTAAATGTAGAGGATACGGTTGCAAAGTATATTCCAGATTTCCCTCAAGGTAATGGGATTCAGTTAAAGCATTTACTAACACATACATCAGGAATTCCAGAGTATGAGCAAGGAACAGAGGATATTTCTCATGAAGAACTGATAAAACGAATAGGAAAGCAAAAGCGTGTTGGGAGCCCAGGAGAGAAATGGAAATATTCCGATTCGAACTATTCGATACTCGCCTATATCGCTGAGAAGGTAAGTGGACAACCGTTAGAAGACTATATTAAACAACATATTTTTGCTACTGCGGGTATGAAACATTCTGGTTTCGGTAAAGCGTTAGAGCAAACAAGGTTCCCATCAACAGGTTATAAAATAGTAAATAACAATATGACAACACCTAATATTCCAAGTATGTCACAACTATATGGTTGTGGTGATATATATACAAGTGCACATGATTTATATTTATTTAATGAAGCACTCTTCTCTGGAAAGCTGATTTCAAAAGAGAGTTATGATCAAATGTTTACGGCTGTGAAAAAGGATTACGGATTTGGTTGGTATGTAGACCCGGGAAGTTATTCGAATCACGGTGTAATGCCAGGATGGAATTGTTTAAATGGATTTAGTAAAAACGGAAGTGTGTATGTCGTTTTATTATCTAACATTCAAAATAATATTAAATCGTTTGGTAAAGTGAATAACGACATTTATACGATGTTGCGAAATATTGAAGTGTAAGAGACTATCCTATTGGATAGTCTTTTTTATTGAGGAAGTGTATGTGCAATGGGATAATGAAATAAAGTGAAACTTTAATCAGTGGGGGGGCTTCATCCCAAACTGATTATTAGCCCTCACCAATCGGGCTTTTTCGGGCAGTAAGACCCCCACCTAACTTCTTTGCTTTCGCCGAATTTTGAGATGGGGGTCTTACTGCCCGGCAAATAGCGGGGTAAATGGAAAAGGGGGAGGGATATGAGTATACATAAGCATCACGCACGTAATGCAAAACGCATTTTTGGGGTATCTGTCATTGTATGGATTATTCTCGCAATTGGATTAGTGATGGAATATAAAAAAGGGATGCTATTCACTTCGAAGAAAGAAAATCTGAAATTAATAGGTGTTGTACTACCGGCATTTGGATTATTAATATATAGCTTTATAGAAAAACGAAGATCAAAAATGCTCAAACAGGAAAATTATAATATAGAGGCTTCTGAATTATTGGAGCAACAAAAATTTGTTGTTCGCAAAGAAGTAGGAGTATTTCAAGTAATTACATACTTTGGATTAGATGGCAGTGCAGTAGGATTTTTAAAAGAAGAGTATGATTTTGTGATTCAAAGTGTATGGCAAGCTGTACTCTCTTTTCTTGTTAATGGACTACATAAGCAACAATTTTATTTATATAATAATTCGGGAGAAAGATTATTGCGTGTTCAAAAGAAGATGGGAGTACGTAACTTCTATATTTTTTCCGATGTAGAGGGAAAGAAAATTGGAGAATTGAAACAAGTACTAAGTTTAACAAAGTGGGAATGGATTTTTTTAGGAGTGGATGGTAAAGAATTTGGTAAAGTGACTGGGGACCTTTCAGCAACAATGCAGAAAATAGATTGGCGAGATGGAACGCATATTGATGTAAAAGAAGATGGTATTCCTTTAGAAGCTGTTAAGTATTTCTCGGCAAGTGGTGGTTCACTTGTTACAGCTTCTATAAGTGAACAGGCAGAATTACCACGAGCGGTTTATTATAGTGCAGCTGCCATTGTTACAATTAAAAATTAAAATATACATAAAGATAGATGGGATACCATCTATCTTTTTTGTGTGACTAGAAAAGATGGTTTCTTTGAAAAATGTATGCCTTACCTATCACAAAAAAAGCCTGCTTTGTATACATTAAGATGTATGGATGTGTTTTTATACTTTAAAAATAATAGGAGGAGAAGTGTATGTGTTTGTTCGGTAAGTATTGGAAAAAGCTATCGAGATTGTTTAATAGACAATTAGATTATTTTTTAGATAATAAGTTATTGCCTGCTGTGGAGAGACTTTTATTTTCACAAAACTTCGCGAGATTTATTCAAAGAAAC
The DNA here is from genome assembly GCF_053345335.1 of Bacillus sp. M5A3_1b. Lineage (NCBI taxonomy): Bacteria > Bacillati > Bacillota > Bacilli > Caryophanales > Bacillaceae > Bacillus > Bacillus sp. M5A3_1b. Next base: position 35,140 of record NZ_JBKEZY010000015.1, on the reverse strand, counting down.
TCTAAGCAAGCTACGGAAGAAGTTATTGAATCAAGTAGATTCCAATCTATTATTTGTAACATTTTAAAAGAATGTAATACATCACCTTTTAAAGAAATTGCAGAGCAATATTTGGGTAAAAACGTAGAAATTACTGTGACAGTTGGACAGTTAACGGGTGTGATTGTAGCAGTTGGTGATGATTTCTTAACATTGCAAGAAGGAATAGGAACAGAAGTTTTATTACCATTTACAAGTATTATATCAATTAAAGAAGTGTAAGAAAGGAGAGTTATATATGTTATTTACTGATGAATTACGTAACCATGTTGGTGAACTAGTGCAAGTTGTGACAGCTGTAGAAATCATTGCAGGCGTTCTTTTATCTGTGACGGATGGGGCAGTAATTGTTCGTACTTCTCCTTCTTATGGACCACCAGAAGATGTAGTTGTACGTATTCCGATTATTGCTTATGTTCGCTTGGAAGGGTAAGCGTGATACAAGTATGAGAGTGTCAGTTGTGATTCCAGTGCATAATGAAGCAAGTACTTTATCAAAAGTTTTAGTAGAAGTAAGGAAGTTGGAACCATATGAAATTATCATAGTAGATAATGGATCGACAGATGGTACGAAAGAAATAGCGTTACAGCATAATTGCCGTGTGATTTATTATAGATATTCTCTTGGTAATGATGTGGGAAGGGCAATTGGTGCTAGAGAAGCAAAAGGTGAAATTGTTTTATTTTTAGATGGCGATATCGTCATGAAAAGTGAAGAATTATACAATTTTATTAAAGGAATACAGCAAGGACATGAGATTGTTTTAAATAATTTAACATGGTCAGTTTATTTGAAGATGAGACCGCATTATACGACGGTTGGAAAATATATGTTAAACCGTTATTTGAACAAAAAAGAATTTGTTGTAGGATCTTTAATTGCGATACCACATGCGATAAGTCGTGAAGTGATTGAAGAACTAGGGTGGTGGAATTTAGCGGATCCAGCACTATTTCAAGCGATGGCGATGTCTAGAGGAGTAGATATTTCTGATATGGCTTCAGTTGATGTCATTTACACAAATAAAGTTCGTCCTGTCCATACGGGCACATCACCTGGCTCTCCTTATCCGAAAGCGACTAGTCGTATTATGGGTGATCATTTGCGAGCTTTACAATACGTAATCGAAACATACGGTAATCGCGGTGGTTTTTCAGAGGGCAATAAAGATAGGGAGTTTGTAGGAAAGTATAAACCAGTTTTATTACAAAAGAAAAAAGCGAAATATAGTGCCATTATCCCAGTATCAGAAGAGAAAACAACTATAAGGTCTGTTATACAAGAAGTGAAAAAAGTAGGTGTAGATGAAATTATAGTTGTTGTGAATGGAGCTGCCGTAAAGACCATTAAACAAGTAAAGCTAGAGAATGTTATTGTTGTTGAGTTGGAGGAAGTGCTTGGGCATAATGTAGCACGGGCGATAGGGGCCATGTATGCTACGGCAGATATTTGTTTATTTGTTGATAGTGATTTTGTTATTCCAGCAACAAATTTAATTCTATTTTTGCGTGCTATTGAAGATGGAAGTGATGTGGCATTAAATGATTTACAGTGTTTATTAGATATGTTTCATCCAGCAGATCCAATTAGCATGGGAAAATATTTTGTGAATTTGATAGCGAAGCGACCAGATTTATGGAATAACTCATTAACAGCAGTACCACACGCTATGCATAAAAAAGTAATAGAGAAAATTGGTTATGATTCTCTTATGATTCCTCCAGTAGCTCAGGTGAAAGCTATTTTAGAAGGATTCTCTATTACAGCAGTAGAGTTAGTAGATGTTATAAAAACAAATCGAGTACGTCCAGAGCAACATGAATTTGTAAATGGGCGTATTTCAGCATTTGATCGTATTTTCGGGGATCAAATTGAGGCGATTGCGTATTTATTACAATGTACAGATGAACGCGGTGGCTTTACGGATGGAGATAGAGATAGAGATATCATTCAACACTTGAGAAGGGAAGAAGAGAATACAAATGAATAGTAGTAAAGTAGCTATTATTGGCTTAGGGTATGTTGGCCTTCCTTTAGCAGTCCATTTTGCAGAGAGAGGGCATACAGTACTTGGGTTAGATAAAGATATTAGAAAAATAGAATCAATTATAAAAGGAGAAAGTTATATTCCGGATGTTTCTTCTAAAGAGTTACAAAGTTTATTGATGAAAAAAAAATTAATAGTGAACAAACCGGATCAAGGCATTGCTGATTTTCAAAATAGTGATTATGTTATTGTCACTGTCCCGACTCCAATTAATGAACAAAGAGAACCAGACTTAAGTGCCCTCATTTCAGCCTCACATTATATACAACAAAACCTTCAAAAAGGACAAACCTTCATTTTTGAAAGCTCCACATATCCAGGTACACTCGAGGAAGTTATTATTCCGATTATTTCTCAAGCAGGTCAAAAGGTAGGAGAAGATTTTTATATCGGATATTCCCCTGAGAGAATTGATCCGGCTAATAGTCACTATTCCGTTCAAACGATTCCAAAAGTTATTAGTGGACAAACAGAAAAGTGTAAACAAAAAGTACAGGAGTTATATAGCACTACATTTGATGTCGTTGTTCCAGTTAGTTCTCCGAAAGTAGCGGAAATGTGTAAGTTGTTTGAAAATATTCAGCGCCTAGTCAATATTTCATTAGTAAATGAGTTAAACACACTATGTGAAAGTTTAGGAATTGATTTTTATGAGGCGCTTGAAGCCGCATCTACAAAACCGTTTGGATTTACCCCATATTGGCCAGGACCAGGAATAGGAGGACATTGTATTCCAGTAGATCCTTTATATTTCCAATGGAGAATAAAAAGGAATGGGGAAATTAGTAAATTAATTGAGGCTGCACATGTGATTAATGAGGAAATGCCAGAGAAAATAGTCCGGAAAGTAAAAGGCATGGTGCAATCACCTGCATCAGTTTTAATTGTAGGAATTGCGTATAAGAAAGATGTAAATGATTTGAGAGAATCACCGGCTTTACCAGTTATTGAATTGTTAATAAAAGAAGGATATGAAATCGAATATCACGATCCATATATTTCTTCTGCAAAGTTTGAAGATAAGGTGTACCAATCTGTTTCTTTGGATGAACAAGTGGTTAAACAAGCGGGTTGTATTTTAATTTTAACTGATCACTCTAATATCGATTGGAAGCTTTTTAAAGGAATGAAGCGAGTAATAGATACACGTGGAATTATAAAGAAGGTGAGTGTATGAGTAAGAAATGTTTAATTACAGGTGGAGCAGGATTTATTGGTTCACATTTAGCTGAAGAGCTGGTGAAAAGAGGCTATGGAGTTACGATCGTTGATAACTTCTATAAAGGGAAAAATAAATATCATGATGAGCTAATGAAAGAAATTCGAGTTATTCCAATAAGTGTTTTAGATAAAAATTCTATTTATGAATTAGTAAACCAACATGATGTAGTGTTTCATTTAGCAGCAATTTTAGGCGTGAAAACGACAATGGAAAAGAGTATAGAGCTTATTGAAACAAATTTTGATGGAACGAGAAATATTTTACAAGCAGCGCTAAAAGAAAAGAAGAAAGTGGTCTTTGCTTCTACTTCAGAAGTATATGGTAAGGCAAAGCCACCCTTCTCTGAAGAGGGAGATCGATTATACGGGGCAACTTCTAAAATACGCTGGAGTTATGCAGTGTGTAAAACATTAGAAGAAACATTATGTTTAGGATACGCATTAGAAGGTTTACCGGTAACGATTGTTCGTTATTTTAATATTTATGGTCCAAGAGCGAAAGATGGTCCGTATGCAGGGGTAATCCCACGATTTATTAGTGCGGCTTTGCAAGGGGAAGACATTCTCGTATATGGAGATGGAGAGCAGACACGTTGCTTTACGTATGTAAGTGATGCGGTAGAGGCAACGATTAGAGCAATGGATGAAAAGGTAAATGGTGAAATTATTAACATAGGTTCTGAGAATGAAAAGAGTATAAAAGAAGTAGCAGAAGTAATTAAAAATCTAACGAAATCCTCTTCAAAGATTATTCAAGTTCCTTTTGAAGAGGTATATCCACATGGCTTTGAAGAAATTCCAAATAGAAGACCAGATGTTGCGAAATTAAGAGAACTTGTTCAGTTTCAAGCAAAGGTAACGTGGGAAGAAGGATTGAAAGAAACTATTAAGTGGTTCCGTGAAGAAAATAATGGCTAAGTCACTATCGGTCATTATACCTGTATGTAATGAAGCTGAAACGATTTCAGATGTTATCCAATCGGCAAAAGGATTAAATCCAATAGAGATTATTGTAGTAGCAAACGGTTGTAACGATGGTACAGAAGAGGTTGCTGATCGTTTAGGGTGTAAAGTAATCAAGCATACAGAGCTACTAGGGAACGATGTTGGCCGCGCGATTGGCGCAAAACACGCGATAGGTGATGTATTACTATTTATAGATGGAGATTTTGCTATTCAAACTTCAAAATTACAATTATTCCTGAATCCGATTTTACATGATCAGGCCGACATCGTTTTAAATAATTTGGACGCATTATTTTTAAAGAAACAAAAACCGCATTCTATTACCGTATGGCGCCAAATATTAAATGCAATATTAGAGCGCGAAGAATTAAAGATTGATTCTTTATTAGCTGTACCGCATGCGTTGACGAAAGAGGTTGTTCAAAGCATTGGATATGAATGTTTCGTTAATCCTATTGTCGCTCATTTACGCCTAGTACAAAGCAAATGGAGAATTAGTCGTCATTGTGCAATTGACGTTATTACGCCAAATAAATTTCGGCCGGCCGAGCATGCTGCGTATGGCACGGGTCTTTCTCAATCTGAAAAACGGATGATAGGTGATCATATAGAAGCTGTAGCGGAGCGAATAGTAGGCACTGATGAGCGCGGAGGGTATTATGATGGAAATAGGAAAAGAGAGTGTGTCTATCATACTTTAAGTTTCGAAGATTTTTATCAAGGATGGGGCGTTACATCTAAGTTGTATAAAGGAAAACAATTATCGGTCATTATTCCTGTACAAGATGAAGAGAAAACAATTGGAAATGTTATAGAAGAGCTTCGCAAAATTGAACCTTTTGAAATTATCGTTGTTGTAAATGGTTCGTCTGATCAAACAGCAACGATTGCAAAAGACAAGGGAGCAACAACAATTGTATATAAAGAAGCACTTGGCAACGATGTGGGACGTTCGCTTGGGACTTATTTCGCCAAAGGAGAAATTGTATTATTTATAGACGGTGATTTTGTTATTCCAGCTAGTGAGCTATATCCATTTACAAAAGCTATTGCAGATGGAATGGATGTCGCATTAAATGATCTAAATCATTATTTAGATTTAAGAGTACCGCTTCATCTTGTAACTGCATTTAAATATGCATTAAATTTAGCTTGTGATAGAAAAGATTTAGGAGTAGGATCTCTTATCGCTGTACCTAATGCGTTTAGCCAGAAGTGTTTGAAATCAATTGGGTATAGGTCTTTATTGTCACCTTGCGTAGCGCAAGTGAAAGCTATTCTTTCAGGATTCGAAATTGCGTGTGTAAGTCGTGTAGAGGTCGATAAGATGAACCGCATTCGTCCCAGTGAACATTTTGCAAAAATAGGTCATCCTCCAGCTGTCTTGCGAATTATAGGTGATCATATAGAAGGATTAGAGCAATTAATTGTATTAGAAGGTAGCCGTGGTGGATTCTATGATGGGAATAGAAAAAGAGATGTTTTAGAGTAGTAACAAAAAAAGTGTACAACATATGTACACTTTTTTGTTCTGTTATAAAAACTATAACAGATTAGGAGATAAGAGTATTACAGCTCTACAATGGGTATTGTTCTTATATTACAAAATAGGACTCGTATATAAGGATACCAAAAAAATACAATTAAGGAAAGGGTTAATTATAAAGACTTTCAAGTGAAGTTAACACTATGCATATAGTAGTTTGCTCAACATTTCACAAACATGTCACAACTATTTCGTTCACTTTAGCAAAAAAGTAGTATTCTAAGTGTGTAAGCTGTTATATAAAAAATCTTAGTCCTGTACTAATCAAAAATGGAGGAGATTAGGATGACTCAAGTATTAGAAAATGTTAAAAACGCATGGGAAAACTTTAAAGGTGAAAAATGGAAAGCAGAGATTGATGTTCGCGATTTCATTTTAAATAATGTAAACGTTTTCGAAGGGGACGAATCTTTCTTAGCGGGAGCAACTGAAGCAACGAAACAACTTTGGGATCAAGTAATGGATTTAACAACGAAAGAACGTGAAAATGGTGGCGTTCTTGATATGGATACAAAAATTGTTTCTTCTATTACATCACATGAACCAGGATATTTAAATAAAGATATTGAAAAAGTAGTCGGTTTCCAAACTGAAAAACCATTTAAACGTTCTTTACAACCATATGGTGGTATTCGTATGGCGGAACAAGCTTGTGAATCTTATGGATACGAAATGGATAAAGAGCTTAGTCGTATTTTTAGAGATTGGAGAAAAACTCATAACCAAGGTGTATTCGATGCTTATACACCAGAAATGAGAAATGCACGTAAATCAGGTGTAATTACTGGTCTTCCAGATGCATACGGACGTGGACGTATTATCGGTGACTACCGACGCGTAGCATTATATGGTATTGATCATTTAATTGAAGCGAAAAAAGTTGATTTGAATTTAACTGGCGGTGTAATGAGCGAAGATACAATGCGTTTACGCGAAGAGTTATCTGAGCAAATGCGTGCACTTCAAGAGTTAAAACAAATGGCTGCTTCTCATGGCTTTGATATTTCTAAGCCAGCAACAAACACACAAGAAGCATTCCAATGGTTATACTTCGCATATCTTGCAGCGATTAAAGAGCAAAATGGAGCTGCAATGAGTCTTGGACGTACTTCTACATTCTTAGATATTTATATTGAAAGAGATTTAGCAAATGGTACTTTAACAGAAGAAGAAGTACAAGAAATTGTGGATCACTTCATTATGAAATTACGTCTTGTGAAATTTGCAAGAACACCTGATTATAATGAATTATTCTCTGGTGACCCAACTTGGGTAACTGAGTCTATTGGTGGTATGGCATTAGATGGTCGTCCATTAGTAACAAAGAACTCATTCCGTTTCTTGCATACATTAGATAATTTAGGACCAGCTCCAGAACCAAACTTAACAGTTCTTTGGTCTAAACAATTACCGCAGAACTTTAAAAACTACTGTGCGAAAATGTCTATTAAAACATCAGCAATTCAATATGAAAATGATGACATTATGCGTGCTGAATACGGCGATGACTACGGAATTGCTTGTTGTGTATCTGCAATGAGAATTGGTAAACAAATGCAGTTCTTCGGCGCACGTGCAAACTTAGCAAAAGCATTACTATATGCGATTAACGGTGGTAAAGATGAAAAATCTAAAGCACAAGTTGGTCCTGAGTACGCACCGATTACTTCTGAAGTATTAGATTATGAAGAAGTTATGCGTAAGTTTGATATGACAATGGAATGGTTAGCAGGTCTATATTTAAACACATTAAATGTTATTCATTACATGCATGATAAATATAGCTACGAACGTATTGAAATGGCACTTCATGATACAAATGTTCTTCGTACAATGGCAACAGGTATCGCGGGTCTATCAGTAGTAGCAGACTCTTTAAGTGCAATTAAATACGCAAAAGTAAAACCAATTCGTGATGAAAACGGTATTGCAGTTGACTTTGAAATCGAAGGAGATTTCCCTAAATACGGTAACAATGATGACCGTGTAGATGAAATCGCTGTAAATCTTGTAAAAACATTTATGAATAAACTTCGTAAACATAAAACATACAGAAATTCTGTTCATACAATGTCGATCTTAACAATCACATCTAACGTTGTATACGGTAAGAAAACTGGTAACACTCCAGATGGTCGCCGTACTGGAGAACCATTTGCACCAGGTGCGAACCCAATGCATGGTCGTGATACAAAAGGTGCATTAGCTTCATTATTATCTGTAGCTAAATTACCATATGAAGATGCACAAGATGGTATTTCTAATACATTCTCTATTATTCCAAAAGCACTTGGTAAAGAGGATGATGTACAAGTACGTAACTTAGTATCAATGCTTGATGGTTATGCAGTAAAAGAAGGCCATCACTTAAATATTAACGTATTTAATCGTGAAACATTAATGGATGCGATGGAACATCCTGAGAAATATCCACAATTAACAATTCGCGTATCTGGTTACGCTGTAAACTTTATTAAATTAACTCGTGAACAACAAATCGATGTAATTAATCGTACAATGCATGAAAGTATGTAAGTGAAAAAGTGTCCCTCTGCTTTTTATAAATCGAAGAGGGGGGCTGCTTCAATAAAGGAGGAAGTAACATGATAAAAGGAAGAATTCATTCTGTAGAGTCTTGTGGTACTGTTGATGGCCCAGGAATTCGTTATGTCATATTTACACAAGGGTGTTTATTACGTTGTCAATACTGTCATAATGCTGATACGTGGGAGATCGGTAAAGGAAAAGAAATAACAGTTGAAGAAGTAATGCAGGATGTGACATGTTACCTTCCTTTTATTGAAGCTTCTGGAGGCGGTATAACAGTTAGTGGTGGTGAACCATTATTACAGCTAGATTTCTTAATTGAATTATTTAAGAAATGTAAGGAAGTTGGAATTCATACAACAATTGATTCTTCGGGTGGTTGTTATTCTGAAGAACCAGAATTCCAAAATAAGCTAGATATTTTAATGGATTACACAGATTTAGTTTTATTGGATTTGAAACATATTGATTCAAAGAAACACCGTAAATTAACAGGGAAACCAAATGAACATATTTTACAATTTGCTCGTTATTTATCGGATAAAAATAAACCAATTTGGGTAAGACACGTATTAGTTCCTGGTGTTACGGATAATGAAGAGGATCTACAAAAATTATCTAGCTTTATTCAAAGCCTGTCTAATGTTCAGAAGGTTGAAGTGCTACCATATCATAAGCTTGGTGTATATAAATGGGAGGCACTTGGGCATAAGTATCCACTCGCGAATGTAGAACCACCTACTGAAAAAAATGTAGAGCAAGCAAGACATATTTTACAAGCAGTCTAATCCAAATATTGGATTAGGCTTTTTGCTTTCTTTACAATAAAACCTAGAGTATGTATATAGAAAAGAGTATACTAAAAATAGAATATCCATATTTTTGTAAGGAATAAGTGGAGAAATTTACATAATTGTAAAGGGAAATCAAAATAGTAAAAAGAATTAAGAAGTAAAAGAGTGAGTATTATGGAATAGAGAACATTTGTAAGTTATTGCGAAAGCTCTTATAGGAAAGTATAATGTAAAGATATGAGCACAGATAGGATTAAGGGGTCAATCTTATATGCTTTGCATATCCACGACAGGTACATAGCTGAAAGAGAAGTATTAGAATCTGTTTATGTAATTTTTAAGGAAAATGTTTTTCCTATTGTCGTATATGCAATATGGAGAAACAATAAGCTAGGAGTGGATTTGTTTGATAAAAAACCCCAAGGTTTTAATATTAACTGCACATTACGGTAATGGTCATGTGCAAGTAGCGAAAACATTAGAACAAACATTTCGCCAAAAAGGAATTAAAGATGTAATTGTATGCGATTTGTTCGGAGAATCACATCCAGTTATAACCGATATTACAAAATATTTATATTTAAAAAGTTATACAATAGGAAAAGAATTATACCGCTTGTTTTATTATGGCGTAGAAAAAATTTATGATAAAAAAATAGCATCTTGGTATGCGAACTTTGGAAGAAAACGTTTGAAATTACTTTTACAAGCAGAGAAACCGGATATTGTTATTAATACTTTTCCCATCATAGCTGTACCAGAGTTAAAAAAGCAAACAGGTATTTCAATTCCTGTTTATAACGTATTAACGGATTTTTGTGTGCACAAAATATGGATTCATCGGGAAGTAGATCGTTATTTTGTAGCAACGGATCACGTGAAAAAAATTATGGTTGATATTGGTGTGCCCTCGGAGCAAATTGTTGAAACTGGAATTCCGATTCGTAGTAGTTTTGAGCTCAAGATCAATCCAGACATTATATATAATAAATATCAGTTATGTAAGAATAAAAAGATTTTACTAATTGTAGCAGGTGCTCATGGGGTATTAGGAAGCGTAAAAGAACTATGCCAATCATTTATGTCATTACCTGATTTACAAGTAGTTGTCGTTTGTGGAAAGAATGAAGCGTTAAAACAGGATTTATTAGGAGTACAGGAAAAAAATCCTGATGCATTAAAAGTATTTGGTTATGTTGAAAATATTGATGAATTATTCCGTGTTACTTCTTGTATGATTACGAAGCCAGGCGGTATTACGTTAAGTGAAGCGGCAGCATTGCAAGTACCTGTCATTTTATATAAGCCTGTTCCAGGGCAAGAAAATGAAAATGCGATGTACTTTGAAAGAAAAGGAGCTGCAGTTGTCATTCGTGATGATAGTGAGGTTTTTGCAAAGACAGAGGCGTTATTACAAGATGATATGAAGCTTCTTCAAATGAAAGAAGCGATGAAAAGCATTTATCGTCCGGAGCCAGCTGGTCATATTGTGGATACAATTTTGACAGAAAATCATGTAGAACCGAATCATATACCTATTAAATCACCTGCTCTTGCACAACTATTTACTTAATATGAAACCCTCTTTTATATGTTTAAAGAGGGTTCTTTATTGTTTTATAAGATAAAGTAGTAACTTATCCACATGAAGATTACGCTTTCATTAAACAGTAAAGTCGAAATATTAACAACTATATCCACATTGTCCACAATTTTTAGAAAACTATCCACAATTCGAACATTTACTATGCGTTACAACATATAAACTTGTGAAGGATTTGTTGAATTTATTCACAATTCTATAAATTGTGTGGATAACGTTATCCACACAAAAAAGGTTCCTTATAAATAAGGAACCTTTTTGTCTATTCTATCACGTAGAAAAAATATGTAATGAGAATGAATAATCAGGGGGGAAAACTTCTAATTATTCATTCTCACTTTAAATACTTTTCGAGCGATAACCCGCTGCGCGATCTGCTTTGCGAAATTCTCGTTGGTAAAGAACTTCTTGTGTACTAGATAATGTGTTTTTTGTTTTGTCACGTTTCTTTTTATCCATTACAAATCACCTCGTGTCCTAAAGTCACTATCTATCGTTTCCAAAGACATAGGGTGATATACGTATATGGTAAAATGTTAATGATTAATTATTTTTTCTGGAAATTTAGATTATGCTTCTTTTAATTGGTGAGCATCTTGGAACGTTGTATCTCGCATTGTAGCAAGTGTATATTGATCTTTTGGGATTTCATATAAGTTATATACTTCTTCATTTGCGTTAATTTCATCATAAACGGCTTTTCTTGTTTCGTTTGCTAGATTTACATATTGTAGTTTTTCGGCAGCTTTAATAGAACGAATATTTATTTTACGAATACGCATAAAGATTGTTTCAATATCTAATTCATAGAAAAGTTCACTAAAAAATGAATCTTTCGCCAATTTATTATAGCCTTTTCCATGATAGGGTTTGCCAAGCCATGTTCCGAGAAATCCGGCTTTTTCTTGCACATCAAATAAAGTAATTGTTCCGATAGGGTTACCCCATTCATCTAAAATTGTGCGTGAAATTAATTCCCCACGCTCTTCAGCTTCAATCGTTTGTTTCGTTAAAAATAAATACTCTTCATAAGAATAAGCCTTTTGACGCACAAAAGGGAAGACAGCTGGGTCCACCATTAACTCGTATAGAACGTGGCTGTCGTGTAAGTCGCGTTTTTTCAACATACTAACTCCTCCTCACACGAGGGTAGCATGACGAAAAAACACCCCACCCTCGAAATTTTTATATCAATCTTTAAAAAATTTCGGGGTGGGAATCGAACCCACTAGAACCAGTTTCTAACGCTGGTGGCGCACCATTTGCCTTCCCCATTCATCAATTTGAAAATGATAATCACGACACAAATTGATTATGGTTTCATTCAGTTTATAATCGTATAATACTTTATCTAGTCAAAAAAATAAACTAGTTTTTTTTATTTTCTTTGTAAATTATTTTTCCATCAATCATGGTTAGTACAGGCTTGGCTAAATAATGGAAAGGATGATGAGTCCATAACACAAGATCAGCGTCTTTTCCAACCTCAATGCTTCCAATTCTATCCTCTAAACGTAAATTTCGTGCTGGAAATATGGTGATTCCTTCTAGTGCAGTTTTTTCGTCTAATCCTTCTCTTACTGCGACAGCAGCACAAATATTTAAATATTGAATTGGTGTATAAGGGTGATCTGTTGTTATAGAAACTTCCACACCATTTTTCGATAATATATGGTAAGTATCCCATGTTTTGTTTTTAAGTTCGATTTTAGAACGGCGTGTAAGAGTGGGGCCAACTGAAACCTTCAAATTGTGTTTCGAAAGTTCTTCAACAATAAAGTGTCCTTCTGTACAATGTTCAATACGTAAATCGAGATTGAACTCTGTTGCAAAGCGTAGAGCAGAACTAATATCATCTGCTCGGTGAGCGTGGATACGTACGGGTATTTCGCGGCGTAATGCTTTTAAGATAGGAAGCATTCGAAAATCAGCTTCATGCCCGTAGTGCTGTGCTTCATAGAATGATTCCCGAAGTAATCCCATAATTCCCATACGTGTTATGGATTCTTTTGTTCCATTACTATGGACCTTTTTAGGATTTTCTCCAAAGGCAATCTTTAAGCCGGCAGGTTCTTGAATAATCATATGATCAATACAAGTTCCAGCTGTTTTTATTACACAAGTCGTACCACCGATAATGTTTTGACTTCCTGGCATAACGTGAACAGTTGTGATTCCGTTTTGTACAGCATCTTGAAATGCACTATCAAAAGGGTGGATTCCGTCCAAAGAACGGATATGTGGTGTTGAAACTTCAGATGTTTCATTTGCATCATTGCCAGCCCAACCAGTACCTTCATCATAGAGACCAAGATGAGTATGGACATCAATAAATCCAGGTAAAAGATGAAGAGCACGAGCGTCTATAACTGTCATATCTTGAGTAGGTTGAATGGAAGGCTTGACCTCGGCAATTCTTTCTCCTATAACGAGTACATCCCCTTGAAATTTTTGGGATGTAATAGGATAGACAATGGCTTGTTTGAGCAATATTTTCATAGGTACCTCATTTCTGTTACTTTACAATGTTAATGGAATTTAAGGGAAAGTAACTGAAAGGTTATTTGTGTAATAATGCTCCGGATTCTAGAAAATGAAAGTTTTGAAAGGGGACCCTGTAAAACTGTATTTTAGAAGTACTACATTGTATGCGAAAGTATATTTTGTAATGCATGGTCTATTGCCGGAAATGTGTATTGATACCCATGTTCAATTGCTTTACTAGGTAATACATGTTGTCCTTCGAGTACAAGTATACTCATCTCACCTAATAAAGTGTGAAGCATAAATGAAGGGACAGGTAACCAATGAGGTTTTTTCATTATAGTTGCAATGGTTTCTCCAAATTCCTTCATTCTTATAGGTAGGGGAGCTGTGATGTTAAAAGGGCCATCAATTTCTTCTTTGTGTATGATGAAATCAATTAGGCGAACGACATCGTCTATATGAATCCATGATAACCATTGGTTTCCAGATCCAATTGTACCTCCAATATAGAATTGATAGGGGAGTAGCATTTTGGGAAGAGCTCCTCCGTCTGCGCCTAATACAACTCCAAGTCTTGCGTAGATTGTTCGCATTCCAAGAGAGCGTGCTTTAGATGCTTCTTGTTCCCATGAATATACTGTATTTGCTAAAAAGTCATTTCCAGGAATCTCATGCTGTTCTGTAAAAGACTCAGTTTCAGACGTTCCATAGTATCCAATAGCACTTGCGTTAATAAATGTATTTGGCTTTGTACCAAGTGTTTGCAATTGTTTAATGAGTCCTTTTGTTGTTTGAATTCGACTGTTTAAAATGGATTCCTTTTGTTTCTTTGTCCATCTACTATTAATAGACTCTCCAGCTAGATTAATAACTACATCGATAGAAGAGAGGGGGAAGGTTTGTAAATCTGGTGTCCATTGTACATACTGAAGGTTAGGATGGGAAGTTTCAGTAGTTTTGTTTCGAGTAAGAATGTAAACATTATATCCTTTTTGAATAAAAAAAGTAGAAAGGTATTTACCGATAAAGCCGGTACCACCGGAAATTGCGATTCTCACAATTATTTCCTCCTCATTATATATATTCTTGAAAAGCAAAAACGTTCCTTGACTATGTTAAAATAATAGAGAGGTGAGAGTATGGCTGTCATTACAAAAATAGAAGTGCAAAAACGATCGAAAGAACGATTTAATATTTATATTGATAAAGGTCAAGGTGAAGAATACGGATTTAGTGTGGATCAAGTAATCTTAATGAAACATGGATTACAAAAAGGATTAGAAATTGATGAAATAGCGTTAGGGAATATTTTATACAATGAAGAGGTACAAAAAGCATATTTACAAGCAATTTCCTATCTATCCTATCAAATGAGAACAAAAAAAGAAGTAGAAGACTATTTACGAAAAAAAGAAGTGGGACAGGCCGTCATCTCTGAAGTCGTTTCGAAATTATTACATGATCGATATATTAATGATAAAGAGTACGCTGTTTTATATACGCGAACGCAAAGTAATGTGAATCGAAAGGGTCCGACTGTTATTAAAAGAGAGTTATTAAATAAAGGTGTTCAGGATCTAATCATTACACATAGTTTACAAGAATATCCGAAGGAAAAGCAAATTGAGAATGCTTTACTTCTTATAGAAAAGAAGAAAAGGTCTTATCAAAAGCATTCCTTTTTACAAATGAAGCTAAAGTTAGACGAAATGCTTGTTCGTAAAGGATATTCTAGAGATGTGATTCAAATTTGTTTGGAAGAATTGAAAGACGAAAAAGATGACGAACAGCAACAAGAAGCGTTACACTATCATGGGAATAAATATTATGAGAAATATAAGAAGTATGATGGATGGACATTCGAAAATAAGATGAAACAAGCGTTATATCGCAAAGGGTTCTCTATTGATGAAATAGAGATATTTTTGCAGATGAAACGTGAAGAGGGATGAGGGGAATAAGATGAATATGCCAAAGCGCTACAGTGAAATGACACCACATGAGCTAAGGGAAGAAATTGGGGTTTTGAAAGAGCAAGCAATAAAGGCAGAGCAGCTTGGTATTGTAAATGAGTTCGATGTATTAATGCGCAAGATGGCAATGGCTCGTGCTTATATGACTGATATAAACAAATTCCATATTGGTGAGACATATGAATTAGTAGAAGAACCTGGTATATTATTTGAAATTACGTATTTCAACGGGGTATTTGCTTGGGGACATAAGCAAAATGATAATGAAGAGATTGGAATACCGATTTCTTTATTGCAAGAAAAATGAAAACCAGAGAGCGAATATCTCTCTGGTTTTCATCTTTGGTAGGCGTTACAGAAGATAGGAGATTCTAAAATTGGCGTTTTTTACATTCATTCGCCAGTATAATGAGAGACTGGGTTTGTTGCGTCTGTCCGTTAACTTGCGCTTTTGCATGTTTCGGACGAGTCCACGTATGGTTAAATAATTCAGAACGACTATCTAAGCGATCACGGTAGCTCATCTTTATCACCTCGTGTAGGAAGTTAATTTTTTAGGTTGTACCTGAACTATTCTTCCTGCTGATTTGCAGCACGCATACGTTCTTGTGGGTGCGTGTTAATTGTGCCGTTAGGTCGTTTCGAAGCGAAGCGTGATTTCGCTTTCGGCTGACCATCGATTTTGCTGTTGTTTTTTGACTCAGACCAAAATTCGGCTTGTTTACCCATTGCGAACGCCCTCCTCATCATCAGTTGATACCTCTTTAAGAAGTATCACTTATAGAATGTGCAAAATAGAGGAAACTATCCTTTAGAAATTAAGGGAATAAATAGGTAAAAGGAGAATAGAACATGAATGATATTCACGAAACATTAACAAAAGAATTGTTAGACAAAAATGACAAACTTTCTTACGCACAAGCTCGTGCGTGGGTTGAATTATTGTGGGAAGACTTTCAAACAACTTATGCTAAATCAGGTCGTTATCAAGGTGATGAAATGACTGAACAAGTGGTACGAACATGGATTAATAATCATGGAGGTCGCCTTCATGAAATGCGTACAAATAATCCGAAATATAGCCATTTAATCAATCAAGAAGATCATTTGAAACATTAAAAAAAGCGACTTAAGTCGCTTTTTTTAATGTGGAAGTAATTCCAGTTTTTTTCGAAGTTTTTCTTCACTAAAAATCCATCCTGTATAGGAACTAATAATATTTAAATTGTGGTCGAGTTGAACGATTGCAACGAATGGATAATAATCTTTACTGCGATAGCGCAAATCAATGAAGCGAACTTCGTAATAATGATCATAATCGAAAATGTCCCAGCGATACACAGGGGAGAAAGATAGAAATGCTGAGATGTTTTCATCTTGTTTAGCTGCGCGCATAATAGCATTATCTGGGAACGGTACCCGGTCAAACTTATCATATATCATGATGTTACCACGATGCCATCTAGCAACGTAGTAATAATCAGTTGTAACGATTGCTAAATGGTAATGATAAAATCTGTAAGAAGGGGAAATGATTATTTTCTCCACATGATTGAAACGTTTATATACGACGCTACGTATGTTTCTATGCATCATAATCCGTCCGATATAGTAAATAATCATCAATATATACGCTGCTAAGGCAGTATATCCTTTATGGGAACCTACAAGCATACAAGCAATCGCGAGTAGGTGGATAAAGAAAATGACGGTATCAAATGTATTAATGATGCCGAGCGCTACCCATTTTTTTGTAAAGGGCCGTAATGCCTGGGTACCGTAGGCGTTGAAAATATCTACAAAGACATGAAGAAAGACGGCAATAAATGACCAAAGTAGTAGATGCAAATATGGAGCGTCTGAAAAGAAGGCGAAAGAGATGCCACTTATAAGGAATGACCAAAGAATCACTGCAGGAATGGAATGAGTAATCCCGCGATGATTTCTTATATATTTAGCGTTATTACGCAATTTTAAAACTGTATCGATGTCAGGAATATTGGAACCGGCAATTGTAGCAAGCATAACTGCTTGTGGCCCAATATCACTTTGTGCTATGGCTGGATCTAACGTTGCCAAACTGCCTAGAGTAACGCCCATAACAAGGTGAGTGGCTGTGTCCATAGAAATCCACCTCCGTTTTTTATTAATGTAACTCTTTTTATTCGATACCTCAAGTCCTTTGCCTTCTATTTCCTATGTCATCTTACTTAAATTTTTTCCTAAAATCTTTATAATAGTACTTATATGCAAAAAAATGAGGGGGATCAAGTTTGACACTTGAAATATTAAATAATTTTAACATAGAGCAGTTTCAAAATGATTTAATTGGTTGGTTTGAAAAAGAGCAACGCGACTTACCGTGGCGTAAAAATAAAGATCCATACCGCGTCTGGGTTTCGGAAATTATGTTGCAGCAAACAAGGGTAGAAGCTGTAAAACCATATTACGCGAATTTTATGGGGAAGTTTCCTACTCTAGAAGCTTTGGCAAATGCTGATGATGAAGAAGTGTTAAAAGCATGGGAAGGTTTAGGCTATTATTCTAGAGCGCGAAATTTACATGCAGCCGTAAAAGAAGTAAAAGAAGTATACGGCGGGATAGTACCAAGTGATGTAAAGAAGATTGAGAAATTAAAGGGAGTCGGTCCCTATACAAAAGGTGCTATTTTAAGTATCGCATATGGTATACCAGAGCCGGCAGTTGACGGAAATGTTATGCGTGTATTATCTCGCATTTTATCAGTATGGGATGACATTGCAAAACCGAAAACTAGAAAAGTATTCGAAGAGATTGTGCGTGAAATTATTTCGGCTGAAAATCCATCTTATTTTAATCAAGGTTTGATGGAATTAGGAGCACTGATTTGTATTCCTAAAAATCCAGCATGCTTACTTTGTCCTGTACGTGAGCATTGCAGGGGATATGCTGAAGGTGTTCAAAAGGAGTTACCAGTAAAAAGTAAAGCGAAGGCCCCTACGATGGTACCGATTGTTGCAGGAGTACTTCAAACAGAAGATGGTCGTTACGTCATTAATAAACGTCCAAGTACCGGTTTATTAGCTAACATGTGGGAGTTTCCGAATATTGAACTTGGCGAAGGGATTCGTAATCAGAAGGAACAGCTTATAGATTATATGAAAGAAAAATTTGAGCTTTCGATTTCTATTGAAGAATACGCAATGAATGTACAACATACATTTACACATCGCACTTGGGATATATTCGTATTTTACGGAAAAGTAACTGGTGATATTGTTGAAACAGATACATTGAAATTTGTATCGAAAGAAGCATTTGAGCAGTTACCATTCTCGAAATCGCATCGTACGATTTATGAGAATTGCGTTGAGAAAATTACAATGCAATAAAGTGAAACTTTAATCAGTGGGGTTTTTCTTCATCCCCCACTGATTATTAGTTGAACCAATCGGACTTTTATGGGCAGTTGATCCCCCACCTAAATTCTTTGCTTTCGCTGCATTTTGAGGTTGGGGTCTTACTGCCCGTTAAAGCGGGATAAATTAAAAAAGTGTTCCCTAGATTGGGAACACTTTTTTAATCGTAAGAAATTTTTGTCCCATGAGTCCAATTAGCTTCACCTTGTTGTAAGCCACCTCTTGATTCAATTTCTACTACAATTTCTTTATAGATACTTTGACCTTCTGCATTTAAATACGGCAAAATCTGTTGTAATGAGTGATGAAAATAAGCTAATTCATCTTCTTTCCACTCATTTTTTGAAACCATCGTTAGTTCAGTCATATCGCGTCCTATATACATATTTCCACCTCCATCTCCTATAGTTTGAATGAGTGATAAGAGATATATACGGAGATTAAAAAAAGAAAATCACGGATAACTTCTAAGTGAATTGGTTACATTATTGGTTGTGGAGGTGAGAAAGATGAGTAAAAAACAACAAGGTTATAACAAGGCAACTTCTGGTGCTAGCATTCAAAGTACAAATGCTAGTTATGGTACAGAGTTCGCGACTGAAACAAATGTACAAGCAGTAAAACAAGCAAATGCACAATCAGAAGCAAAGAAAGCACAAGCTTCTGGTGCACAAAGTGCAAACGCTAGTTATGGTACAGAATTCGCAACTGAAACAGATGTGCATGCTGTGAAAAAACAAAATGCACAATCAGCTGCAAAACAATCACAATCTTCTAGTTCAAATCAGTAATGAAAGAAAAACACTTCTCTAATTCGGGAGAAGTGTTTTCTTTGTGCCTGGGTCATAGTAATGAACATAAAGTGAACGACATAACTTCTAATAAGTCAACAAATGTAGTCAAAGGAGAAGGAAGTTAAAGATGAGAAATATGTAATGAGGAAGAATAACTGATAAATAAGTCCAAAAGGGGGTAAGTAATGAACGACTTTGATAAGTTGGTAGGAGAGCAATTGGAAACGATGGATGAGTTGTTAAAGTTACAAGCTCATCTAGAGAAGTATCAGCAAATTGAAATGAGCGAAAAGGATACGTGCGATAAAAAGGAATTACATTTTATCCGCCAAGAAATATATAGAACAGAATTAGCGTTAAAACTGTTACATGAGAAATTTGAAGAGCAAACAAATAGTGTGATTCAATCTTTTGAGACTGAAAAAATGATTTCGAATTTAGGGTAAGGCATGTTGTTACCTTCCGGTGAAAGGTCCTTCTTTAGATAGAAATAAGGAAGGGCTATTTCTATTTCTATTTCCTCGTTTGTAAATCATTCAGCGAAGGCCTCGTCTCCTAAGAAGATTAGGGATATAGTATTTAGTGTGAAAAATAGAGTCTTGTCGCTTTAGTTTTAAAATTTCGACAAAAAAGTTATAATAGAAAAAAAGTGAATGCAGCTCAAAGGGCATTTGCAGTTGAAAGAAGGGAGCATATATGGGATTTCCCAAAGAAGGAGAAAAAGTACAAATACATAGTTATAAACATAATGGCTCCATTCATAGAATGTGGGAAGAGACAACAATTTTAAAAGGGACACAGAGCCTTGTGATCGGAGCAAATGATCGTACAGTAGTGACAGAATCAGATGGCCGAACATGGATTACTCGTGAACCAGCAATTTGTTATTTTCATGCAAACTATTGGTTTAATGTGATTGGGATGCTAAGGGAAGAGGGAGTATATTATTATTGTAATTTAGGCTCACCTTTTGCATATGATTCTGAAGCATTAAAGTACATTGATTATGATTTAGATATTAAAGTATATCCAGATATGACATATACGCTTTTAGATGAAGATGAGTATGAAAAGCATAGTCAAATTATGCAGTATCCACCTGTTATTGATACTATTTTAAAACGAAATGTAGCACAATTAACACAATGGATTCATCAAAGAAAAGGGCCATTCGCGCCAGATTTCGTAGATATGTGGTATGAAAGATATTTAATGTACAGAAATTAAAACAAACCTGCAGGGGATTTCCCGGCAGGTTTGTCCTATTAGAGGGGGGATTATGTGCAAGGTATAAAAAGATATTTGCAATTTGTTAAACCGTATCGATGGCTTATTGCTATTACGATTATGATTGGTCTAGTTAAATTCGGCATCCCGCTTATT
Source organism: Bacillus sp. M5A3_1b (assembly GCF_053345335.1). Taxonomy (NCBI): domain Bacteria; kingdom Bacillati; phylum Bacillota; class Bacilli; order Caryophanales; family Bacillaceae; genus Bacillus; species Bacillus sp. M5A3_1b. The sequence continues at coordinate 14,341 of NZ_JBKEZY010000015.1, read as the reverse complement.
ATGCCGTGGTTATTAAAATATATTATCGATGATGTAATTCAAGGGGGAGGATCACTTCAAGATAAAACATCCCAATTAGTAACAGCCGTTGGGATTGCTTTTTTTATTTTTGCAGTAGTAAGACCGCCAATTGAATATTATCGTCAATATTTCGCGCAGCGTATCGCAAATACAATACTATATGATTTACGAAAACATATTTTTGGTCATTTACAAAAGTTGAGTTTACGCTATTATTCGAATACAAAAACAGGAGAGCTTATTTCACGTGTAATCCATGATGTAGAACAAACGAAGGATTTTGTAATTACTGGTTTGATGAATGTTTGGCTAGATACTGCAACAATTGCAATTGCTATTATTGTTATGTTTTCTATGAATATAAAATTAACATTTGTTGCGTTATTAATTTTACCTATTTATGTAATGGCAGTGAAATATTTTTTCGGGCGTCTTCGAAAATTAACGAAAGAGCGTTCGCAAGCGTTAGCAACGATGCAAGGGTATTTACATGAACGTATTCAAGGGATGCAAGTGACACGTAGCTTTGCATTAGAAGAGTATGAGGGTAAGCAGTTTGAAAAAAGAAATAATGAATTTTTGACGAAAGCATTAACGCATACGAGTTGGACTGCAAGGACATTTTCAGCAGTGAATACGTTAACTGATTTAGGCCCGTTACTGGTGATCGGTTTTGCAGCATATGAAGTAATTCAGGGACAGTTAACATTAGGGACTATGGTTGCCTTTGTTGGATATATGGATAGTTTGTATAGTCCGCTTCGCCGCCTTGTCAATTCCTCTACAACATTAACACAGTCTTTCGCATCGATGGATCGAGTGTTTGAATTGTTAGATGAAAAATACGATATTGTCAATGTGCCAAGTGCGATACAAACGACAAAATTAAATGGTGAAGTGATATTTGATAATGTATCTTTTCGTTACAATTCGGATGAAAAAGAGATATTACATAACCTTTCGTTAACTATGTTGCCAGGAGAGAAGGTAGCACTTGTAGGAGCAAGTGGAGGAGGGAAGTCATCTCTTGCTAGCTTAATCCCACGTTTCTATGATGTTTCTTCAGGTGCAGTTTATGTAGATGGGATAGATGTTAGAAAGTATGATATGAGAAATTTACGTAGTCATATTGGAATTGTACTGCAAGATAATTTGTTATTTAGTGATACAATCGGGGCAAATATTTTATATGGAAACCCGAAAGCTACAGAGGAAGAAGTGATTGCAGCTGCTAAAGCTGCGCAAATCCATGATTTTATTATAGAGTTACCTGATGGCTATGATACTGTCGTTGGGGAACGCGGTGTGAAGTTATCCGGTGGGCAAAGGCAACGTGTAGCGATTGCAAGAGTGTTTCTAAAGAATCCATCGTTACTTATATTAGATGAGGCGACTTCCGCTTTAGATTTAGAAAATGAACGGTATATTCAGCAGGCGCTTCAGACGCTAGCTGCTGATCGGACGACGATCGTAATCGCACATCGATTGGCGACGATTACACATGTGGATACGATTATTTACATTGAAGATGGTGAAATTAAAGAAACAGGTTCTCATGAAGAGTTAATGAAAAAAAGAGGGTTTTATTACAATTTATATCAACTTCAACATATAACAGAAACAGCTCCTTTAGCGTAAAAGGAGCTGTTTTCTTTATTCGTCTTCTTTTTTATCTTCGATTTGGAGTTCTGCTTCTGGTTTATGGTATGTGTAGAAGCTATCCACAAGTAAATCTAAATGCTCTACTTCTTCACTATAGTTAATAATGGCAGAAATAAGAGGGAAGAGGTGTAGCCATGTTTTATACGCTTCCTCATCGTCCTTGTTTTGATAATCCATAAAGATATCAATTAATTCTTGTTTACCTGTTTCAACTTCATCAAGCATTTCAACGGATTGTTGTTTTTTTGCTTTACCAATAAATTTTAATAAAACTTGTTCATGGTAATGGGTTAATGAGTCAAGTTCGTTTTGGATAGATTCCTGAAATTCTTCTGGCATATAGCGCAGTTCATTTTCAGTACGATGTAATGATTTTAACGTACTTAAAGCACGGCTTGTCGTCGCTAACATTTGTCTAAATAAAACGAGCTTACGAATTTTTGCGAACTGTACTTTTTTCGTGTAGCTTCTTTCTTCTTTATACAGCAAATAGTAGTGGTTTAGTTTGATCATTTTTTCTTTCATACGATCAATATCAGTTTTTAGCGTTGTAAAATCAGAAGCTTGCCTGCTATTCATTCGAATCCATTTTACAATTTCTTCTGTATTATCAACGATACGATGGTATAGCTTTGTTTCGTATTTTGGCGGCATAAACACTAAATTTACAAGTGAAGCCGCGATAATTCCAATCATAATTGTCGCAAAGCGAAGTAAGGCAAAACTAAAGAAATCTTCGCCTTGATACTCCATAATGGCGATAACTGTTACTAAAGCAATTGATATTGTGTTTTCTAATCGTAATTGTAACGTAAGCGCAATTACTAATATACATGTTAATCCAATAATAAAAGGATTATGTCCAAAAGCAGTAGCGAATGCGATAGCGAATACCGCACCAATGACGTTTGCTTGAATTTGTTCAAGTGCAGTTAAATACGAACGGTATACAGACGGTTGAACAGCGAATATAGCTGAGATTCCCGCAAATACCGGACTCGGTAATTGAAGTAAAATACAAGCAAATAAAGCTAATGTGATGGCAATACCCGTTTTTAAAATGCGAGCACCAAGTTTCATACCCTTAATAAGATCCTTTCTCTTGTCATAATGAATGTACAACATGATACTATACATTCATTACAATATGTTAGCAAGTGATATTTTAGTGACGTTAATAAGAAATTGAGATTCATTTTATAATTTTTCCTAATTCTTTTTAAACATCAATTTTTAGTAAAAAAACCTGCTGAATTTCAGCAGGTTTCAAATTGTTACTATAGATTACTATGAGAAGTGTACTTCGTCAATTTTTTCTTGAAAATGAAAAGTTGGTATATCACTCTGTTGAGATAGATGGATCAGTCTGCTCTTTTTTCGGGATAATTTCAAAAAACTGTTGCTGCATATCATCGAGTAACGGTGTTAATAAAGCAACTTCCTCGTATTGCTCATGTTCATTTAATACACGAATATAATCTAGCAATAACTCAGTCACATCTTGCACGCCGTTTTTACTAATTGGTTGTAATGTAACATTTGCCCCTTTTGCGATTCTTCTTTTTAAGGCGTGTTCTGTTAAACCTGAGCTTGAATCATGACGTAAATAAACAACACCACCAGTCATACCAGCACAAATCCATGGACCAGGATCCCCTAAAACAAGCGCTCGCCCATTTGTCATATATTCAAAAGCGAAACCTTTAATATTAGAGTATACACCTATATTCCCTTGCTCTTTTTCACGGAGTGGCTTTGTCATTCGCCCTCCAATTATCATGTCTGCTCCAGAGAGGCGAATGCCAGCGCGAGCATCAGCGTTACCTTGAACGTATAGCGATCCTTTTTGTGCACCGTACCCAAAACCTTTTCCGACAGAACCGTTATAATATATGCCGTCTTTTCCTTTTGCTTTCGTTATATAAATACCACCACCAAAGGAGGTTTTACCAATACCATCTTGTGCACCGCCATTTACGTGTATAAATAAGTTTTCACTATTGTAAGCACCTAATCCATTTCCAGGAATAGAGCCATTCGTATACTTTAATGTAAGTGGTTCAAGCTTCGTGTCTTCATATAATTTACTACGAACGCGATAGCAAGATTCTAGACCACCCATAACGCGTTGCTCTACGCCAACGCCTACTAATTCTTTTGAATGAGGGGAATGAACTGTTTCAAATTGTTTTTCTGGTACGTATTCTTTTTTTGTAACAGATGGGTGTTCTATCGTTTGTAGTAAATTACATAAGTCTAATAAATTTTCGCCTCGAACTTGTTCTAATAAATCGGAATGTCCGACAATTTCTTGTAAATTTGTATAACCAAGATTTCCTGTTAATCGTTTTAGTTCTACGCCAAAAGTGGTGAATAAATGTAATAATCCAGCAACGGCGCTTTCTAATTCGCGCGGGACGAAGCGCCGTAATCCGTGTTCTTTCGCCTGAGCTTCAGACTCAATTTGTGTTGCAATTCCAACGTGACAAGTATCTAGATGACATCCGCGGCAAGTTGTACAGCCGATTGCAATCATGGATAATGTACCAAATCCAATACGGTTTGCCCCGAGGAGCATGATTTTCAAGGCATCATTAACACTTCGAATACCACCGTCAGCCCAAATTTCTACCTTTTGCCTCATATTTGCTTCTAATAAAGCATTGTGAGCGGCTTTCACACCAATTTCTACAGGAAGGCCTACATGTTGCAATGCGTGAATACGTGCGGCACCTGTACCACCATCAAATCCGCTAATGTTAATAAAGTCAGCACCAGCCTTTGCGATACCGACAGCAATTGTTCCAATGTTAGGGACAACAGGGACCTTTACAGCTACTTTCGCAAGTTGATTAGCCGTTTTAATTTCTGTAATCATTTGAGCTAAATCTTCAATGGAATAAATATCATGGTTGTTAGAAGGTGAAATTAAATCAGAGCCAATTGTAGCATTACGCGCTTCAGCGATTTTTGCTGTTACTTTTGAACCAGGCAAATGTCCGCCTTCACCAGGCTTTGCGCCTTGCCCAATTTTTATTTCAATTAAGTTTGATGAATTTAGTAGTTCGGCGTTTACACCAAATCGCCCAGATGCAACTTGTTGTCCACGTGTATGTGGATATTTTCCAATCATATCTTTAATTTCGCCGCCTTCACCGTTCAAGCTAATCATATTTAGCTGATCGGCCGCTTCTGCATATGCACGAAAGGCAATTTCATTTTGAGAACCGAATGACATGGAACTAATAATAAATGGTAAATCATGATTTTGAATGCTGATGGATACTTCTTCAGCCGGAACGACATGTTTTGTTTCTTTCGTTTGAACAAGATGTCTAATCGCGATTGGATTATTTTCTTCTAACTCACTTAATTTGTCACGGTAATCATCATAAGAATTTCCTTTTGCGACATCGCCGATTGCTTTCCAAATTCGCGGGAATATATGAAAAGATTTTCGCATTCTAACTTTAGGATTGTTATAATCATCCGCTCGCAATTGTGCATCTTCAGCAAGTGATTCAAGTGAAAAAGCTAAATCATTTGAACCGAAGAAATTCGTAATTTGTAATATATTTGCGATCTCCTCATGTAATCCGATAGAAGAATAGAGGCGGCCGTAACCACGTAATTCATGAATTCCAATTGTTGAAATGACTTTTTCTAGTCCTTTATTAAGAGCATTATACAAATTCGTAATTGGCGTTTTTGTTCCATCATTTACGGTTGCAAATAATAAATATGGATTCATACCATCTGCTCCTAATCCATATAGTGTGACGATATCATGTAAGGAGCGAAGGGCACCAGAACGTATAACGAGAGAGCAGTTTCGGCGTAATTTATTTTCGCTTAATACTTGATGTACTTTAGCGGTAACTAAATGCGGATCAATCCATAACTGTTCATTTAGATGAGCGTTGGCATCGTCTATTAATAGTAGGGAAGCTCCATCGTTCACGGCCTTTATCGCTTCAGAACTAATTCGATTTAAGGCGCATTGTAAAGTTTCTGCCTGACTGAATGTAGCAGAGATTGTAGCGATAGAGCTATGAGTATTGAATAGCTCTATAAGTTGTTCGTACGTAATTGTGTGTAATTCCTCTGTAATAGATTGTGCTACACTTCCTTCTAAAATAATGGGGGAAAGCATCTCAACTACAAATGGCTGTTTAGCTCCGCTTAATAAACTTGGGCGCTCTCCAAGTATTGTTCGTGTGGAGAAGTGCTCGACCTCTCGATCACGATCGATTGCTGGATTTGTAACAACGGCTACACTTTCCTTAATGAAATCAGCGATATTTCGTCTATCAGTATCGAGTGCTGCAAGTGGTGAGTCATGCCCAAGTGAGCGAATTGGCTCAACGCCTTTTGTTGCCATCTGTTCAAGAAGCTGAATATGTTCTCGGTCCCATCCAAAAGCAACGTATTGTTTCGTTTCGACTTGTATAGAATCACATAATCCTGGGATTTCTTTCGTTTCAGGGATAAATAAGTTTAAATGATAATCTTTAGTATTAACTCGCTTTTTAAAACGGTTATATACTTGAGTTTGGTAGTCATCGTATTCGTAGAGTACAAGTTCATCTTGTTCATTCCACTTTAGACCGACTTTTTCTCCAGGAGCGAGTGGTTTTGGTTCTGCTACATATTCAGTTGGTGATACAACTCCAGGTTCAGAAGAGAAAACATAAGAACTCGCTGTCTCTACTTTCCATACTGGTCGTAGTCCAAGGGAATCAACGCTGAAAACAGCCTCATCTTTATAACGTGAAATAATACCAGCTGGACCTTGCGCAAAATGGCCCCAAGCTTCACGTATATACGTATATAAATCTTGTAAATGCGGTTCATAAAGTTTCATTTCATTAATAATTGGTGGGAATAGTATATCCATTGCTTCAAATAAACTGTAGTCGTATTGAACAAGTAGAGTTTCTAAGGTGCGGTTTAAATCTTGGGAGTCACTGCCCCCAGCAGTAAGTGGAACATGAATCATGTCAGCTTGATCACGTAATTTTGCAATTGTGTTAATTTCACCATTATGTCCGAGAATGCTAAATGGTTGTACACGAAAAAAATTAGATAATGTATTAGTAGAATAGCGGTTATGTCCTAGTGTCATAGTTGAAGCGATAAGTGGATGTTGTAAATCGTTGTAATAGGCAACAAGTGTATCCCCAGCGCCTAGAACTTTATATACAACATGGTCACGACTTAATGAAGCAACATGAATCGCTTCGTTTTCCTCTATTTTTATCGTTACTGAAAATAATGTTTGCTCAATATTTTCACCTTTATTTTCTGCGATAAGAGCAACTTGCCAAAATAAAGGTTCTTCCTGTTTACCAAGTGGACCGAGTGCATCGGAATTTATTACATCATCACTTTCAAAAATAATAGTAAAACTTTCGTTATTTAATTGCGTACGAATATGATTTTTTAAATTAACGATATTTGCGTTTTTGTTTAGAAAAAAATGTCCAACGATAAAGTGGGGATGATCCACAATCGTTGGATTGTATCCGTTATTTTTCAGCTTTTCATTCCAAAGTGCTTTTGGGACATCAATGTGAATTCCGATTCCATCTCCTTCACCATTAATGAAACCAGCTCGATGATTCATTTTGACAAGTGATTGTATGCAAAGGTCAATGTTTTCTTTTGTAGGAATTTTGCGTTTCTCCATAACGGAAACGATTCCACACGCATCATGTTCTGCATTTTTATAATCTCGAAATAAAGACGGTGTCCATGTATTTGTTTTATTGAGCATCCGCCAATCCCCCCTCTTATTGAAGTTTGAATAATCTTACTATTAAAGGCGTGAGCAGCCTTATATACAAGGATAGTAAGGATATAAAAGAAAAATAAAACAGATAATTATGAATAATTATACTATTAATAAGGGATTTATGAAATAGAAAAAAGGAAAAAAGAAAGATGTGCTTTCTTTTTTCCTTTTTAATGAAGGGATTATTTATTATCCGCTAAAGCAGCGAATGCTCTGCCTACAGCTTCAATTGTATATTCAATATCTTCTTTTGTATGTTCTGTCGTTAAGAACCATGCCTCGTATTTAGAAGGTGCTAAGTTAACTCCTTCTTGAAGCATAAGCTTGAAGAATTTACCGAACATTTCACCGTCTGTATCTTGTGCTGCATCGTAATCTTCAATTGTATTTGTTGTGAAGTATACAGTTAAAGCACCTTTTAGTCGGTTTAATGTAATATCGATATTATGTTTTGCAGCTTGCTCTAAAATTCCCTTTTCAAGCATCGCACCAAGTTCATCTAATTTCTCATAAAGACCTTCTTGTTGAAGAACTTCTAGACAAGCGATACCGGATGCCATAGAAGCAGGATTTCCTGCCATTGTACCAGCTTGATATGCAGGTCCGAGCGGGGCAACTTGTTCCATAATTTCTTTCTTACCACCATAAGCACCGATCGGAAGTCCGCCGCCAATAACTTTACCAAGCGCTGTTAAGTCTGGTGTTACGCCAAGTAAGTCTTGAGCACCACCGTACATGAAGCGGAAAGCAGTAATAACTTCATCATAAATTACTAGTGCACCAGCTGCGTGAACAAGTTCGTTCACTTTCTCAAGGAAACCAGGTTTTGGCTCTACAATACCGAAGTTTCCAACAATCGGTTCTACAAGGATAGCTGCTACTTCATGTCCCCATTTATCTAAGGCTTCTTTTAAAGTTTCTACATTATTAAATGGAACGGTAATAACTTCTTGAGCGATACTTTGTGGTACACCAGCCGAGTCTGGAGTTCCTAGCGTAGAAGGGCCAGATCCAGCTGCTACAAGTACTAAATCAGAATGACCGTGGTAACAACCAGCAAATTTCATAATTTTTGTGCGGCCTGTGTAAGCACGAGCGACACGAATTGTTGTCATTACTGATTCAGTACCAGAGTTTACGAAGCGGACTTTATCTAATGCAGGCATTGCTTCTTTTAACATTTTTGCAAATTTTACTTCTAGTGCTGTTGGTGTTCCGTAAAGTACACCATTTTCAGCAGCTGTTGTAATTGCTTTTGTAATGTGCGGGTGAGCATGTCCAGTAATAATAGGACCGTATGCTGCTAAATAATCGATATATTTATTTCCGTCTACATCCCAGAAATAAGCACCTTTTCCACGTTCCATAGCAACAGGGGCGCCGCCGCCAACTGCTTTAAAAGAACGAGAAGGACTATTAACGCCGCCAACGATATGTTCTAAAGCTTCTTTATGTAATGCTTCTGATTTTGTGAATTTCACTACAATTCATCTCCTTACAAAAATCTATGTATTATTCTAACATGTTTTTCGAAAAGACGTATTGTTTGTGATAGAGAAGGCAGTTGGGTAAACTATTCGTTGTGACATTTAGGAAGGGGGTCCGATTATGAAATCGGTAATTGAGGTACAAGGGTTACGTAAAGAGTTTACAGCCTATTCAAGTCGTCCGGGATTAAAGGGTGCTTTTCGCGATTTATTAAATCGTAATTATAAAATAGTACCAGCAGTAAATGATGTATCTTTTAATGTGAAACAAGGCGAAATGGTTGGATATATCGGTGAGAACGGTGCTGGTAAATCAACAACTATTAAAATGCTTACGGGGATTTTGACTCCGACATCAGGAGAAATTTTAGTAAATGGGATGAACCCGCATAAGCAGAGAGAAGAATTCGTAAGAACAATTGGTGTTGTTTTTGGTCAACGCTCACAACTTTGGTGGGATATTGCTGTACAAGAATCTTTTCGTTTATTAAAAAAAGTATACGGTGTATCAGACGCTCAGTATAAAGAGCATATGGAACACGTAATTGAAACGTTAGATATTGGTCCTTTATTAGATAAGCCAGTTCGAAAGTTATCTCTAGGTCAAAGAATGCGTTGTGAATTAGCGGCAGCATTAATTCATAATCCGCCGTTATTATTTTTAGATGAACCAACAATTGGGTTGGATGTTCTTGTGAAATTAAAAATACGTGAATTTTTAAAAGAAATGAATGAACGTTATAAAACAACAATTTTATTAACAACCCATGATATTACTGATATTGAAGCTTTATGTGAGCGCGTTATCATGCTGGATGAAGGAAATATTATGTATGACGGTTCTTTAAATAATCTTCGTACACAGTGGGGAGCAGAGAAGGAAATCCATTTTCAATTTATTGCACCAGTTTCCTATCAGGCTTTATCAATGGTTATGCCAGATAGTCATGTCGTTTGGTCGAAAGCGAAAGAGGAAAACGCGTGGGTTGCAAAAATACCGAATGAAGAAGTTGTCATTTCAATGCTTATTTCTAAAGTAGTACAAGCCTTTCAAATTAAAGATTTAAAAATTAACGAAGTGTCTACAGAGGAAATTATTCGTAACATTTATGAAGAAGGTATTAAACATGGGTAAGTACATTGAAATGATTCGGATTCGCTTTTTAATGATGCTTGCGTATCGTACAAACTATTATAGCGGGATTTTAATTTATACAATTAATATCGGTGCGTATTATTTTTTATGGCAAGCAATTTATAGTGGAAAAGAGAATATTGAAAGTTTATCTATTTCGCAAATGACTACTTATATCGCAATTGCGTGGATGGCACGTGCCTTTTATTTTAATAATATAGACAGGGAAATTGCGATGGAGATTCAAGAAGGACGTGTAGCAGTAGAACTCATTCGTCCATATAACTACTTAGGCATGAAAGTGATGCAAGGTCTTGGTGAAGGAATATTTCGTTTTGCTTTCTTTTCAATTCCAGGTATGGTTATCGTTACCTTATTATTTTCATTGCAAATTACAACGAATTTTCAAACGTGGTTATATTTCTTCTTATCTTTAATATTTAGTTTTATTATTAATACACAAATTAATTTAATGACTGGAATGCTCACGTTCTTCCTATTTAATAATAGTGGAATTATGTATGCGAAACGTGTTGTTATTGATTTATTTTCAGGTCTATTATTACCAATTAGTTTTTATCCGTTATGGGCCCAAAAGGCAATGATGTTTTTACCGTTTCAGGCGATTAGTTATATTCCAAGTATGATTTTTTCAGAAGGTATACAAGGAAGTAAATTGTATGAGGCATTATTATTCCAAGTAATTTGGGCAATTGTACTTATTATTCCAATTGTACTCATGTGGAGAACGGCGAGAAAACGTCTAATTGTACAAGGGGGATGATGAGATGATATATATAAACCTATTTTTGCAATATGCAAGCCAATATATAAAAACAAAATTGGAGTATCGGGGCGATTTTATCGTTGGATTACTTTCTGATTTAGCACTACAGGCTGTTAATTTAATCTTTATTCTCGTTGTGTTTGGGCATACACAAGCATTAAAGGGCTGGAGTAGAGAAGAAGTAATCTTTATTTATGGTTTCTTTTTAGTGCCGTTTGCCATTTTCTCAGCTTTCTTTAACATATGGGACTTTAATGATCGTTATATTATTAAAGGAGAAATGGATCGTATATTAACGAGACCGATTCATAGTTTATTTCAAATTATATTAGAAAGAATGGAACTTGAATCTTTAATTGGAGCGATTACAGGAATAATTGTAATGGGATATGCAGCAGTGGAGCTGCAATTATCTTTTTACTGGTACGATTTCTTCTTATTCTTACTGATGGTAGGAGGAGGAGCACTTGTATATGGAGGGATATTTGTTACGCTTGCGAGCCTTGGTTTTTGGTCGGATGCGAAAAGTTCAATTATGCCGCTAATGTATAACATAGGTAACTATGGTCGCTATCCTGTTAACATTTATAACCGTGTGATTCGCTTCATTTTAACGTTTGTTTTACCATTTGCGTTTGTCGGAGTGTATCCAGCAGCATACTTTTTAAGAAAAACAGAGTGGAATAGCTATGCATTTGCAACACCATTCGTTGGTGTTATCTGTTTTACGATTGCAATTACTCTTTGGAACCAAGGAGTAAAAAGGTACCGTGGTGCTGGGAATTAATTATAGAAGCTTGTTTGTTTCTAAGGGATAAATCCAATGGCTGTCTCATACATATAAAATGAGGTGGAGGACATGTTATGGGGATTTATTCTATTAATTGCAGCAATTGCTATTTTGAGAAGTGTCCAATTGTTATGGAGTTCATATTCAGATTCTAGGCGTTTCTTTTCGCTTTATAATTTAGCCTCCTTATTTTTAATTTATACAACGGTATTGATTGCGTTTGGGTTAAGTTATGTTGTATTAGAAGAAATGGGTTTTGCAGTTTTGAAAGAAGATGGAGATAGCTTGCATGCCCAATCTTTTCAACTTGTAGAAATTTGCTTATATTTTAGCGCGGTTACTTTATTGTCCGTTGGGTACGGTGATATAGCTCCAATTGGAATAGGGAGATGGATTGCGATTGCAGAAGCGCTAATTGGATATACATTACCGTTTGCTTTTGTAATGAGGTCTGTAATAGACAATGAAAAATAAGGTAGCATTTGATATAGTAAAAGAAAAGAGTAGGAGTGATAACAATGATCACAGTAGGAGAAATGGCTCCAGAATTTACATTAGAGGGAAGTAACGGGGAACAAGTTCGCTTAGCTGATTTTCGTGGTAAAAACGTAGTGCTATATTTTTATCCGAAAGATATGACTCCAGGGTGTACAACTGAAGCATGTGATTTTCGCGATGCGTATGGATTATTTCAAGAGAAAGATACAGTTATTCTTGGTGTAAGTCCTGATTCAGCGAACAGACATCTGAAATTCATTGAGAAGCATGAGCTTCCATTTGTACTTTTAGTAGATGAAGATCATAAGGTAGCGGAATTATACGGTGTTTGGAAATTGAAAAAGAACTTTGGAAAAGAGTATATGGGAATCGAGCGTTCTACATTCCTTATTAATAAAGACGGTGAGCTTGTAAAAGAGTGGCGTAAAGTGAAAGTGAAGGGACATACTGAAGAGGTTCTTTCTTATATAAAGTAAATCCATTGTGGAGATAAAATATATAGAAGTAAGGCGAGTGTCTATACATATTTTATCGTCTTACATAAAGTGAAGTGTAGGGCATACCTCCTCAGATGATAGTATTCCAAGTGCGATTATGTCGCACTTTTTTTCTATGTAAATGTATAGAAAATGGGGAAGGATATATAAGAATAAGGCTATATACAAAAATAAACCACATACTTATAGTAGAAATATTGACGATTTATAAGAAAAGGAGTACACTCTTTATAAGAATTATAAAATAATAATCCGTATAGAATCGGGGTGCATGACGGTGGTCAAAGAAGAATTAAAAGAAGCGCTAGAAATGCTGAAAAATACGGGTGTACGCATTACTCCACAGCGTCATGCTATTTTAGAGTACCTTGTGGAATCTATGACGCACCCAACAGCGGATGACATTTATAAAGCATTAGAAGGTAAGTTTCCAAATATGAGTGTTGCAACTGTCTATAATAACTTACGTGTATTTAAAGAGGTTGGACTTGTAAAGGAATTAACTTATGGAGACGCTTCAAGTAGATTTGATTATGTTACAAGTCAACATTATCATGTGATTTGCGAAAAATGTGGTAAGATTGTTGATTTTCCTTATGGAGGTTTGGAACAGATTGAAGAGGAAGCTGCGAAAACGACAGGCTTCGTTATTAATAGTCATCGCTTAGAAATTTATGGCGTTTGTCCAGAGTGTCATAAGGCGTAATATATAATAAAGAAAGAGGGAGACGTAAACGTCTCCCTCTTTCTTTATTATATATGGGAATTACGTTAGGTTCAGGAGGATTTAAAACGTTCAGTGAAGAACCTAATTTAATTAAAGATAAATACAAAAGGTGATTTCTTTGTTAAGAAATCACCTTTTAACGTTTAGGTTTGTAAGGGCACATTGTACCTATATATGCCTATGATTTATAGCTCTTCTTATTATATTTCTCATCAAATTCTTTTCCTTCTAGATTTCGATCCATTGTTAAAGGTTGGTTGCAATGCATACATGCGTCGACACGACCGAGCATTTTGGTCGGCTTATCGCAGCTTGGACAAATAATTTGTACAGTTTTAGTAGATAACATGCCAATCCAAAAGTAAACGACAGTACTAGCGATAACAGCTAAAAAGCCAACCATCATAAATGTTGTCATAATAATAATGTTTTCACGGAAAAAGACACCTAAGTATGCAATGAAGAGGCCGATAAATACTAAACTTAATGCAAAGGTCCGGATTTTATTGATTTTGTTCGAATACTTAATGCTCATTTGCATCACACTCCTATAATAATAATATAACATAAAATTTAGAATTTTCACTCGTTCGTAAACGTGATAAACCGATAAGATATGAGATATGGAGTATGATGCAGAATGAAGGGAGACTATAATGGTTTTAAGATTTTAACGGGATGTGAAATTTTTTTATGAAAAGTATTGACCCCTTATATACTACATGATATATTAATAACCGTCGCTGATGCGGAAACGCAGAAAACGACAAAAAAGAAATTAAAAAACTTAGTTGACATCGGAAAACGAAGATGTTAACATAAGGAAGTCGCAAATGAGCGACCGAGTAGTTCTTTGAAAACTGAACGAAACAAACAACGTGAAACGTCAATTTTTATTTTTAGATGCTAGACAAACTAACTTTATTGGAGAGTTTGATCCTGG
>NZ_JBKEZY010000014.1:0-90767 GCF_053345335.1 Bacillus sp. M5A3_1b | reverse complement strand
ACTTAGATGATTCGAGGCGGAAGACCCATTGTTCTAGTGTTTAGGATTTAACCTTGCACCATCTGATTGATTTTTTCTGCTTTCGCGACATTCACGCTCACCATTTCTAGCCACGTTGTAGTTCAATCAGCTTTAGGGATTGCCCGCAGTTAACCCTCACTACTAGCCAATCACTTGACTAGCAGGGCTTACTGATATATTTAATTACCTTTAGTTATAATTGGTTAAATAAATCGTAACAGTTAGTTACCCTCTAGCGGGACTCCTGAAAAAGCCCATACATAAACAAATGCAATTGCTATAAAAATAAACCAGCGATACACACTCGGTTTCTTCGGTTTTGGTACAATCATCGTCGTTTTACTCATTATAATTTCTCCCGCAACAATGTACTTACATAATCAATTAACAATACAACAACAAGAGTATAAATAATAATAGATGCAGTTTGTTGATATTGTAAAAATCCAAGTGTACGGTCATAATACAACCCAATACCACCCGCTCCTACTAAACCTAAAACAGCTGCTGCACGTACGTTCACCTCAAATGTATAAAGAACATAGGAGACAAAATGTGCTTTCACTTGCGGAATTACCCCATACACAATCCATTGCACTTTATTTGCTCCTACTGCTGTCATCGCCTCTAATGGACCTGGATCAATCGATTCCATTGACTCATACAACAATTTCGCCACGAGCCCAATTGAGAAAAAAGTAAGAGCTAAAATACCTGGAAATGGTCCTATTCCGAAAATAGCTACGAAAATTGCCGCTAATAATAAATCTGGTATCGTTCGGATAAAATTTAAAACCGATCGAGCTGAACCGTACAAAAATGTACTAGTAAACACATTACTTGCCGCAAATAGTGCCAGTGGAATAGCTAAAATCGCTCCTAAAGTCGTCCCAATAATCGCCATACGTATTGTATCTAACATCGCTGTTGTAATAACTTGAAAATAACTCCAATCAGGCGGCACCATCTCTTTTAACAAATCGATCATATTAGGAAAACCAACTACTAGTTTTGAAAATGATGCGTCGACCTGTACACTACTTCCCCACAACAGTAAAATGACTAGAATAGCCGTTAACATATGTTTTAACTTACTCGGCGGCTTCGGTATCGATTTCGAATATATCGTCACGTCATTCATTTAACTGCCACCTCTAACAATTCACTTTGCTGCGCTACGTCTCCATAAATTTCAGCAAATTTTTCATCCGTTGCCTCTTCTACTGAGCCATCAAAAACAATTTCGCCTGCATGTAATCCAATAATGCGTGTCGCATATTGCCTAGCTAAATCAATAGAATGTAAGTTTACAATTGTTGTAATTCCAAAATCTTCATTAATTTTTTTCAAATCATCTAATACTTGCTTGGTTGTTAGCGGATCTAACGACGCAACAGGTTCATCTGCCAATATGATTTTCGCTTCTTGCGCCAACGCTCTAGCAATCGATACACGTTGCTGTTGTCCTCCTGATAATTCATCAGCTCGCGCATATGCTTTTTCTAAAATATTCACCCTTTTTAACGATTGAAAAGCAAGCTCCAAATCTTCTTTTGGAAATAAACCTAACGTTGTACGCAGTGTCGAATGATACCCTACACGGCCAGCTAATACATTTTTCAATACCGTTGATCGCTTTACAAGGTTAAAACTTTGAAAAATCATACCAATATCTCGGCGCATGCGTCGTAAGCCTTTTCCTTTTGCAGCAGTTATAGATTCACCTTCAATCATGATTTCGCCTTCTGTAATCTCATGAAGACGGTTTACCGATCTTAGAAGTGTAGACTTTCCAGCCCCAGACAGCCCTACCATTACAACAAACTCACCTTTTTGAATGTTCAAGTTTATATTATTTAATCCTTTTGTACCATTCGGATACACTTTGGAGACATTTCGAAACTCTATCACACATCTTACCTACCTTCTATGTATTCAAAACGGCAAACTAACTGAAAATAACCCTTCTTCCAGTTAGCTTCCATTTCCATATGTATTATTGCGTTTTTACTTTCTTTCCATATTCACGAACGATATCAAATTTACTATCATCAGATTTAACATATCCTTCATGTGAATATACTTCTTTAATGATTTTGTGACCTTCCTCATTCTTTCCTATTTCAATGAAAGCATCCTGTAATTTCTTGCTCCACTCTTCATCTAAATCAGAGCGTACCGAAATCGTATCGTTTGGAATTTTTTCCGTAAATTTCACTATTTTTGTTTGATCGAATATATTCGGATAATCTTTTTTCACAATATTACGAGCATCTTGGAATACAACAGCTGCATCTACATCACCATTTAAAAGAGCAATAAGCGACTGATCGTGACCTTTTAATGTAACAGGTTTCACATCCTTTAACGGATCAACCCCCTCTTTTAACAATACAGCTGCAGGCCATACGTATCCCGCTGATGACGTTACATCTTGATAACCAATTTTTTTACCTTTTAAATCTTTTACACTATTAATATTTGAATCTTTCTTCACTACAAACTCAGATTTATAAAAATCTACTAAATCCTTTGTAGGAGCTCCGGTTTCATCATCTACCCCAAAACGTTGTGCTTGTAAAATTACGTTTGCAGCCTTTTTCTCATGTGCTAGCACATATGCTGTTGGAGGTAAAAAGCCTACATCTACTTGCTTAGATGCCATCGCTTCTACAATTGTATTGTAATTCGTTGAAATACTAACTTTTACCGGGATATTTAATTTATCACTTAATAGCTTTTCCAATGGTTTCGCCTTCGCCTCTAACGTATCTGCATTTTGAGAAGGAACAAATTGTACATTTAACGTCTTCGGTACATAACCTTTTTTCGTATCTTCAGTTTTACTTGCACTAGATTCCTTCGTTCCACAGCCACTTAATAATCCCGCCGCCAGTACAACTGTCGTGCTCATTGCAAAAACTTTTTTCAACATATTAAAGCCTCCATTTTTATTGTTATAAATTACCTTCCGTAAACATGAAGAAATATATCACACATTTTTATTAATAATTGCTTATTTACAGAATCTTTACACATTCTATACATTCTCATTAAAATTCTCTTCATATATTTGATATGCTTAACTAGTAGATAACAATAGAAAAGGTGAATGATATTGAATCAAAAACAAATTGTAACTTTAAACATCTTATTAACAAGTGATATACACGGTACTGTTTATCCAATTCACTACCAAGATAACTCCAAAGCTGAAATTGGTTTAGCTAAAATTTCTACTCTTATAAAAAAAGAACGTTCCCAAAACAGAAACGTTCTTTTAATTGATAACGGTGACTTCATACAGGGAACACCCTTTACTTATCATTACGCTACATATGCAAAAGATAAGCAAAATCCAATGTCCTTATTAGCGAACTATTTACGTTATGATGCTGCAGTTATCGGGAATCATGAATTTAATTATGGAATGGACGTATTAAATCATGCTATTTCTACTGCGAACTTCCCGTATCTATCAGCAAATATTTTAGATACAAACAGAAAAGAACCTTATTTCGGGAAACCATATATAATAAAACATATTGAATCAAATATAAAAATTGCTATTTTAGGGATAACAACGCATTACATTCCTAATTGGGAACAACCTCATCACATTCAAGATCTACAATTTGAAGATGCATTAGAAACAACAAAAAAATGGGTTTCTTACATTCGCGAACAAGAACAACCAGATTTACTAGTCGTAGCGTATCATGGAGGATTTGAACGCGATTTACAAACCGGGGTACCGACTGAAGTTTTAACAGGTGAAAACCAAGGTTATGCAATGTGCTATGAAATTGAAGGCATAGATATTTTACTAACAGGCCATCAACACCGGGAAATCGCTCACACCGTAATAAATGGTGTAACAGTTTTACAGACTGGATGCAATGGACACTCCGTCGGAAAAATAACAGTAACATTCGAGAAAACAGAACAAAAATGGGTAAAAAAAGAGAGTTATTCACAATTATTGCCCGTGCGAGGAATTGTGGCGGACCAACATATGCTTTCCTTGGTTACCGATTATGAAGAGAAAACACAAAATTGGCTCGATCAACCTATTGGACTAATCTATGGGGATATGCAAATTTCAGACGCTATGCAAACTCGTTTGCAAGACCATCCTTTTATTGAATTCATAAATAAGATACAGATGGATATAGCTAATGTTTCTATTTCTTGTACAAGCTTATTCCATAATACATCTCCAGGTTTCCCTGGTCATGTAACAATGCGTGACATCGTTTCTAATTATATTTATCCAAATACATTAAAAGTAATTAGAATAACTGGAGCAGATATAAAAAACGCCCTTGAACTTTCTGCTTCTTATTTCACATTACATGCAGATGGAACTATCATCGTAAACCCTACCTTCATAGAACCGAAGCCACAACACTATAATTACGATATGTGGGAAGGGATTTCGTACGTATTAAACATTTCCAAACCTATTGGCGAGAGAGTAGAATCTTTACAGTATAAAGGCGCTCCTCTTCATATGAATGAAGAATATGACGTCGTTATGAATAATTATCGCGCAAGCGGCGGAGGAAACTTCTTTATGTTTCAAAATAAGCCCGTAATAAAAGACATACCAACAGATATGTCTGAACTTATCGCTAACTATATATTGAAGCACAAAAAGATAGAGGCATCAGTCAACAATAACTGGAAAGTTATTAAATAACCGATATAATAAATAAAAAAGATGGGCTTCGCCCATCTTTTAGTTTAATTTTGCATTATCTTGCTTTTTTAAAGCCTTTAATTTCGCCGGTGTAACATCAGTACCTTCTTCGTTAACAACTTTAATTCCTTTAAGTTCGTTTAACATATTTTGACGAAATCCTTTTAAATATTGTTCACGTAGCGATTGGCGCTCACGTTGTTCTTCTTCAGTTAAGCCTTCAGCTTTTGCTTTTTTCGCTAAGAAGTTAATGCGTTCAATGAGTTCGTGACTTTGCATCTCGAATCCCCCTTTTACTCAAAACTGATTATTATCATACAATAGTTAGTCCTCTTTATCAAGCAATTGCTTTGTATATTCTACATATCTACGATGTACAGTCGCTTTTGAAACATTATGACCAAAGCCGCGAAGCGTTGCCGCAATTTCTTCGAAAGTAAGTTCACTCTTGCGCAAACGTACAATTTCCTCAATCGGCACTTCTTTCTTCTCTCGTCCTACGCTTAAATGACGATTCTTCAAATTATTTTCTGGACGATAACCTTTTTCTACTGCACGTTGCATACCACGTTTAATTTTCAAATTATGAATCTTTCTTTGATACTCTTCAACAATCCCAATTATATCTAGTACCATCGAATCAGAGTCAGAGAGTTCTAATTCTCCATTATGCGTATGCGTATATACTTTTATTCCCTCTTTATGTAAACAGTGCATTAATGCAATCTTTGCATTCCCTCTACCAAGCCGCGTTTCATCTTGTATGAGAAGTACATCAACTTGTTCATCGCGAATTGTATCTAGCACTTCTAATATGCCATCACGTTCAATTGTATAACCACTAGCCTGCTCCTCAATCACCTTTACAACATTCATTTGATAGCGCTCAGCTAAATGCAATAATTCATCTTTTTGACGCAATAATGATGTTTCCTGTTCTTCTTTTGTTGTGCTCACACGTGCATAAATAATTGCATTCATTTTGAACCCTTCTTTCTCACTATATTTTCCTTATAGTGTATCATAAATTCGTCTTTCGTTCGAACTTATGTTTGTAGAATGTTTTTTCGCATGTTATACTTATTAATAAGAAAAATGAAAGAAAACGAGGTGTTAGAAAACATGGAGAAGTTAACGAAACGCCAGCAAGACATTCTCGACTTTATTAAGCTAAAAGTACAAGAAAAAGGATATCCACCT
This sequence comes from Bacillus sp. M5A3_1b, assembly GCF_053345335.1. Lineage (NCBI taxonomy): Bacteria > Bacillati > Bacillota > Bacilli > Caryophanales > Bacillaceae > Bacillus > Bacillus sp. M5A3_1b. The sequence goes on along the minus strand of NZ_JBKEZY010000014.1, from coordinate 84,844 downwards.
TCCGTACGTGAAATCGGTCAAGCAGTCGGCCTCGCTTCTAGTTCTACAGTGCACGGACATTTATCACGACTAGAAGAAAAAGGATATATTCGACGCGATCCAACAAAACCACGAGCAATTGAAATTTTAGGTGACAACCGAATGGATACAGAGACACAATCTGTTATTCAAGTTCCAATTATCGGAAAAGTTACTGCTGGATTACCTATTACAGCAGTTGAAAGTGTAGAAGATCATTTCCCACTTCCAGCTAGCATTGTCGCTGGAGCAGACCAAGTATTTATGTTACGTATTTCCGGAGATAGTATGATTGAAGCTGGTATTTTCGATGGGGATTTAGTTGTTGTTCGCCAACAACAGTCTGCATACAACGGTGAAATTGTAGTCGCTTTAACAGAAGATAACGAAGCAACTGTTAAACGTTTCTATAAAGAAAAAGACCATTTCCGTCTACAACCGGAAAACTCTTCATTAGAACCTATCATTTTAAAACAAGTGTCAGTTATCGGAAAAGTAATTGGCGTATATCGTGATTTACATTAAGAATAATAAAAGAAGATAATTACCTTATTTATATACGGTAATTATCTTCTTTTTTTGTATTTTGATAGATTTCCATACATTTTATTTCTTATGAACGAGTTTCAATCGTCACATCGCCAGCAGCTGTTTTACCACTAATCTTTTTACTACCATTGCCAATTGTTATATTTTTATTTTCTTCATTAAAAATCATTACTTCGCCAGCAGCACTTTGCCCCGTTATAACTGCATCTTGTGGTTTTTCTAATAAAGTAATATCTACATCCCCAGCGGTTGAACTTGCCTCTACATCATATTTAGGATCATGATCCATAATATGCACTTCCCCGCTAGCCGACTTCACAGTTACTTTTCCTATTACCTTCTTAAAGCTCACCTCACCAGCTTTTGAAGATCCTTCCACACTTTTTGCTGTGACATTTTTCAAATCTACTTCTCCAGCGAGTGTCCCAACACTTACACAGTCACTTTTCACATCACTTATTTCTATTTGTCCAGCTGATGAATTTATTTTTATCTCTTGGTATGAACGTTCAGGCACAAGGAGAGTTATTGTAGACGTTTGAAATCTAAAATCGTAAAAAGAAAAATCAAATGAAGCACCTTTTTCTCTTTCCCCAATAATTTTTAATGTGTCACCATCTTCAGCAATACGAACCTCGTGTTTACGTACATCTCCTGATTGCTTTACATAAAAAGAAGAGTCGGGAGATTTTTGGACAACAATATCCCCAGCATCTAACTTAACTTCTATATTTTTTAGTGTTTCGTTTTTAATTACGTCTTCTTTATTTCCTTCTTCTGCAGTTTGCACGGCTTTTTCATATGTTTGTGAAATCCCTATTACTCCAATAATGATACAAGCGATAGCTACTAACAATATTTTCTTCATCATCTACTCCCCTTTTATCATTTTGAAGTTCCATAGTACATAACGTACGCATAACTTTTTAAACCAATTCGTACTATAATAAGCGATAATACATAACAACAAACCTACCCCAACAAACGTTATACTAACGAATAAATCCAACCATATAAAAGTACCCATAAATACTTTTCCAATAACGAAAAATGGTGTCACTACACTAGCAATTCCACCGAGCCAGAAGGAAAATATAAAAGCAATAATTGCAACTAACGGGCCTAACACAATAATAAAATTAAACAAACTAAGTCCAATCGCTGCCATAACAGCCCTTGTTATATTGGTAGTTGATGGGTCCTTTTTCATTTCGTCAAAGCGATACAAAGCAAGTAAGTCTTTTGCAATTACTTTCGGAGAGCCAAGGCCCTTTATTATTTCCGATTCAGTTTTTCCTTCTTCTATTCCAAACTGAAAATGCTCTTCATAATCAAATAAAATATCTTTCCTCTCTTCTTCCGGTAACTTTCTAAGATGACTTGATAATTCTTTAAGAAACTGTTCTTTACTCATCCCATTCCACCCCTTCAATAATTTCTTGTACGCCTTTTGCAAAATCACGCCACTCCGTTACTAACAAATTCAGTTGCGTTTCCCCTTGCTCAGTTAGTTGATAATATTTACGAGGCGGTCCCTCTGTAGATTCTTTTAAATACGTTTGAAAATATCCTTCTTTCGTTAAACGACGTAATAAAGGATACACTGACCCTTCCGATATTAAAAATTTATTTGAGATTTGCTGAACAAGTTCATAGCCGTAACAATCTTTACGTTTCACAAGTGCTAAAACACACAGTTCTAACACGCCTTTTTTAAACTGAACGTTCAAAGTCAATCCCCCTTTCTCATTTCAGTACTATTCAATACACGGTACCCATTATATCCATAATATACCACTTAGTATTATTCATTGCAAGGTACTCATTTATATTTACTCCCTAAATTTAGAAAACGTACAAATAAAAGCCTGAATAATGCCCTGTTATAACTGGCCATCACTCAGGCTTTTATTCGATTCGAACTGTATGAATACAAAAATTCATTCACTCTTTCCTCTCTAAGAACCAACTTCCATTTGTGACCCTAACAAACTTCGAAATACACCTTTTCTCTCTTTAGCCAATTGATTAAATTCACCTTTTTGGACAATTTCACCTTTTCCTAAGACAATGACTTGATCTGCATTGCGTATAGTAGATAAACGATGCGCAATCACAATAATTGTCATTGTTCCTTTCAACCTTTCTATTGCTGATTGGATTTTCACTTCATTTTCAGTATCTAATGCACTCGTAGCCTCATCTAATACTAAAATCGACGGTTTTCTTAAAATAGCCCGCGCTAGTACAAGTCGTTGACGTTCACCACCTGAAAGCCTTACTCCTCGATCCCCAATTAGTGTATCAAGCCCTTTAGGAAGCGTTTGTACAAATTCAGCGGCGGCCGCAAAATTTAATGCAGACCAAATTTGTTCTTCACTTGCATTTGGCTCAATCATCAATAAATTTTCTCTTATGCTTGCATTAAATAAGAAAGGATCTTGTGGTACATAACTAATAGCCCGCCTTAATGACAATAAATTATCAGTTGTAAGGGGCGTACCATCTATTAACACTTGACCTTTTTCTGGCTGGATTAATCCCATTAATACATCAATTAATGTACTTTTGCCTGCACCAGAATGCCCCACAATGGCCGTCATACTGTTTATTGGAATTTGCACATTAATATTTTGAAGTGCGTATAAAGATTCTTGCTTATTATAACGAAAGTAAACATCCTTACACTCCATACCTTGTTTTATACGAATCCGCTCTATATGTTTTTGTTGATGTATATCCTGCATTTCAATCGCTTCCTTACATTCCTCTTGCAACTCCCATAATGACTTAAAAGCAGGAATACTTGCAGCCAGTTGTTCTAAATTTGATTGAATCGTCATGAATCTTGGCCATAGTCTGGAGAAAATGAGGATGATTAATAGTAATTGGGTGGGTTGCGCTTGAAACATACTTACTGATAATAATAAAAAAAATGCAATTAATATAGCCATTGAAACTTTATAAAACAATTGAGAGTTTGATCTTATTCTCATATACTCCATTTGCTCATTACTCATCTTTTTTGTTATAGATTGTAACCAATCTAAACGTGATGCTTCCAAAGTATTACTCTTTATATCTTTAATTCCATTAAAATGATCTGTTATACCAGAAAGATAGTCTTTTGCCAATTCTGAGGTCTTACCGCCTAGTATTCGTGCTTTTTTTATAAAAACACGAGAAGCTACCAAGAATAATAAACCAAAGACCAAAACAAATATAGTTATTTGAGGAGATAATAAAAACGCAATCCCCACCTGTATAAATGTAAACAGAATAGCAGCTAACAATTGTAAAATTAAATTAACCCCATAACTTACACGAGCTAATTCTGTAGTTAATATATTTATTAGATTTGTTTTCCTTTTCTCTAAAAAAAAACTCCACTTTGCTTTTAAAATCATACTATATGTTTCTAGTCTTAACTCTCGTATAAAAGCTTGTTGCGTTCTCGCATCCCTTAGCGTTATATTTCTTTGTAGTAAATTTTGACCTAACACTATTAGTATATATATACCTAAAATAGAAACTAGACTTGCTGTTTTAGGAAAATCCTGCAAAAACCTAGAGACAGGTGCAATAAAAGTAGTCTCCTCGCCTATATTAATTATTCCAGTCATACTTATCATAGGAATTAATAAAATAATACCTATCCCTTCAAGTAAACTTATTAAAACCATACCAAATAAATTCACATACAGTATGTTTCCCGCCGAAGAGTATAGTTTCTTCATAAAATATATAATATGATTCATCGATGTTCCCCCTATAACAAAGCCAGCTTCTTTGTTTTCCTCCAAAGACATAAAAACGGACGTAGAGGAAAATATAAAAAATGAAGAAATTTAGGTAACGGTAATGTTTTTGCATCAATTGGATAAGGATATAGTTGGCTCATAATATATAAAATTTTTTGCTGATTAGACATTAGTGAAAATAAATATCGGCTATGATAGATAAATACTTCTTCAGGGACAGGATCGGTATGCAAGTTTATCATTTGCTTGAAATAAAACAGTGCCTCTTGAGCTAACTGCTTTGAATGTTTTTTCGCTACTAATTCCATCATCCTTTCATCTAGTCGTACACCTAGCAATTGAGCTGCTAAAATTAATGCTTGTCCTCCTAAATGAAGCATTTGATATTTTCTCATTAACTTATGGATCTCACTCCAATTAAGTTCTTGATCGACAATTTTTTTTATATCTACTAACCAGCGTAATCTGGACCAACCATGTCTAGCACCATGAGATACCAAAAATAAAAATAAATCTTCCTTTCCTAACATATATACAGAATTACTCGTAAGGGTACTTTTTCTCTTTCTCCCCCAAAGCTCTTCAAACCCAGGTTCCTTACCCGGTCCGGGGTTTAACCTCCAATGAATTTCAACTTTGATCCGCTTTATTGGATGAAAAAATGTTATATGATGATGCCTCCATTTCCAATCATTTAATATCGTTTGAATATAGTCGTCTTTTACATACCCCTGCTCTAAAAGTAGCATTTCTACTTTTTCTAAATTTTGCATCGGAATTAGAACGTCCAAATCACAGGATGTTCGTAAAGAAATATCCCCATATAAATCCTGAGATAGTACAGGTCCTTTTAGAAAAATCATACGAATCTCATTTTCATTACATAGTTTATTTATTCGTTCCATTTCAGCACTTAAATAAAGCATTTGAAATGTATTTTTTTTATATTTTCTATTCAAGGTTTGTACAATATGTGAAGGAATTAGTTCCTCATCCACCTGTTTAAGTTTTTGATATATCACCGGATAAACGCGATGATGCACAGCTTGCTCAAGAAATACCTCCCAATCAATATCGGAAAACCATTCATTACTGTAAGTTTGCACTGTTTCGTCATCTTGTAACTTCAAAATTGCAAAAAGAAGTTTCAATTCCTTAGACATGAACTCTACATTAAGACCAAAATCTTTCTCCATTTTATTCTCCTTTAATAATGTCCTCACTTAGCCTCTTTGCAAATGATCCAACGACAGTAAATTTCTCCATTCCTTCTGATCCAGTAACATAAAAAGAACCGCTCCGTAACCATGCATGCGCAATTAAATCCCCATGACTATCCTTAGCAGTTCCTAAATAAAGAGTACTCTCAATGTGACGTTTTTCGAGCATTTTCATCCCAGCTATAGCTTTAACAAGACACTGACTTTCCCAAAAAGTATAACGACTCATAATAGAAATAGCTTCAGACACCTTCTTTAGTGTATCCCCATGTGGCTGAATTTGGGCAACTGATGTTTCGTTCATGTAATCCCCTAAAGAAGGTGCAACTTTGGAAAAGGTAATACTTTTTAGTACACGCGCCCACCCTAAAAAAATAAAAGCCTCTAAAAATAAAAGCTTTGTTTCCATGCTCAGCGATAAAAATACCCTTAACCTTTTCACAATATTCATTAATCCCTTCCTAACAGTTCTCTTGAAATTACGAATTTATCTATTAGATTGATCTTTTATTTGAATTAAATCTTCTTGAAACAAACACTCTAAAAAGGAAAGAACTTGCTCTTCACAATCGCCCCGTTCAATGTTGTACTTTGACAACAACGTACTGACGAGTTCAGTAACCATAATTGGAGTTTTTATTAGTTCCCAAACTTCTCCCCCTGTTTCTCCCAAATTATAATATTTCCCTTTTTGAACATTTAGCATTACTTTTTCCCCATCCATATCACTCACAATATTCTCTTCACTTTGCACAATCTGACACTCTAGAGAAATTCTCTCTGTATACATCATCTATTACTCCTCCTCCGTGTATAGTTTTTAATATAATTGATACAAGTTCATGCGCTGTAAACCTATTATTTGGACGTTTCAAATGAAACATATCTACCTTGTTTATCACATTTGTAGAAGTAGTGAAATGCCACTCTGTCAATTTTAATTGCGTAATTAACAACTTACGAAATGTGTGAAAGAACAATGTACGCAATCGTTCAAGTCCTTCAATTCGAATCAACTCAACACTCTCATCCTCTGTTTTCGTTAACTCAATAACACCAGCAAGAGGTAATGGTTCAGAGAAAAAATGAGATTGTACAGGCACAGCATACTTTGTTTCTCGCTCAAACAATGGATTATAACTTGCCGTTCCCATTCCAAAAGCATTCAAACTCTCCGCCCATAATTTTTGTTGCGGATAAGATGGAATCACAATTGGAGTCTTATCTGACGAAACTGTCACAGCAATTACATCATCACTCAAAATTTTGTATCCTTTACTTAAAAAAGCCGCTGCAAGAGTTGATTTACCTGCTCCTGAATCACCTACAAAGGCATAAACTTTCCCATCAATATTTATTGCACTACCATGTAATGGTAATATTCCCCTTTGGATTAGTAAGGCACCCATACAAGTTCCAAGTATATAAAGACGAATCTTATCTTCACAAGCGTCCTTCATTGGTGAAACAAATATTTGCTTTCCTCCTTGTATAGAAAATATAGCAGTATCAGGTATACAAATCATAACTACGTTTTTATCAACTACAAAGTTTTGTTTTGCGCTAGCAAGTTCACTCCACTTCTGAGATAAATTAGTTAATCGAATTACAATTTCTACATTCTCTTCTTGTTCATTGATTTGAGGTAATTCCGGCAATTTCATTTCACTCAACACTCTTAACCCAAAAACTTTATATACATTTTTATTTGTATTTTCCATCAACTCTCTCACTCCAAATTGCTTTCAAAATTTTTATAAAAACCCCTTATACTTTTACTGTATAAGGGGATAACAATGTGCATCCTAATTGATAAATTAGCTATGGTGAACCATTTCGTCCTCATCCGGTTGAACACCATCAGGTATTTTAATACCCGGTCCAGCCATTGTCATATTGATATCAAGTACTTCCAATGTAGGAATTGTCCAATCTTTTTTCATTATGTCACCTCCCTTCAAATAATTTTTTTCATAAATCGATACACTATTAAACTACGCATTAAAATTCGAAAATCTAAATCAAATGCATATTCTGGATGAGGTTCTTCTTTAATCTTAGAAATCGCAGTTCTAATAACCTCTATATCCAAAAATTCCGAAATCAAAGGATCCTTACTAAGCTGCTCAAGCTCTTCAATAAATTCACTCCATTGATGTGCCATACGGTAAACACCATCAGAACCTTGAACACCTCTAGTGAGCTGGTTCAACCTTACTTTATCAGGTAAGAAATTTTTTGTTGCTCTTCGAATTAGTGCTCGATCTAAACCATTTTGAACGTATTGTTCTTCTGGAACCGCTAAACAAAATTGAACAACCCGTAAATCATTCGTTGGATCGCGATCCCATAAGGAATAGCGCAAAGATAATTTAGATCCATATGTACCAGTTATGTTCCAATAGAATAACTGTTCAAATTGCCTCTTCTTTACTTCATATGCATCTGTTATTGAGGCGCCTGTTATATCAACATTATGCTCTAGGAGCTTATCGAACACATTCATCCTATTTGCAAATTCTGGATTAATAAATCTAGGGAAAACAATTTGATTTTTTGATGAAGATATTCGATTTAAAAACGGAAATGCCTTTTTTCTCACTACTGAAAATACTCGCGATTTCTTTACACCAATATTTCTACTATACGAATATAGCTCTTGCAAAAAGCGACGCACATTCATCTTTTTCAAAAGCATAGCTTGATAGTCCACAGCTGGACCCCATGACACCGTCCAATTTCCTCTCTGTCCGTTTAAGAGTACTCCAATCCCCTGTAACCGGGCCTCCTCATAAATTCCCCTAAGCCAAAAAGTATTCTCGAAGAATTTATATGGCATCTCTAGAATTTCAAGCCAATCATCTATTTCTGATAGAGGACTTCTTCCTTCAAAATCCAAATAATGCTCCTTAATATTTCCTACATGCTGTACAGTTGATTGAATAAAAGGTCGTTCATCAGCTATTCTACTTCTATGCGTCCAATCTACAAAACCCTTTACGGGGACATAACTATATGTATGTAGACGTTTATTTGCTGCACTTAAATCTCGTGCAGCAAAGCTGGCTACAGAACCCGAATCAAGTCCTCCACTCAAATGAGCCCCTACTTGATGATGGGTACGTAAACGTGATCTTATCGCATTTTGATACACTTCCAAAAACGCTTCTTCATACTCTTCGTTTGATTTGAGTTGAAGCCTTTCTCCGGCGATTAGTGTATTGTATCTCGATAATTTCACCTTTCCATTTTTCACAGTAACAGAATGGGAAGGTGGAATTTGCTCAACAGTTTTATATACTGTTGAAGAAGGGTCTACTGATTCAAAATTCACAGGTATAGTTAAAAATTCAGCAAGCCACTGCTCATTCAATTTTTTCTCAACATATGGTAGAGTAAATAACGGCTTTATACTAGTACAAAAAGAAAATTTGTTCTCACTACGATAAAAATAAAGTGTTCGGCTCCCAGAAAAATCTCTAGCTCCAAACAATATTTGTTTTTTCTCATCCCAAATCATAAAAGAAAAATCACCCACCAAATATTTCGGTGCTGCTTCTCCCCACTTCTGATAAGAGAGTAAAATCAACTCACTATCTGTCATGTTTTTTCTATCCGCATAATCTATTTGTAATTTTTCAAACAACTCATAACGATTATCAATAATAGCATCTGCTGTAATTGCCAGTTGTTTTTCATAATTATAGAAGGGTAATTGTTCACCAACTGACTCTGGTGTAATCCATTGTGCGTGACATCCCAAGAAGGCGTTTTCCTTATGCCATATTTGAATATCATCAGCAGGGTACTTTTGTAAGTCACTCATTAATCGCGTGCCATGTTCAATTGATACAGGTTCATTATTAAAGTGAATAATGCCAGTTATAGCGCTCATTTTTCCCTCCTAATACATGAAAAGTTAATACAAATACTATTTATATATTAAATTCGTTAAACATACCTCTTTATCATTCTTTTTAACGAACAAAATCACTTATTTTATTACCTTCCCAATTATTTACTTTAATTCGCTTGTAGATTAAGGATTAGATATTTAAAACCTAGCATTATATCCTTTTTATGTCAATTTAAACTGAATATCCTCAAACATTTTTCACAAAAAATTCATTATAAAGAACTGTTAGTCGTACGTATACAAATCTAATTCCACTTTTAGTTACTCTTTATTTCTTTCATTTTAGAGCTTTTAAAACGCCTTGAATGACCCTTTGTTGATCTTCAACTAACATATTAGATCCTGAAGGCAAACAAATCCCACTTTGAAATAGATGCTGCGACACATCTTCATTTTTACTATGAGAATAATACTTCTTCCTTTTAAAGAGCGACTGTATATGAAGTGGCTTCCACATAGGACGCGCCTCAATATTCTCTTCTGCTAAAGTGCTCAACACTTTTCCAATAGAAATCCCGGATTCCTTTTCATCAATTGTCAATGTAGTGAGCCAACGATTTGAACAAGTATTTTCTAATTCAGGCATAAAATAAAAGCCTGGTATGAAAGATAGTGCTTCGTAATACCGTTTATATATAGATCTTCTAGCTTTCACCCTGTCTTCTAACACTTCTAATTGTCCTCTTCCAATACCAGCTAATATATTACTCATTCGATAATTATACCCTACTTCACTATGCTCATAATGTGGAGCTGGATCCTTTGCTTGTGTCGCTAAAAATCTCGCTCTTTCCAATGCTTCTACATCATTAGAAACTAGCATTCCACCACCTGAAGTTGTAATAATTTTATTTCCATTAAATGAATAAACACCAAACTTCCCGAATGTACCGCTTGCTTTTCCTTTATATGTAGATCCAAGAGATTCTGCTGCATCCTCAATTATAGGAACATCATAATGATTACAAAGAGAAAGAATTTCTTCTAATTTCGCACTCTGACCATATAAATGAACAAGAATGACAGCCTTAGGTAATTTCCCAGCTTTATCAGCATCATGTAACGCAAGTGCTAGAGCTTGTGGTGACATATTCCATGTTTCCGGTTCTGAGTCAATAAATACTGGTTCAGCTCCTAAATAAACAATCGGATTCGCACTCGCTACAAAAGTGAAACTTGAACAAAATACTGTATCTCCCTTTTGAACGTTTAATAATCGCAAAGCTAGATGAATGGCAGCAGTCCCTGAACTAACCGCAGCCCCACCTTTAACTCCTACAAAAGAAGCAAGCTCTCTTTCAAATTCATCTACATTTGGACCAAGAGGCGCAATCCAATTTGAATCAAAAGCATCTTTTATATATTTCTGTTCATTTCCACTCATGTGTGGAGAGGAAAGATAGATTTTCTCCTTATTTTTTATCATCATTCTTCATCTCCTCTCAATTTACTACATTAATAACTTTGGCTGGAATACCAGCAGCAGTACAATTAGATGGAAAATCGTTTATAACTACAGAACCAGCTCCAACAATAGACCACTTACCAATTTGAACACCTGGAATTATAGTAGCTGATGCTCCTATATGTGCCCCCTCTGCTATAGTGACAGAACCTGTAAGTGTAGCATGTGGTGAAATATGAACAAAATCATCAATTATATTATCATGTTCTATTATTGAGCCTGTATTTATTATAGTATGGTTACCGATGAAAGTATCCGCATTAACAACCACATTTGGCATAATTACCGTTCCATTTCCTATATAAGCATTTGAACTTATAATGGCTGTTTTATGAATTAAAGTAGCATATATGCTACTTGGTTGATTTAATATTTCTGAAATTTCTCTTCTTATTTTATTATTTCCTATAGCAATCACGAGCTTTACATTATTAAAATTATTGATAATTTCCCTTGCATCTGCAATTGCTCCAAAATAAAGATTGTCTACAATATTTATATCTGTGTACAAATCATCTAAATAACCGACTATTTCATATCCTTCATTTGATAAGATTATATCCCTCACAACCTTGCTATGCCCACCACATCCTATTATTAAAATTTTCATTTTCCCTCCCCCTTTATTTCTATTTTCCCTCCAGTAAATCTCTCCATTGTCACATGCCCTACATGATTTATTCCCTCTGTTTTAAATACTTTTAATATTGTAAGTACAATTATTTTCAAGTCTAGTAAAAAAGAGTGATTCTCCACATACCATACATCCAATTCAAATTTTTCTTCCCAGGTAATCAAATTCCTACCATTTATTTGTGCCCATCCCGTAATTCCTGGTTTTACATTATGCCTTTTAGCCTGTTTACTAGAATATAGGGGTAAGTATTCCATCAATAATGGCCTTGGACCTACTAAACTTAAATCACCCCATAGAACATTCATCAGTTGGGGTAACTCATCTAAACTATATTTTCTAAGAATTGCCCCAAAAGTAGTCAATCTATTTTGATCTGGAAGTAATTCCCCATCACTCCCTTTCTTATCTAGCATAGTTCGAAACTTATAAACATTAAACGGTTTTCCATGCAGTCCTGGACGCTGTTGTTTAAATAGCACAGGAGATCCTAATTTAAGCCTAACTAAAATCGCTACAACAAGAATAGGAAGCAAACATACAAATAATAACAATAAAGAAATACATACATCAAAAATTCTTTTCATGTACTATCCTCCTTACTTATTTACGTTTAATACCCCTAACACGAAGAACCATTTAAAACTTTATATGCAATTAAACAAAACAAAAGACAACTACAGTTAGTTGCCCCTTGTTTTGTTTAATTACGTCATCTTTCATTTATTCTATCTCATCAAATAGTTTAAACATAGCTAGCCTATGTGAATATTCCCATGGGGTAGCACTGCTTATTTACAAAGGACCTGTTACTCCATTAGTTTCTATAACTTTACATGTACGGATCAAAGACGCCATTAATATAATTATCCTTTTTTATATGTTCATCCCTTAATTTGATAATTACTGTGTCAACAATATTATCTTTAAAAATTAAAGTGATTGAGGATGAAATCTGATTTGCATTCACGCCTATCATACTTTTATTTGACCTAAATATATTATTTTCTATTAACATAAACTCACTCGTAAATGTTTCATTCCAAAAATTAATTATACTGTCTGTCGATTCCGAATTAAGGTATTCAAATGCATTATTATTAAATTCTATTCTCCCACCAATGTCCCATAAAAAAAATGCTGAGCCCCATCTTCCTCCTCTAAAATTACTATTTTTCACTTTTAGCATTGCTATCCTTTGAGAAGACTCAACAGTAAAAAGATTATAAGCATCCCAACTAAATGAACATCCATTAAATTCATATTCTGCTTGAGGAGTTTTTGTAACAAATGATATTGTACCGCTGTTCTCAAATTTACATCCCGTATATACTCCTGGCGGTAAATTCGTAATGATTCCTTGCGGGTGTTTCGTATCTATAAAAGAAATATTATTTAATCTCCATCCATTTTTCATACCAGGTGATACGCCTGTCAAACTTGTACCCTCTACAGCCCCTCCTTTAATAACACAATCTGATATAGTTTGCGGTTCTGCTGAAAAACCAATTATTGAACCTAACTGTGAAAAAGAATGAAATAAATCTCGATCACTAAAAAATTCACATTGGTTCACTTGAATACAATATGCTTTATCTCTTCCCATTAACAATGCGCTATTATGGAAAATACAGTTACCAATAAGTGCTTCTTTATCCCCTTGATCTATCGTGACTCGAGTAGCATACATTTGATTATTCGTAAAAGTTACTTCTCCGCTTAAAACACAACTTACTTCCCTTAAGTGATTATTGCTTACAATCACTTTCTCTACATTTTCGCCTACTACTAATGAATTATTAACTAATTTATTTTGAATGATATTAATATATCTACCACCGACTACAACAACGTTATATCCCTGATTATCATATATGTTATTACGCTCAATGTTTATATATTGATTTAATCGATATCCATCTTCAATATCTATTGCTCCCTGAGGCGCTGTACCTTTCATTTTGTAAATTTCACAATCTCTAATATAAATTTGTTTCGCGCCAGATACGCTTATCCCAAGCCTTCTACAATCATGTATTTTACATTTCTCAATAAATACATTTCGGGAAAATTCCGGAATTCTAACAGTTATTTTACAACCGTTTTCTGCAGGTATTGTACCTTGGTGAAGTACTATTTTCGCATAATCTGCTTCTTTTGGAACACTCACTTCTTCAAAAAACTTTACTCTCTTCGCAGCCGTTACAAAAGTATTATCAGTCTTATAAAATAACACATCATATAATTCTGTATATATTTCTGAACCAGTTCCACCATAGCCATCTCCATACAAACCGAAATATCCCCATTTTATAATGCTACTATGATGTAAATCTATTTTTAAATTCGATCTAATTTTATTATCATCTACTATTAGGGAACCATTGACATCACTAATCGCCCCTATTTCAAATGTACCAGCAAAATCATATTCTCCAATTTGTCCCCATGTACTTTCCATCGCTATCCCATCGCCAGTACAATTTAAGATTTCCATATTATCTATTGAAATGTAATTCATATTACTCCCCTCAACAGGAGTCGTATTTCCTACTTCAATCCCATATCCCCATTCATGAGTATGAGGAATCGTTGTATAATCATGTGTATCTTTATCCCCTTGAATCCTTCCATTCGTAACTCGAGAAAATTTTTGATTTCTTTGATATCGTACGATTGCATATTTTACTAATCCATTACTTCTTATTTTCAAAGTCGATCCACCTAAATTTAAAGTCATAAAGCTTTGTGGCTCAATTGGTGTATTTTCATCAATTAAATATGTCCCCATGGGTAAAACAACTTCTATAAATCCTTGTTGAGATGCCCATGATAATGCATTATTAATCCCTTTAGAAGTATTCTCCGCGTCCGTTCCATCATTTTTAACATTCCATCTCTCTAACTCAAGAAAATACGTGCCCGAAACCACATTAGCAGATTCTGTTTCTCCAATCAGTGATTTTCTAGACTTAGAACTTCCAAATGTATTGCTTTTAAGTTTACTTACTAACCTCTCAAATTTATTCTCCGTTGATACTTTTACATTCCCTTTTTTCGTCCCAATAAATAACTCACAAGTATCTATACAAAAACAAAATTCTCCCTCGCTTAACACAGGCAGATTCCCTTTCAAAACACATGTCACTTGAAATTTTGCCATGATTTATATATAACCTCCAACTAAGATAGAAGTTAAATTTCGACAGAAAATTCAAACTTCTATCGGTGCATGGGGACAAATATTTTATATTATGCTTACATACGTATCCCTTTAATAGAATACTATGCATTATATAAATACTATGTTAGGGCTAATGATTCACGTTTTCTAATTAAAATCAAGTTTCATTTCATACTAACAGGCTTCAACAACAATATACTTCCTTAATAATTCAAACCAATATAATGTACATAATTTTTATACCTAAATAACGTTTCGTTTCTTTTTAATTTGTAAAAACATCATACTAAAGATATTCCTTATATATTGAAATTCTGTGCTTTTATAAAAAGTTAATACGTATATTACATTTGGTACTAATAAGCAAATCACACCTTTTCCGACTAACGAAATAAAAGTACTACCTTCTATGAAATAATTACATATACTTGTAGTAATGAAACCTGTTACGACAGTTAAAAATATATAAAATACGTATGTTGTAAAATAACTCCAAACTGATTTCTTAAAAAGATTTTTATATACAATATAAGGCTGAATCCAAAGTACAGTAGCAATTGTACTAATCGCCGTTCCTATGAATATACCTACCAACCCAAATATGTTAGCTAATAGAATAGATAAACTTAAATTGATTATCGCTTCAACTAATGGAATATACTTATCTTGTACAAATAATCCCGCTTTATTTTTAAAAATAGCTATCGCGGTTCGCATCCCTGTTAAATAAAAGTTAATGAGTATCACTACAAAAACTATGTTATTTAATAAATACTTCTTATCAAGCCACCACCCTATAAATGGCTCTAACAGATTAAATAAAAATATGGTACAAAAAGAAAAGATCCAAAAATTCACTAAATAAGCCACTTTAAATATTACATAATTTTTGTCATTATTCTCAGTTGCAATTAGATTTCCTACACTTGCTTCAATTCCATTTAATATAGGATTTACTACAGCTGCTAATTGATTTATTATCATTGTATAGTTCGAATATATCCCTACCATAGCAAGACCTACAAAAGATGAAATCAGTATATTATCAGTTCCAAATACAATATATCCTCCAATATTATGCAAAAACATCGCCTTTACATTTATAATTAATTTTTCTTTCGTATCATTATCTATAGAATATTTCTTTTTTGTCTTTATATAAGGATAGTTCTTATTCACAATCCTACCGTTTACCACATTTTGAATTACATATATACTCAACTCTATAATTAAATACAATATATAATCTTTCGTGTACATCAGTATAAATATTTTGAATATTGTAGTTACCACTTGAAATAAGAGATCCATCCTAGCCAATATGTATCCTCTTTGATCTGCTTGTATTAAAGACCTCTTATGAGCATTTAAATAGGTAACTACATTTTTTACCACGAATATCGAATAGATTATCGCAACATTCGATATAGACGCCCCATCTTTCATTAAATAACTTAAAAAGGGATATATCATAGCACTTATTACTAGAATAATGATTGCTAAAATCTGATAAATTTTTTTATATAATTGAACTAGAGCTATAATTTTATACTGATTATTTTCTGCCAATGGTTTATACAAATTGTATACTATACTTGCCCCTATACCAGCTTCAATTAACACCAACATGGATAAAACATTAATTAACAAGCCATCTATCCCTAAATACTCTATTCCTAAACTATCTAAAAAAACTTTCCTAGATATAAACCCTAGAATAACAATAACCATTTGAGAAAATATACTTATTGATATATTCTTGATTGAATGCATCGTTCGCATGATTAATCCCCTTCATAAGTTAAACTAAACTATCGATAGGTGAATATTAAAATTGTATTATTTTGGATAATACTCACTCCTATTTTTTAAAATCCCAGTTGTAGCTGCCACTTCTTCATATCTATCCCCTTTTTGCAAAATTATTAATTAAAAATTTATACAATAATGGATGTAACTTGGTTGCCAATAATAAAAACTTTACACTTTTTCCATACTCTTTTAAACGTATTGTTTTATAAAAATAACGATTCAATATACTAATAACCTTATAATATTTACCCTTATGCTCATTAAGTCTTCCACTCAATGATATTAAATTTAATACTACCATCGAACAATTTCCTAGTTTTAATATAACTAAGTTATATAACTCCTTATAATATCGCTCCATAAATTTACACATTTCATCATAAATTAAGACTGAGTCAATTTTAATCTCTTTTACAGCCTGATCCATCATACTATTATCACGCTTTATATAATGATATTTAGGTTCTCCTATAAAACATACTTTGTTACACTTATGAATAGCTTTATACGTAAATGCTGTATCTTCATATGACATACCTACTGGAAATTTAATACCCTCTAATAACTGTCTTTTGAAAAGTTTAGTCCAAACAACTTCATCATACAAATTCCCTTCTAGCATCGCTTTCATCGCGCTATATCTATCATGAATAACAAACGGATGATTGCTTGAAATTACCGTTTTATCATTGTAATGAATTTCACTACTACAAATAGCTATATCACAATCCTGTTCTAGGCACATACCATATAACAATTCATACATATCCACTTCTATCCAATCATCACTATCAACAAATCCTATATAATCTCCCTGTGCTACTTCTAATCCTGCATTTCTTGCTGAAGATAATCCACCATTTTCCTTATGGATTACTTTAATTCGACTATCTTGAGTCGCATACCCTTCACAAATCTCACCACAACTATCAGGAGATCCATCATCAACAAGTATCAACTCAAACTCTTTGAACGTTTGCTTTAATATAGAATCAATACATTTATGAATATATTGCTCAA
Organism: Bacillus sp. M5A3_1b; assembly: GCF_053345335.1. Taxonomy (NCBI): domain Bacteria; kingdom Bacillati; phylum Bacillota; class Bacilli; order Caryophanales; family Bacillaceae; genus Bacillus; species Bacillus sp. M5A3_1b. The sequence continues at coordinate 67,265 of NZ_JBKEZY010000014.1, read as the reverse complement.
CTTTATAAATGGGAACAATAATACTAATTTTAGGATTCATAATTGCACCCTTTCATTTACAATTAACTTAAAAAACGATTTACCTTTTCTAAGTTGTTAAATTCCTCTTCTAACAAATTAGTCGTTATCTCTTCACGCACTCTTTGTTGATCCAAAAGATATTTAATCTTGTAATATAGGCTTTCCTCATTACATTCAGCAACAAAACCATTATATCCATCTATTATTTGCTCATTTGCGCCTGTAAAATTAGTCGTTACAATAGGCTTTTTTAAGCATTTTGCCTCAGCTAATGTAAGACAATACCCTTCATGCCGAGATGTTTGAACATATATATCTGATCGATGTATATAAGGATAAGGATTCTGTGTTGATCCCATTAATACAAAGTCCTTTTTTAAATTATATTTACATATTAGCGTCTCATAATACGTTCTATTTTCCCCTTCTCCAATACAGTACCACCGTACTTCATACCCTTCCTTACGTAACATTGACAAAACTTTAATTGCAATGTCTTGACCTTTTTCCTCCGAAAGTCTACCTACTGTTACTATCTTCATACCTTTATATTCATTATCAAATTCTACTTTTTCTTTCGCCATTTCATTTATTAAATCTGGAAGTACAATATTTAAAAAGACACTTGTCTTACTTTTTACTTTAGGAAACTTCTCTATTAAATGTTTTTGTGCTTCTTTAGAAACTACATATATATTATCCAGCTGATTATATAATTTCTCATATAATTTTGTATTAACTAGATGTTGAAAAACATCAAAATGGATCCAAGAAATTTTCTTTTCTGAAGTTACTCTATTAACTATATAATAATCAATTATGTCAGTAGGACCTTGATATGCTATTGCTATATCATAATTATTCTTATTATGTGGAATATCTTTAAAAATCTCTTTATAGAAAACATATCTATCCTTTAAATTTTTTGATACCACATAAGTGAATAAAAAATTTAAACCCTTAATATACTTTGCATTTTCAAAGTACTCTTTAATCGTTTTCTTTGGTGGTTGCATAATTTTAGGCTTTATATTTTCAAACCAAGTAACTTCTTCTATCTTTACCCAACTTGGTAATTGTTTTAAAAATCCCCCTCGCTTCTCCAGCATCAATACTGTGACATCATACTTTTCTTTTGGTATTACAGATAATAAAGAAAGAAGTGATTTTTCTACACCACCTATATTCATACTACTTACCATAAATAGCACTCTTTTCATAATTATCTCCTTCTACCACCTAAAAGTTTTATATCAAAATAAAAAACACCCTCGAAGATGTTTTCACAAAAAACATAATTTATAATAGCGAACCGCCCATATTTCTGTAATACGATAACAATACCTTCTAAAACAAGTTACATATTAGAATTGGCTATTCTATATAACTTTTTTAACTCTTCTCTCGTATCTACCACTTCTTTTTCTATATTTTCTCTCAACCGTCCATCCAGCAATGTATCACTTAATATTTGTACAATAGAATCATACATTTGCTGCTCGTCAAATTGAACGATTAATCCATTGTGGTTATGGATTATCTGTTCACTTGCTCCTGTAAAATCTGTACTAATAATTGGGTTATTAAAACATCTAGCTTCTGCAAGTGTTATGCAGTATCCCTCATATCGAGACGGTTGTACATATAAATCACATTGTTTCATAAATGGATAGGGATTCGAAACTGCTCCTAAAAATATATAATCACCCTGGACATCGTAATTCTTCACAAGCTTTTCATACATTCCTCTTTCCTTTCCATCCCCTATACAATACCATCTAACATTGAAGCCAGCTTCTTTAAGTCTAGCTAACACAGATATTGTTAAATCCTGCCCCTTTTCTATACTCAATCTACCAACAGTAAGGATTCTTACGCCCTCAAAATCATCCGCAAACCCAATTCCTTCATTTGCCATCTTACATATCATTTCAGGTGAAATAATATTTAAAAAAGTTTCTGCCTTATTTATCAATTCTGGAACAGTTTGAGTAAGTTTCATCTTTCCTACATCTGAAACTACAAAAACATGTTGAAATTTTTTATATACTTTGTTAACAAAATGCTTATTAAAAAATATCTTTTCAATATCGAAATGGATCCATTGAATCTTTCGTCTAGCCTCTACTTTATTTGCCACAAAATAACTAATAAAATCCATTGGTCCAGCATAAGCGATAGCAATATCATAATTTTTATAAGCATCTTCATAATTCTGTAAACAATATTTAAAAATAACACTCCGTTCTTTCATAATCTTAGAGATTACGTACAACACTGCCAGTTGCAGCGCTTTTACAATTTTTCTTTGTTTTATAAAATCCGCTATAACTACTCGTGTTGGTTTATTTAATATATATTGCATTTCCTCGTAACCCTTTACATACTCAATACGAACCCCCTTTGGAATAAAATTTAAAAAATCTCCTTTTTTCTCTAACATTAAAATTGTCACTTCATATTTTTCTTTTGGGATTTCTGCTACCATATTTAATAAGGCCTTCTCCGTACCACCTATATTCATATTTATAATCATAAAAAGCATTCTCTTTTTCATAGTTCCCCCATTCTTTCTATTTATAAAATCCTTTAATTGAAAGAAGCATATATCTTCTCAATTTCCTCTTCCGTTCCAACCTTTTCTTTCCTTAAATTTTCAAATAACCGTTTTTTTAGCAAATCGTTTTCTATAATTTCTTTCACTCCTTCATATATTGCTTCCGAATCCATCTTCACTATTAAACCATTCTCTCTATGTTTGATTTGATTATGAACTGTAACAAAATCGGTTACTACTATAGGTTTTTGAAATATTCTAGCTTCTGCTATCGCCAAGCCAAATCCTTCATACCGAGAGGGTTGTACATATATATCACTGTGTTTTATAAAAGGATAGGGATTCTTGTATGTACCTAATAATATAAAAGTATCGTGTAAATTATATTTACTTATCCTATCCTCGAGTTCACTTTGAAGATTTCCTTCGCCGATTACATACCACTTAAATCTATGGCCTTTTTGCTTTAATTTATAACAAGCTTCTATGGCCAATTCATATCCTTTTTCATAGACTAATCTACCAATCGTTAATATTCGTAATCCCTCAAACTTATCACTAAATCCTTCACTCTCATTTGCCATCGATTTAATTAACGTCGGCGATATAATATCATAGACAACCTGAATTTTCGACTCTATTTTAGGAATTTCTTGAATCAATACTTCCTTACAACCATCGGAAACAGCTACTATTTCATTAAATTCCTCATAATAGTTCAAGTCAAAATCTTTATTAAATGCAGCTAACCTATAATCCGTATTCACCCAAGCGATTTTTTTGCACGCGTAAACCTTATTTGCCACAAAATATGTTGGCATTCCTTGACTATAAGCTATGGCAACATCATATGTCTCCTTTAAACTATCCATCCCTTTAGACACCCATCTCCAAACTACTTGAGCTGCATGTAATTTTTTATTTATGTATGGATTTCTAAGAGATATAGAAGCCCCAACTCTAAGAAATAACTCTTTAAAGTATTTATGTTTGATTAAATAATTAAATTTCTCAGCCTGTCTTTTAATAATTGTCGGTACTTCTAAAACGTTTACCTGTTTTGGAAGTAATGGTAAATACAATCCACTAGCAGAGAACATTAACAAATCAACTTCATATTTCGTATAATCAAATGAAGAAAGTAAAGAAACTAAACTTTTTTCAGCTCCTCCACTTTGTAGCGAATCTATAACGAATAAAATTTTTTTCTTCATAACTATCACTACCCTAAAGTGTTTTTATTGCACTCAAAATATTAAAAACCATTTACTTATTCTCCCTTTACGAAAATAATGCATATAATTTATTGATTTCATTACGATTTCCATATTCACCTTTCAGAGTATTGTCTACCAGTGCTTCCCTTAATTCTTTATCTTCAATAAGTCTCTTTATTCCATTAACTATCCCGTTTATTCCCATCTCAGTTATTAATCCATCAATTCCATCCTGTACCTGACTTTTGGCAGTTGAAAAATTAGTAATAAGTACTGGCTTTCCGATGATTTGTGCTTCACGAACTGTTACAGCTTTCCCCTCATACCTCGATGGCTGCACATATATATCACATGCTTTTATATATGGATAGGGATTTGTCTTTTTACCCAATAAAAAAAAATGTTTTTCCAGTTTAAGTTCAGCTAATAACTTTCTAAGTTCAGCTTCTAGTGCTCCATACCCAACTACATACCATTCCATATCATATCCCTCATCTAATAACTTTCTTAAGGCATGCATAGCAACGTCTATTCCTTTTGCATATGATAACCGCCCTACAGTAACAAGCTTTATTTTTCCAGGTTTCATCTGTAGTTCTTTCATAACATCTTCCCTGTATGCTTGCTCACGTACGAACTCCGGAGATAATATATTTTCTATAATTTCAACATCCTTATTTACATTGGGTAAAATACTAAGAAATGAATCTCGACATCCTTCTGAAACTGCTACGATATTATCCATTTTGCTCCACATTTTATACTCCATGTTTGCATTAAGATTTATATTTGAATAATCTGTATGAATCCAACCAATCTTTCGTTTCGCTCGAACTTTATCTCCAACAAAATAATGGGGCCATAAAAAACTAATTGCTACATCATACTCCTCTTCCAGTTTCGGTATAAATGGTAAAGTTATTCTCCATCCATACTGAATAACGAAATATCCCACCTCTGCACTTTTCACATATCTCCCATGCACATTCCCAAAAATTTTCCCTAAAGTCCTTGCCATTCCAATTGTAATTTGCCCTTCTTGCAATATTTGTTTAATTGATTTTCTAAAAGTAGTATATTGTTTTACTTCCTTTAACAAATTAGGCAGTTTAGGTAATAAAAAAAGAAACTCTCCCTCATGTTTAAATAACATTAAATCTACATCATATTTGCTATAGTCGATTGTATTCAATAAACCAATTAAACTTCTTTCTACTCCTCCAATTGCCATATCAAATGATGTAATGAGAATTTTTTTCTTTTTCATTTCTTACTCCCTCATCCGATTTATTTTACTAGTTTTATTCTTATGAAAGTAAGTACATTTAACTATGATTCCCTATACTCTAATCCATATAATAATAACCACTCTGGAATATTACTCTTTATATCAAAACCGCGCTTCGAGATCGTATCAGCTATTATTTCTGTATTTAATTTTTCTTTTTCCAAAATCTTTTGAATTTCTGCAGACCATATTTTAAAATTTTCATCTAAGCTAACAAATGATATTATCCCTAATCCCATATCAACATTTTTAGTTATTGTATTTGCCACTACACACGGAACACCTGCACACTGTGCTTCTAATGCAACAATTCCAAATCCCTCAAAAAGTGACGGAAAAAGAAAAACATCAAACATCCTTATAATTCTTGGAATGTCTTTTCTTACTCCTAAAAATCTAACTTTTTCATAGATACCTAGTCTTTTGGATTCTAGCTCAATAGAGTTCTTTAACGGTCCATCCCCTACTAAAACAAGCATAAAATTAGGGTCATATTTTAATACTTCATTGAAAACTTTTAATATAAATATATGATTTTTAGATTCAGAAAAACGCCCAATATGACCAATAACTTTCTGTTCAACTGGTATATTGAATTCATTCCTTACTGCATTATCATCCTGTATATTTGCATTAACAAATTGATTAATATCTATTGCGTTTTTCATTATCTTTACCTTTGAATTATCAATGTTTTTTTGAAATAAAAAACGTGCAGATTCTATACTGCACGCACAATAATTTGTTCCCGCATAAGTAATAACTGTTCGTAAAAAACTCAATAAAACTTTCCCTTTTATCCCCGATCCCATCGGCCAATTATTACTATGTGAATGACAAATCCTTATTTTTATGCCAGCTATTCTAGCAGCAATAGCCACAATCCCCCCCTGATAATCAGTATGTGCATGGGCCGCCACATATTGATTATTAGACATTACCTTAACAAGCTCTTTAATGTATGAAAGAGGGCCTAGCTGTCCTAAGCTTGATATTCGGTGTATTTTCCCACCTAACGCAATGATTTCCTTATCATAATCACTTTCTTCACTTTTATGGGAAACAAAATCAAATTGCACCATTTTTCTATCTATATTCCTATATACATTCATTAATAATGCCTCAGCGCCACCTCGGTCCATCGCACTAACGATATGTAACACTCTTTTTGGTCGTTCTTGTTTAAACATTGAAAATTACTCCCATCTAAGAACGATTTTCAAATATATATTTTATCCCCAAAAACTACTCTTATAAACTATTCCTAAAGTAATAATATGTTCATATACAAAGTAAACAAAATAACATAATATTACTGCATAATAAATTAACTTTTGATCCTTTTCTATAAATAACTTTATAACCCACGATATCAATATCAAATGGTATAACCCAAAATATATGGAGAATCTTGCAAAAATCCAATTTTGAGTTGAAATAATCATAAATACTAGACCTAACAATGCCATATTTACGATATAATCACTTTCCGGAAAAATCTCTCTTAATTTATGTCTTCCAACATAAGCGAGAATGAGCGGTATTGCATCCACAGCAACCCGAAGAATATTTGCTCCTCCTTCTTGAAAATTCTTATAGTGACCATATTGTGTATCCCCTATCGTTGCAAAGAAAATTTCTGCAAACTGATTAAACCCTATTACTATAAGTACCGCAATAAAGAGTAATATAAATGTTATTGTCGACCATGCTTTTCTTCGGACTACAAAATAAATAGGAATTAATACAAGGGCGCTTTGATGAAAAGTAGAAGCAAATAGTACGATCAAAAAATATCTCTTCCAATTCCCATCTAAAATATATTTTGTAGCAGTAAAAATAATCGCTGCAGTTAAATACTGTCTTACTCCATTCATTGACACTAAATACATGCCGGATGCGATATACACATATAAACTTAATTCAATCATTCTTGAATATTTATATAGAACTGCTACTATTAATATATTTGTTATTAGGGCTGTTATCAAAATCAAAACTTGCGGATCATTCGTATATGCCTTTAAAATCATTTGCAAAATACTAAATCCAACATCCTTACTACTTTGAATATAATCCCAATTAAAATCAGTAACTGTAAAAGCATGCATATAAAAATACGTATCACCAATATTATTTCTAAAACCAGATACTAGTACAAGAGATGTCGTCGCCATTAAAATCAATAGTCGATTCGGTTTTAACATCACCATTTCTGAAGTTACTGGCATAGCAAAATACCGTGCGAAAAACGCTAGTATGAACACTATAAAAAAATTCATCCAAAGTATAGTCATTATTCTTCCCTCTTATCAATCCTAAGTAAATCCCTATATATTTACTTTTATTCTTGTTTTCAATGTAATGTAACTATATAGAATAACCCCAAATGGCACTGCGCAAAGGGTAAGCACTTTACATGGTGACTCTTTTATAAATTTTTTATTTTTCGCTATAAAGCTACTTGAGACATAATGTACAGCTTGTCTATATTTAAATAACCTATTTGCAAATGGTAGCTTCATCAGTTCCTTACGATAAAAAGCAAAACCTTTTGGATTTTTACGATACTGACTTAACATGTTCATCGAAGAACCATCAGGCATATATTCAACATAACAAAGTGCTTCGTTCATGAGTAACATCTCATATTTCTGATCCAACATATAGTATTTATATGCCAAACCTACATACTTTTCATTTTTAAAAATCGGATAAGGATACTCCCTAGTTAGTTCTGTACGATATACCAATTTCTTATCTCCAGTTACACCATGTTTATTGTAAAGATTAAACAGTGTAGAGCGGTTAAGATTTAATGGTAGCTTTGAACCAATTACTGTCCCATCTTTATATAAATCAAGAGCAATGATTCCACTTACTTGGTCACTTCCATTTTCATCCCAAAACGAAATGATCTTCTCTACGGCATCACTAGGCATTGAGTCATCTGAATCAATGCACACATTAAGTTCAGTATCAATCATCTCGTAAGCTGTATTATGAGCACCATGCATCCCTTGATTTACTTGCCAATAATATCTTATACTTATACAACCTTCAGAAATCCAAGAATGCACTAACTCCTTTGTATAATCATCAGACCCATCATCTATAATTAACCATATAAAATCTTTACACGTTTGCTGCTTCAAACTTTCATAACACCCGTGAAGACAATATGCTCGATTATATGTAGGGGTAAAAATCGTTAGCTTTTTCAATATGCTCACCTCGATACTTCAACATAAAACTTTTGGGTAAACCCTGTAATATTTTTTATATCATATCCTTTTTCAGCTAATACATTTTGTTCCACACTTCGCGATACCCGCTTGTTTGCTATATTTTGTAATAGACCTACCCAATTTCTTATTTCTAACAATGAACACTGTTCAACTAAATTCAACCCCAAATCCACATCTTGTGTAATAGTGTCCGATATAATACATGGCAAACCCGCCCCTTGTGCTTCAATAAGAGTAACTGGTAAACCTTCATAAATAGATGGAAATATAAATGTATCAAATGCTTGTAATAAACGATTAATATCACTACGTATTCCTAAAAATTTAACTTTATCTGTTAGATTGAGTTTCTCTACTTTTTTCTTCATTTCTAATCGAAGCGACCCATCTCCAACTAATAGAAGAATAGAGTTCGGCCTGTATTCTATTAATTGAGCAAAAATATCAATTAAAAAAGTATGATTTTTTGGATGTGCAAATCTTCCCACGTGTCCAATCACAAAAACATCCCCATGAAGGTTGAGTTCTTTTCTTACCTGCGCTCTAATGTCTGGATTAAATGTAAATTCATCACATTCAATTCCATTTTTTAATATTTTTGTTGCACTTTCTCTATTAGCAAACAACCATTGCGCTGCAGCTACTGAACACGCTAAAAAATGTGTAGCACACGACGTAATAAATGCTCCTGCATACCACTTATATATTTTTGCTATAGCGCCACCCTCACTGCTTGTACTATGACTATGCGCAATCCTAACTGGCACTCTTGCTCTTTTAGCTGAACGAAGTACAAATCCGCTCATTTTATCCATATGTGAATGAATGATTTTATATTGTGGATGCGAGTTAAAAAAGATATCTAGTGCCTTTACATAACCTCTATGACCAACATCTGTAACGTATGGAATTCTATGAACTTTCCCGCCTAATTTTACTATCTCTTCATCAAATACCCCCTCTTTACAAGTTAAAAAATCAAATTGTACTTTTGAGCGGTCTATATTACGATACAAATTCATAATTAAAGTTTCGGCTCCGCCTCTATTCATATTTACCACTACATGTAATACTCTTAATGGAGTGCCCAATTTAAATCCTCCATTTCATCCATATAACTTGTATAGATTTCTTTTTTCTCTTTCAATACTTCATTAACTGAATATTCATTCGTAATAATAGTACGTCCATACTGTCCAAACTGCGCTTGTAATTTAGTATTTTTAGAAATAGAATTGATTCTTTCAGCCATCGTCTGTATGTCATCGCGTTCTATAGTCCAACCATTTTTATTATTAATAATTAACTCCCTGTGCCCTCGGTTCCTTGTAGCAATAACTGGAAGTCCACAAGCCATGGCTTCCATAATATTAACTGGCAAACCCTCCCTGTAACTGGATGCCACGGCTAGGTCACACATCTGTAGCAAAGAGGCTATATCATTTCTATAACCAAGAAAGTGCACCATACTACTCACACCTAATTGCGTTGCTATTTTTTTGCACTCTTCCATTAACGGACCTTCTCCAGCAAGCAAAAGCTTTACATGCGGCATTTCATTTTTCAATTGTGCTAATACACGGATTAAAAAGCTTTGATTTTTATTCTTATTAAATTCAGCGGCATAAAACATTAAAAAATCTTTAGACTTATAACCATTTTCATGTCTTAGTTTCTCCTTTTCACTTTCAGTAACAGGAATATACCGCTCTATATCCACTCCTACACCATGAATGAGTTTAATATTTCCCGCCTGAAATCGATGTTTTATCGCTAAATTGTAATCTTCCTGATTAATTGTTATGAGACAATCTGTAGTAGTAGCTAAACTTCTTTCGATTGGATAGTATAAAAGCCAATTTATAAACGGCGATCCTTTACAAAAGTGAAATCCATGCGCCGTATATATGACCTTTGTCCCTTCCCTCCGTGCTTTTCGAGTAGCCAAACGAGCAATTACTCCTCCCATAGGCGTATGACAATGAATGATATTATATTTATTTTGATGAATAATTGATTTGAGTTTGTTATATGCATGAAGGTTTTGTATGCTAAGAGGTGATCTTTGAATAGGAATATTATATTTTTCAGTTACATACGGAAGGTGTATATTCCCATTTGCTGCAACGTGTACTTCCCAACCTTGGTCTGCAAACCATTTCAAATACGGTAAGTGAAAAGCTTTAAAATGATAATCCACAGTTGCACAAAATAGAACTTTTTTAGACACCATCCCACGCACCCGTCTTATTATAAATTTTTGTCGTTAACCTGATACTGGTATTAATAGTTTTAAAGTTTTACGCTGATTCACTAAATTTAACAATCGCTTTCTTAGTTCAAATTCATTTAATTCTGTATATTCAGAAATTATTTTTTCTATTTCTTCTATACGAACATTCATTTCTTGCCCTACATAAATTCTTGGGTGGACTTGCTGCTCATTCATTTCATCTTCTTTTAGTAATTCTTCAAAAAGTTTCTCTCCTGGGCGTATACCCGTAAATTCTATTCCTATTTCATCCACGGAGTTTCCTGACAATCGAATGAGGTTTTTAGCAAGATCCACTATTTTTACTGGTTCTCCCATATCGAGTACAAAAATTTCTCCACCTTTAGCTAACGCACCAGCTTGTACTACAAGTCTAGACGCCTCCGGAATTGTCATAAAATACCGAATCATATCTGGATGAGTAACAGTAACTGGTCCACCTTTTTGAATCTGCTTCTTAAATAAAGGGATAACACTCCCTCTACTCCCTAAGACATTTCCAAATCGTACAGTAACAAACTTTGTATGACTTATTTTATCTTTATGTTGTATTACCATCTCAGCTAATTTCTTTGTTGCCCCCATAACACTCGTTGGGTTCACTGCTTTATCCGACGAAATCATAACAAACGTTCCTACTCCATGTGTTCTTGCTGCCTCTGCTATATTCATAGTCCCAATCAAATTATTTTTAACTGCCTCTTCAGGATTGTTTTCCATTAATGGTACATGTTTATGTGCAGCAGCATGATATACAACATGAGGAAGATGTTTTTTCATTATTACATGCATCTTCTTTTCATCTTGAATATCTGCGATTTCTGGAATAAACACGCCTTTTTTATCATTATGTTTTTCTTTTAATTCCATTTCTATTGAATATATACTGTTTTCTCCGTGACCTAATAAAATCAATTTTTTCGGCTTAAATTTCGCAACTTGTCTACAAATTTCTGAGCCTATTGATCCACCTGCACCAGTAACTAAAATGACTTTATCCGTTATATAATCTGAAATGATATCCACGTCTAACTCTACAGGATCTCGTCCTAATAAATCTTCTACTTGAACATCTCTGAATTCATTCACTGAAACTTTACCTGTTACTAAGTCTTCTAACATTGGAAGGATTTGTGTTTTTACATTTGTTTTTAAACAATCTTTTAAAATAATATTTCTTTCTTTTTTATTTAACGAAGGAATTGCTAAAATTATCATTTCAATATTCAGTTTTTTGATAACGTAATCAATTTGGTTCATACCACCAATTACCGGAATCCCCCAAATATCTAGATTATGTTTTTTGATATTATCATCAATAAATGCGACTGGCATTAATTCCGTAGCACTGTTCTTCAACAACTGTCTAGCAACCATTGTTCCAGCAGATCCAGCACCAACAATTAACGTTCTTTTCTTATCGCCTTTTTTTACATAATAAATATCTCTGTACATTCTCCAAATAAAGCGAGAACCACCTATTAATAAAATATGAATCATCCAAGTAACAACTAACAATCGAAAATACATTTTCCCCATGATTAGTTGCTGCACAGCCGCTGTAGTAAGTATAGAAAATGTAACAACCTTGCATATAATTAGCAATTCTCCTATACTTGCATATTCCAAAGCCTTTTTATACAACTTATACATAAAAGCAAACAAATGATGACTAACTAATAAAGTGATAGAGCTAATAACTGATGATAAAGTGATAACACTGAAGCTAGCATTTACAAAAAAATAACTAAAAAAAATAGCAGTTAATACTATCAGTGAATCCATTAAAAGCAATAACGATATCCTCCGGCGATACGTCATATAACTTCCTCCTTTAATCAATTCCTTACTTAACTCTTTCAAACTTAAAGTTTCTAACTATATTCTCTTTATTAAAAACACATAGTTAGAAACTTTAATAAAACATGGGCATCTAACCCTCCCTCACATTACACTTTTGACGACTGGCATCTAAGGTTGTTTTCACAACCCACAGCATAATCGAGTGCCTCCATTGATAGCGGTTAGGAGACATCACCACATCACAATTCTATTAATTTTTCTTTATAACGAACAATTTCACGTACGAAAGTTTAATTTAAAACTATCCTTTATACTTTCCCGTTCAAAATCGCACCCAATATTCTACTTTTCGTAAAACTTAATGCCCTTTTCGTTTCAAGTGCATCTTCGTTCACAGTGCGATTATACCGGATCACCAAAAGTACACCTTCACACTTATCAGCTAATACGCTCGTATCTGTTACTTCTAATACAGGGGAAGAGTCAAATAATATGATGTCATACCGTTCCATCGCCTTTTGAATCAACATATCCATTTCCTCTGAACTAAGTACTTCTGACGGATTGAATGGTACTGGACCGCTAGTTAATACATCCAAACTTTCCATCTTTGTTTTTTTTACAGCACCTACCAAATTTGTTTTTCCGTTCAATATGTCAGTTAATCCAATTGTATTTTCTACTTCTAACATTTCATGAATCGTTGGTGTTCGTAAATTCGCATCTATTACCAATACTTTTTCACCTTTTTGTGCTATTGAGACTGCTAAATTTACTGTAATCGTTGATTTCCCTTCACCGTACCTCGGAGAAGTAATCACTATCGTCCTGATTTTATGCATAGACGAAGATAATTGAATATTTGTTCGAAGCGAACGATACTGCTCCGAAATTTTCGATCTTGGGGCGGTATACGCAACTATACTTTCTCCTTTAACTTTATTTGTTTTCCGTCTATTTTTGTATGCCACTCCGTTCCCTCCCCCAATAACACTGTATTTTTCCCACTAAATTTATCTTTCATATTCTTCTTATTCATTTTAGAAATTCCACCTAAAACAGGGATATCTAACAATTGTTCAATTCGTCGTTCTGAGTGGATTCTCTCATCCAATGAATCCAATAAAAAAATAAAACCGATACTGAGCACCATACCTAACGTGAATGCGATTAGTATCGTCTTAAAGTGATTTATATTTATAGGCATAGAATTTTTTTGAACTGGATCCTCTGGTAATATACTTACATTATTAAAATTCAGTATATTTGCTACTTCTTGCTTATAAACAGCCGCTGTAGTATTTGCAATTTTATGTGCAAGCACAGGATCCATGTCCACTACATTTATCCTCATAATTTGAGAGCCTTGTACACTTTCTGTACTTATTTGTCCACTTAATGCACCTGCTGATCTGTTTATATTCAATTCAGCAGCTACTTTTTCTAATATTACAGGCTCATTTACCATTGCTTTCAATGTATTCATCGTTTCGGCATTAGCTTGAACAATTACCCTTGCCGAAGAAGCATACAAAGGCGTTTTCATATACATACTATACAGAACTCCTCCTACCGTTGTGAGAGTCGTAAACAATAGTAGTATCCACACCCTTTTCCGCATTAAAGTGAATAGATTTTTCAAATTTATTTCCTTATTCATTACTTCTCCCCCTCATTTAATACCAATGAGATTTCAGTTGAGCATTCCATAAAAAAACAAAAACAAGATTATTATTTTTATTTTTCGAATATACAAAACTTCCTAATTACTGTCATTTTAGTTCTTTATATAGAACGAGTCAATATAATTTATTTTTGTTTAATCACTTCTTAATTCCAGCTCAAAAATTACGACAATATTCTTCATAATTCACTGTAGATAAATGACGAAAATCCCCTATCACTGCAGTATCAAGGGGTTTTTCTTTGTATTGAAACGTAATTGAGCTAGGCTTTTTAACTCATTTAAATAGGCCATATATATTAAATAACTCACTTTTTCAAATGATATTCATTTCGTATAAGTATTAGCAAGTACATTTTTGAATTTATTTGCTCCTTTATATTCCTCCTATAAAAATGCCCGCTAAATAAAAAAACCCTCAACACGTTGTGTGTCAAGGGTTTGAGCCTCTTAGTAAAGAGACATATATTGATCACGTTCCCATTGGTGAACTTGCGTTCTAAAAATATACCTTCGTTTTATATAGTTTCATTTCATTTCACACATAGCATGAATTAAGTGTTTGTCTGATAACGTTTTTCTGTGATTTCACTACTTGTTATTAATTTGTGGCTGTTTTGTGGCTGTTTTATGGTTGGTAATGTGGCTGTTTTTATTTAAGCTAAAATTTGAATAAAACATGTACTTTGCATGCACGCTTAATAGAGAATTATCTCGATATTCTTTTCCTAAAATCAAACTTTAATAAATTCTAACAAAATAGCTATAAATAACTTCTTGTTAGAACTTATTAAAGAAGTACTTCCAAGTTTCTAAATCATTTTGAAACCAAAGACTACATAATTATCCTTTTGTTCATAATCAGTAATATATAAGATTTCTACTTTAACATTACGCCCTGTATATTGCTGATTTTTATCATCCCATTCATTTAAAATAACTTTATCACCTATATGAAAGTCTCGATCATTTTTTCGGATTTCAAAAGTTTTAATTTGTTCTAGAACGGGTGTAAAGAAAACTTTATTTATTTTTAAATTATGTAACATAGTTTCAACCACCTCTAATGGTATAGCTTTAACTTCTAACGAAATTTATTAACTCTCGGAACGGCTCAGTTTCGTCGTAAATAAATAACTCAATATTTCTTTCTTCAGAATACTTAACTGCTTGTCGAATTTCAGAATTCTGAAATTCATCTAAAAGTTCAATTGAGTAGTCATTATTATCTCGTTTCAGTAATCTTTCTCTAATTACTTCAGGCTTATTCTGTATAAGAATAATTTTAAGCATATTAGTGTCTTCAAAAGTTGAGAAAGGTAACATGGTAATATTGCTATCAGAATCTAACAGGCAAAAATGTCCATCTAACAACAAGATAAAACCATCCTGTTCTATATTGTTTAATTCATTTTTCCACAATTCTTGATTTCGTGAAATACCATTTGTATTCTTGTCAGATGTACTTATATTATTACCAGCTTTTCTAATCAAATCACTAACAGAAAAAGATTTAATCTCTATTTCTTTACGCAGCTTTGTTACCAAAGTAGATTTTCCGACTCCATGTATACCAGACAAAAAGATATACTCCACTCCTACATACCTCCATTCGTATAGCAAAATGATTGGGGTGCTGCTTTTAAATTGCTATCGAAGTCAATTAAATCTAGAGGTTCTTCATATTTTTTAAACTCTTTGATTTGTATAGCAACTCCCTTTTGTCTTCCTGCAAAGTAATGATTAAAATAGCTTTTTGTTATACCCGATTGTTTTTTCGTTTTTTCCCATATATTGTTAGGGTTATCTATAATTATATCTTCTATTTCAAACTCTCCTACTACTTTTCCGCATGGTTTAGTTGCGTACACAACTACAGAAGAAATATCCTTCCGCTTAAAAATTTTTTTTCTGTATTCAAACTTCTTGTTTCCTAAAATAATTTCCTCTACGAACTCTGGTTTAATTGATAATAAAACTTTCACATACCTCACCTAATTCTAAAATCTTTTCAAATTGTGAATTTGTTAAGGGCATAAAACCTGCATACTTCCCGTCACTTATCACATTTTTTTCAATTAATTCTTTCCTAATAATACGTTTTGGCAATGCAATATTATACAACACTTTAATAATATGAGGATACTTTTTTAACTCCCAAAATCCTTTTAACTCTAGAGGGGTAAAAATTGTTCCTTTACCGCAAAATTTAATGAATTCGTCAATGTTATTAAATTCACTAATATGTTTTCTTTCTATTACAGTACATATAGATGTTGCAACAGAACTATATTTAGCGGACTGACCCCATTCAGCTGTTCGATAAATTACTAACATATCTCCAGATTGAATACTTTCTATCCCCAGCATAGCTGTTAAATAAACCTTTTCAACTGTATTTGTAAAAGATAAATCTTCTATTTTATGATTTCTTTCCGTGTCTAGTTTTGAAAAAGGAAATAATCTTGTATGGTATTTAGGATAGATACCAAGTACAAATTTATTGTTGTCCTCTAATTGGATACATGGAAAGTCTCTAAAAATATCATTTTTTTTCTCCAATGTTTTTACATATACCAATTCACCGTTATTTTTTCTCCCCCAAAAAACAAAACCAAACTTTTCAAATATCTCCACTAACTTTACTTGCCTTTCAAAAAGAGTTACATAGCATTCAGAATACTTTTCTTCTAGCATTCTCTTCAAAATAATACCAATAAAACGTTCTCCCAGAACTGTTCCATGTGGATTGATTTTAAAGGTTCCAATCTTAAGGCGTCTTTTTTTCACAAAATTTGGAGTGATAGTATCATCAGACTCATCTTCTTCCTTAAGATACAAAAATCCCTGAACTCCATTTTTTCTTAAAACATAAGCTTTTTCACCTTGATAGGCTTTCTTCTCGAACCATCTTTCGAAACCCTCATAATCCTCTATTAGACTTTCGAAAAAGCGATCATTTACATCTAATTGTGAGATTTTAATTTGTTCAATTACATCATTCATTAACTTTCTTCCTCCTATGTTATCATTTCTAGCAACAATGTTCAAACGTACGTTCTTATTTAGAGTGTATTTATTGATACCAATTAATTATAGCAAAAAAAGGAATTTTTCATAAAAAAATCTTTTCATTAAACGAACTGCCCTTAAATGATTTATCCAATTAAATTAACAAAAATCTAGAACAATACATTTTTAATTAGACTCAAATTATTAAATATAATATGTAATAAAATCACACTTTTAAAATATTTTATAAATTAGTATGATTTACTTAATTTAAGGGGGATTATTATATGAAGATTGTCCAGTCAATATTTAGAGGATTTCGTTTGATCGGGAGGATTGTTAATCCAATACTAAAGGCATTATCTAAAAGTAAATTTTAAATTTCATAAAAATAAAAATCCCCTTCCGCACCCATATGCAGAAGGGGATTTTTTTCAAATTA
Organism: Bacillus sp. M5A3_1b; assembly: GCF_053345335.1. Lineage (NCBI taxonomy): Bacteria > Bacillati > Bacillota > Bacilli > Caryophanales > Bacillaceae > Bacillus > Bacillus sp. M5A3_1b. Next base: position 49,721 of record NZ_JBKEZY010000014.1, on the reverse strand, counting down.
TTCTATTCGTTCTACAGACACTATTCATAGATAAATAAGAACCGGTGTATATTTACATTAACATTTATAAATACGGAATCCAAGATATAATTATCTACATATAGAATCAGGTAATAATTTTTATTCATAAAACTATTCTTTTATAAGAAATCACTTCCCATATATATAATTCCATTTTTGTTGTCAACTTCACAAATTATGACTAAAAGAATATCGAAAATTCTAATATATTCATTTACTCTGAAAATCGAATAATGTAATATAATGGATGTAACAAACACATAGGGAAAGGGATGGAAAAGATGTTAAAAAAACTTAAAAAAATTATGGTAGTTGTTGCTGCAGCTGTTATGTTATCTGCTGGCTTTGCAACAGTCGCACCAAAGGAAGCTTCGGCACATTGGGCTGACGGAGCTATGGACTGGGGACTAAGAAATGGCTATATCACCGCTGACTTAAGAGATAGTTACGCTACCCGACAAGACACTTGGCTGATTATAACACGTGTCGCTAATGATCTTTCAGGTGGATCAAGTTACACTGCATCACGTAATTACGTAATGAATAGAAAAATATCAGATGGATCAAACCCTCAAGCATATGTTACACGTGGGCAAGTATGCCAAATGTTGTATAGAGCCGCTCATCCGGGCGCGTACGGAACTATAGATGATCATGGCGCATATAGCTGGGCACGTGCAAAGAAGATTGTCCAAGAAGCAGATGGCCGTGGTGCCCGTGTTGCTGAGGCCGCTACAAGAGCTGAAGTTATGACTATGATAAGGCAAGCCTGGTTTATAGGCGCACTCTAATAATTAAATTGCGCGAAATTTCAAGTGTTAAAAACCTTTAGCGGAAGGAATGGAAAATATGTTAAAAAAACTTAAAAAAATTATGGTAGTTGTTGCTGCTGCTTTTATGCTATCTGCTGGCTTTGCAACAATTGCACCAAAGGAAGCTTCAGCACACTGGGCTGACGGAGCTATGGACTGGGGACTACGCAATGGTTACATTACTGCTGATTTACGAGATAATTATGCTACCCGACAAGATACTTGGCTAATCCTAACACGTATTGCTACTGATCATTCAGGAGGATCCACTTATGACGCCGCGCGTAAGTATGTGATGAGTAATAAAATCTCAGATGGTAGCAACCCTCAAAACTATGTTACTCGTTTTCAAGTAGTACAAATGCTACATAGACATACGTATAAATCCATTCATTTCGCAAGTGCGGATTATCAAGCACTCGAGTGGGCAGTTAATAAGGGGATATACGATGGTACACGAAATAGCGATCCTGCTACAAGAGCTGAGGTTATGACTATGATGAGGCAAGCCTGGCTTGTAGGTGCACTCTAATAATTAAATCAATGGAAACAATGAACTAAACAAATGCCGCCCAATTAAGGGTGGCATTTGTTTTATCAAACTATTCTTTTATAAGAAATAACATCATACACAATTCCATTTTCTTGTCAACTTCACAAAATATGACTAAAAGAATATCGTAAATTCAAATATATCTATTTACTTCTAAAACCAAATATTGTAATATAATGTATGTTATAAACACATAGGGAAAGGAATGGAAAATATGTTAAAAAAAATTAAAAAATTTATGGTCGTTGCTGCTGCAGCTGTTATGTTATCTGCTGGCTTTGCAACAGTAGCACCCAAGGAAGCCTCTGCACATTGGGCAGATACTCAAATGAATTGGGCTTTCAACAAAGGCATTATTACTGCTGATTTAAGAGACGGCCTTGCAACTCGTCAGGATGTTTGGATAATGATTGCACGTTGGGATAAAAATTACGTTGGAAATTATGAGCAAGCGCGTCAGTATGTAGTGCGAAACGGTATTTCTGATGGTACTCGTGGAACTAACTGGGCGACTCGTAATGAAACCGTTGCTATGTTGTATAACTACTTCTACGGTAATGGTGGTTGGACTCCCAATAAAGGCTTTAAAGATGCATTTACTTGGGGACGTACTGTAGGTGTCTATGATGGTAGCCGTGGAAATGATGCTGCTACAAGAGCTGAAGTTGTTACTATGATGTATAACACACATTCGAATCGATAAGAAAATATAAGAAAGAGGAGTCTCCCACAATTGGGTAATCCCTCTTTCACTAACTTCCCATATACATAGGATTCATTTTTTCTATGCATATATAATGAACTAATATAATTTATAGAACCATCTGCTGAATATTAGATTTTATAAACAAAATAAGGGGAGGAATGGAAAAGATGTTAAAAAAAATTAAAAAGTTTATGGTCGTTGCTGCTGCAGCTATTATGCTATCTGTAGGATTTGCAGCAACTGCACCAAATGAAGCTCATGCAGCACATTGGGCTGATAAACAGATGAATTGGGCTATGAACAGAGGTTATATCACGGCAGACCTAAGAGATAATCTAGCTACTAGACAGGACGCATGGTTAATTCTAACGCGCGCAATAAAGGGACAAGGTGGATATGACTATAACTATGCACGCCAATTTTTAGGGTATCGTGATGTTACAGATGGTACAAGAGGCACTAACTGGATTACTCGTGATGAAATGGCTGGAATGTTGTATCAAAACAGACTAAAAAGTCCAGCATGGAGTCCTGAGACTGGATTCTACAACTCAAATAATTGGGCAAAATCAACTGGTATCTTTGATGGTACTCGCGGAAATGATTTTGCCACAAGAGCTGAAGTTATTAGTATGATATATAATGCATGGTTAACTGGTAGACTAACAAGAGTTTAATAAAAAATATTTTTATTAAAAAGAGAACTATTCTAAATGAGTAGTCCTCTTTTTTGTTCTACTAATGTACACTTACATATTTCTCACTAGATGTAATGTAAAATGTATGTCCTCTCGAATTATGCACTTTGTATTGCAATGAACCATTAACACTTACTTTCGCATCAATAGTAAACCCTAAACCTGCATCTACAGAGCCAGCAACATCTTTATCTTGCCAAGATGGTGCATCATAGAAACGTAGATTGTTAACTTTAGATACAACGCGTTTCCCTACAATAGATGAATCCACTGTACTCTTCTTACTAAACTTCACATAAGATGGATCGTTCTTAATCCACTGATCTCCACCGAGATTTAACCAACCATCCTTTTCCGCCCACACAATATAAGATTCTGGTTTGTTTAACTGACGAATCTTATAATAGCTTGTACCAGGGCCTTTTCGTAAGTTAACGTTGTAACCTTCAATATAAGCGATACCGTCTGTTACAGCTGTTGGTACTTCTTCTGGTTTAGATGACTTCTCTGGAACAGAAACATCCACGCTAGAATTATTGTATGCTTGTTGTACGTCTGCTCTAAATTGAGCTTCTGAAACGCCATGAGACTTTAAGTAATCAATTGGATCTTCATGATCAGTACCGCCGAGATAATGTGTTACATCGCTATGCGTCCATAATCCTTTTTCTACAGATAACCCACGGTCACGTAAGATTTTAGCCAGTAATTTAACATATTTATCATAGCTGCGTTTGAATTTTGTATAGTCCGCTGTTTCGCATAACTCTACATGTACAAATCGTTTATTCGCAGCAGGTCCACCGCCATAAGCAATGTACTTTGTATCAGCAATTTGGATTGTTTCATTCCAATCAACTGCATAATGAACGAATGCTTTTCTCCATGTACGAGCCTCGTATTTTTGGATATTAATAGCTGGAGCTTCTGGAGTTGCTGTAGAATGTGCTACAACTCCCTCATAAGCACCTACACCATTACGGTATGATTTTTTGGGTAAATCTGGAATAATAAGCATTCTATCAGCAAAAGCACTTGTAGCAAAAGAACCAGCAAGTACTAGAATCATAAGGAACGAGGTAATATATTTCATTGTCTTTTTCATTTAGCATCAACATCCTTTTTCATAATTTTTGTGTGGTCAAATAATCCACTTGCTGACAGTCCGATGATGATTCCTTGAAATACATTTGTTTTGATATCTCCGCCCAAAAATAAAACGCCTAGCACAATGCCAAGCGTTACATTTAATAACGGAACATATTTTGTTTGTAATCCAATTGTTTTTACAATCTGCGAAAGACACACTACAATTCCGGTCATTACAGTAATTTCAACCATTACATACCACCTCCTTTCAAGAAGAAAGTGAGAGCTGCCCCTACAATTCCACCGACAATAAGTCGTAAAATCCAGGTAGTATTTGCACTGATTTTATCTAGTTGCTTGTTGATATTATCAATATCTTTCTCGTTACCTGTTGTACGCATTTCCAAACTTTTAATCTCTACCCTTATTTCCTTAATTTCTTGCTTGATTTCTTGAACATCGGTTCTTACCTCTTGTAACCCTTCCATATTGATCACCTCATTTCAAAATAAAAAGAGAGACATCTATTTGTCCCTCTTTTCTTATAAAAGCCGTATTTTGTGCAAAATAAAAAATACCAGCTATTGCTGCTCCACATAATCAAAGTTTGTAATTTCCTTGTATTGCTCTGGTGTAATCTTCTTAGCTTGAACAAATACGCCTACATCTTCGTATGAATAAAATCCCTTCGCATAATATCTCTTAGCTAGTGCATAAAAATCTAATTGAGCCATTTATAAAACGCCACCTTTAATTAAATTTAAAACGAGCGTAGATTGTTCTTCTTGCATCAATTCAAGAGTCATTTCTTTTTTTATAGAAGAAAGTACCAATCCCGCATTCTCTTCTTCTAATGTTTCGTGTTTATCCTTCATTTCAGTAATAAGATTGTTTAGTTTTTCAATTTCACTTGGCTTGTTTGGTTGGGGCTTATTCATTTCTTCCAGTTCTTCTTCTGTGATTGTTTCAACCCACTTTTCTCCATCCCATACAGGTTTCCAATTCGGCTGCGGTAATGGTATTTCTGTTGAGTTTTCTGGAATGTTTTTATAAACAGGAATCCATTCAATCACATTCCCGTCATTATCTGTCTTAGTGTCATATGAAGGGAATATAATCACATTTTCTAAATATCTTCCTGTTTGTTTGTCGTATACATAAAATGTTCTCATATTTTTTAATCACCGCCTTTATACAATGTAAGTAAGGGAAAATCTATATAATGATACTGTAGCTTCAATTCCTTCAAGATAGATGTCTCCATTAGGTTTTACAATTACATAACCAGTTTTTAGTGCTAAACCTTGAAAATAGTTAGGTGTAAAGAACATTTCTCTATCTGGTCTAAATATCGCTGGAACATTAGCAATGACCTGCTTATCTTTGAAATCAGTAATCGCACAGACGATATTAACAACATTACCTGAACGTTTAACGGCTGATGCTGGTTGTGAACTTTGTTGTTTAACTCCGTTTATTAAGATTAATGGTGTCCAGTCAGTATCATTACTTTGTTTCACTATACCGTTTACTTCTAGATTACTATCGAAACGAAATCCTGTTGCAATCTTTGATAGTACATTGCTGCCATTAAGTTGTAATGCAGTAGTTGTAAATTTCCATCCGTTAAGAGTTTTGAGTAAGTCATTTGATGTTACATGCTCTTCCCACCCAATCCAAGTTCCATTATCGAGGTAGTTCGTAAATAATTTACCTTGAAAATCTTTAGCGATAACAAATCCATAATTTGCAGAATTTAAAAACGAAATACCACGCCACGACTTAGCATTAGGTGCATTACCTTGCACCCCACCTGCACAATAAATTGTGCTCACTCCTAGTCCTCTAGCGAAAATTTCGTTAAGGATGTTCTTTGTAGTATCGCTAATCGAAATTAACGCACCACCAGTATCTAGTGTCAGTTTTGGTACTTGTACATTTTTTGCATTAATCAAGTTTGTTAACTCTACGATTTTTTTATTTGTATCATCTATTTCTTTACGATAACCAGCTACAGCTTCAAGGGCCTTGTCAAAGTCAGAAATATAATCCTTTATTTCAATCTTTCCTTGTTTCACATCGCATCCTAAAATGACTTTAATGTCAGATGTAGTAAACCGTTCTGACTCTTTTTCAAATGCGAAATATCCAGCCCATACACCGCGGGTTGATACTGACTCTTTTGAAAAGGTATATTCAAAGATTCCTTTTGTCGCATCAATAATAACTGCATCATTTCGAACGAAATATCCATTCGAATTAGCTGCTTCATATTTCACTACAAACCCTGTTAGATCAACCGCTTTTCCTCGTTCTTTCAAATTCCCGACAATTTTAAATCCGTTTCGGTCATTCTCCCTCGCCGTGATTGTTCTCGGCATACTCTGGTTGGACAGGTCCAGTACTATCGTTTCCGTTCTCATTGGAAGCTCCTTTCTGCAGTAAAATTAATTGTGCTTTTAATACCGCGTTCTCTGTTTCTGTAGCTACTAATTTTTCTGCTAACATGCCGTTTGCCACTCTTAAAACATCTACTTCATTCATGATCACACCTCCTATTTTCTTTCTAGCGCTTCTATACGAGCAAATGCATTATCTATACGAGCAATTTGCCAACCTAAGGCTGATGCATCTGCCTTACCACTTACAGCATTCGCCGCATTAACAGCTATTTTATTTACTTCTTCCACACGAGCTGAAGCCCAATCAGCAACCCGTCTTGCTTCTCCCGCTTTAAAATCTGCATCCGTTATCGCTTTGAATTTCAAGCCAATATCTTGACCGTTAATCCAACCAATCCAAGCTTCCTGCCATCTGTGTGTCGCTGTCCCTAATGAACCATTCCCGCTTGTCCAAGGACGAATTGCCGCACCACCTCTATCACCTTCACCTGGTACAATCGTCCATTCTTCACCTTTCATTGCTCCTTCGATTTTAGAAAGTGGTGAGGCATCGAACCTGACAGGGTGGTGGAATTCTGCACGAGCCTCTACTCGCATTTTTTCAGACGGTATGATATACAATGTCGGTGGGCGCATATATACATCACCATATCGACTTTCAATATAAATTGAGTTACCAAAAGAACCATCTGCCGCACGTTTACCGAAAGCCAAACCAGTTGCTACACCTTCCGCCTCAGATACGCCAAAATAAGTGATTTCAGCGGAACTACCATCTGCTTGACGTGTTTTCGCTTGGGCAATTTGAGTCACTAGTTTTCCTGTCTCGGAGTAAAAATCAACGCCAGAGCGATCTAAATCGATTCTGAAACGGTTGTTGCGGCTTCGGAGAATACCAGAAACAATGTCATCAGCCACTAGATTAACAACCTTAATTAAATTAGCATCTAATGTACCTGTTGTTATAAAATCAGCTACAATTCGACCGTCCATCGTCATAGCTGTTTCATATGGACCATTTATCCCTTTAGGAGAGAATCCCAATCCATTTATGTTCCATTGCCAAACTTTTTTAGCTGTCTTTTCCGAATCTGTATCCATAATTAAAATACGTTCTGGATACGTACGCACATGACCACCAAAACCAGAATTAATTAAATTCGTTGCATTGTTTTTCGCTTGTTGTAGCACGGATTCTTCCATATCTTCAAGACCATCAGTAATTTTACTAACGTCATTCATTTTATCTAAAAAGGATTTTTTATAACTTCCTAGATTCAAATCTTTGTATTTTTCTGTTAGTACATTAAACACATAACTAATCGCCTTCGCCTGTATATCTACACCGAGTTTGCTATGTTTCACCCGAACAGTATCGGCTAGATATACCCGTTCTAACACCGCATAATCCTTGTATTCCTCTGTCTTAGACAGTTCCACAAAATTAACTTTATAGTTAGCTTGTGGAATATCAATTTTTTCATCCGTAAACTTAGATTTCGCCGCTGCTCGTAATGCTTTATATGCTTCTTCAAGTGGGAGAGCTTCTTCATCATTTCTTCCCTCTTCTTTTTGAGCCTTAATGTGATTAAATTCAATTACTTTAATTCTAGGGCGGCTGTAATTATTTATTAATGGGCTATCCACATACTTTTCAGGTAACAATAATCCATCTGCGCCCTTAGGCATGATACGAGTAACAACCACATCCAAATCTACATCACTTTCAAAACCTATAAGGTTTTTTTGATCTTGTATTGTAACCCCTCTATCTGTTCCACGTTGTTGATACATTTTGATATCAAAAAAGTCTCTTACTAGTTCGCCGCCCCAACGGTTCACAAAACTATTGTCTTCCTGCGGATCAAGAATTGCTTCAACAGGGTTTCTCCTTACTATTCGGCTGTTATTCATTTTAGAGATATCACAAACAACTTTAAATGGATGCGGATATTGTGTTTTACGGAGTAATTGATCTAACGCTCCCACTCCCGGTTGCTCTACAATGTTGGTATCTTCAATCAGATTTTCCAAAAGGTCATAAAAAATATGCCTAGCGTAAATTTTTACAGTAGACATATTTTTCTTTACACACCTATGAATAGTAAATGGTTGCGGGCCTTCTGGTGTCTCGGCTTTGATAATACGTTCTTCTTGTATCTCATTGCATTTAAGTCCAAGCACAGGATATTCCATGTAAAGCTCAAAAGAACCGTTTAATGTTTCTGATACTTCAGCTATAATTGTATCTTTTAGAAAACATATTCCATTATTCGTGAAATCCCTCGTGTTCTTTTCATATAAAACTGGAATCATAGATATCTCCATCTTCCTTCAATTTCTACTTTAGAAACATTTCCAGTCCACGATATGTTATTCGCTCCCCTTTGGAAGAATGGAAAATCACCAATCATCTTATGATTTTGTGGACTTGTATCTTTATAACATTCCATCATTTGTGAATCTACAATAACATATTGGTTCACGTCTTTTAAAAGAAAGGTTTTATCATTAATTGTCATTTTAATTTCACCTGAACCGTATATCTTCAGAAATGGATTTGACTTATACGTTCCTGGATTATAAACAATTTCTGGTCCTGTAATTTCTAATGAACTATAGGTAAAATATGCATGTGGGCCTAATGTGAAACCCACTTCAAATTTACCGTATTCTTCTATCTCATTTTCAATATCATCTATTTCCACATATTTCACTTTATAAAAAACATCTTCATCATTGAAAGATAAGGTTTTTGCTTCTAATAACCATACCTTTATAAATCTAAGCTTCGTTTTTAATGACTCTTCATCCAGCAATATGTTAAGTTCCACTGATAAGTTAATATCTTCATATTCCCCTAGTTCAGTAAGCGCTCCGTCATCTCTTCCCTCTACCTCATGTTTTATTATTTTTCTTTTTGGGGTAGGGATTGGGGGGCGCTCAACTAAACATAATTCATAATCACTTGCGGGTATATTATCTATTATCAGTTCTAACATCGTTACGCCCTCCTTCCTATACCTGCGGCACTTTCGTTTTGTGTGTATGTTAATTCATTTCTTACTTCTACAGCTAGCTTTCTGATATCTGCTTCTTCACGTACTGTTCCGTACAAATTCAATGTAATGGATGGTTGATTGGTTACGCTATTCACTAATGATTGTGGGATAGCCGATGCATAAGACACCGAACCATCAATGTCCGGCTTCGACCATTCAGCCATTTTAGATGCTGCATTTTGGACAGAGGTTTTCATCTTATCCATACCAATAACTAATCCTTTACCTAAATTCACACCAACCATATCTCGCATCCAACGTGAAGGTGAATGAATTCCTAAAGCACTTGTAATTCTATCCTTAATCCCACTTGCCGTTTCCGTGATTTTATCCCAAATTCGATTGACCATTGATGAAATACCGTTTAATAAACCTTCCATAATATTTCGACCAATATCCATTAAGTTAATCCCAGATAAGAATGAAGTTATATTATCCCAAACATTAGATACCGTATTAAATACTGCATCTAATACGCTTGATGTTACGGAACTAACTGCGTTCCATCCGGCTGATATAATATTACCTACAGCTGACATAACAGATGAAATCACATTACTAATACCACTAAAAATTGATTTTACTACTCCCCATACAGCATTTAAAACACTAGAGAATATTGAACTCACTAGATTTAATCCACCACTTACAACCGTGCCAATCAAGGACATAGCACCTTGGATAATACTCCCGATAAGCGACATTACACTAGATGTGATTCCTTTTACAGCTTCCCAAGCGCCACTCCAATCACCTTTCAATATCGAAGTAAACAGTTTGATAACATTTGTGATGATGCCAAGTACAGATGATATTACGCTCATTATCGTTGGGAATACTGCCTGCACAATGGATAAAATGAATTGTATCGCTGGAATCAATACGCCCTTTATGACTTCTGCCATACCTTGTAATATTGCTGAAATTATAGGTATTATAGCTTGAATAATTGCCATGATTACAGGGAAAACAGCTTGTACAACCTGTAAAATAAGCGGAATTACTGTAGTTGCTATAATTCTAATGACTTCACCAAACAGCTTTACAATTTCAATTACAATCGGAATTGTTGTTTGAACGATTGAAACAATAATCGGAAATACCTGTTGGAAAATTGTAAGAAAAATCGGTAGTGCTTCTTGTACGATAATTACAATAATATCCGCAAAAGTTTTTATAAGTACAATCCAAATTCCTACTGACGCTTGAATTACATTTAAGATCACTGGGAAGACTTCTTGTACTACTTGAGCAAGCATAGGCATAACTTCAGCTGCTAATCCTGAAAACATTTGTACTAATTCTTGAACAACCCCTGTTATTAAAGGCATTAATTCAATTGTTGTATCAGTAAACAACTTGATTAAGTCTGTAACAAGTGGCATAACTTGTTGAACTGTTTCTCCAAATAATTTAAATAAATCCGCTGCTAACGGCATAATTCCCGTTACAACTTCACCAAACAGACTAATAATTGTTGAACCTAACTCTCCAAATGCTGTTCCTAACTCAGCAAATACTGGCTGTAATGACGCGAAACTTTCCATGATTACTTGTCCAGTCTTTTGAAACTCTGGTGCTAATGGCGCAAATGCATCTATAAATCCTTGTGCTAGTGAGGTTATAACCGGCATAATAACAGATGCAATAGAAGTAAATACACCTTGAATGATTTGCCATGCTGACATCAAGGCTTCTTTCGCTTGATCGTTCGTATTTATTAATTTAAATATCGTTGCACCTAACGAAGCTATAATTGCAATTACCCATCCAACAGGACCCGTTACACCTAAAAATGTTAATCCTAAACGGACAATTAATGGCGTGAGCGTTGCAATCGTATTTCCTATTGATGAAAACGATGATTTAATGAATTTAATAATTGGAGAAATTGCGGAACCTAATCCACTAAATATATTTGATAAAGAAGAAATCTTGCTTTGGAGTGAATTTTCAATAGCATCTCCTATTTCACTGAATTTCGATTTTATAGAGTCAACTAAACTCCCTATTGCACTTCCCATAGCTGAAAACTTACTCGGAATAGTTCCAAGAAAATCTCCGAAACTACTTAATGCATTTTTCATAGCCTCTATTGCTGTTGTTGTTGCATTCTTTATTGTTTCCCACGCGTTTATACAAGCATTTCGAAATGATTCATTTGTTTGCCATAAATGCCTTATCCCGACGACTAAGGCGGCTATTATGGCTATTACACCTATAATAATTCCAATGATAGAAAAGAATGATGTTGCAACCGCCCCTATACTTAATTGGGCATATGTTGCATAACTGGCTAAACTAATAAATACGGGCCCTAAAGCCATAGCGGCTCCAACAAGGATTCCAAGGGCAACAACGATCGTTGTTATTGCTGCTGCTAATGCTGGATGTGATGAAACCCAAGTTGCAAATGCGGCAATAACACTAGCGACTGTAGCCAACACTGGTTCAAGTGCCATTTTCAAATCCGCAAGTGCCTTTTGAAGTTTTACAGCTGGACTGGCATCCATTTTCTTTATCATTTCATTTAGTTGTTCTTGATTCTTGTTTAAATCTACAACTTTGTCTTGGGCACCAATAAGTGTATTTGTAATGTTTTGCCCTTGATCTTCATACATCGTCCCGAAAAGTTTAACACCAATTTCGTTTCGTTTTGTTTCATCTTCAATATCAGCCAAAGCTTTAGCAATATCTGTCATAGCTGCGGAACCTTCTTTACCGCCCTTTGCTACAGATTGCCCCCATTTTTCTAACTGATCAGCTGAAATTTTAGTACCTTCAAGCGCTTCCCGCATAGGCTTATCGACACCTTGACCGAATTCAGCGGCTTTTATACGCCCTTCTTTCAATCCGTCTAACAGGTTATCAATATTCCAAGTTCCTGTTTCAACCCCAGCTTCCATAATTGCCTGCACTTCTTCAGCATTGTAACCCGCTCGTGTTAGCTGCCCGCCATATTCAGCGATAATGTCCAATTGTTCCGGTGGAAATCCGATATTTAACAGTCGATTCGTTAGTCCTAATGCCGTATCATTGGTTATCCCTAATTCATTACCAATTTCATTTGTTTCTTGAATTAACTCAGTAAAATCTATACCTGCATAAGCACTTGAAATGGCTCCTGCTCCTTTTACAATTGAAGCATTCGCTTTATCACTAACGGTTTTATTTAATGCCCATTGTCTTCGTGTACCCTCAAGAGCTTCTTCCACATCAACACCATAAGCTCCAACTCCACGAACCGCTTCTTCAACTGATTTTTTAGAAGATGCTGGGACCTCAAAGGTTACATCAATTTTCGTTTTTAATTTAGAAGTATCAAGCGCTTGCTCGATGACCCCTGCAATACCGCCACCAGCCATTAGTCCACCTAATAGATTTTCTAAGCCAATATCTAAACCTTTGAGACTATGCTCCGCCCTTTCTGCTTCTCGTGAAAGGTCCCTCAATTCGTTTCTAACATTTTCTATAGAGTTTCCATCGTCCACAGATCGAAGAGCACGTTGCAACTTTTCAATATCAGTTTCTGCCCCTAATGCTTCACGACCAATTAAATCAAGTGCTTGTTCTAACTGCCTAGCGGTCGCCGTACCGTTTCTAATTGCATTCGTTAGATTATTCCCTAATGCATTAGAAAAGTGTTCTACACTCGTTCCAGTAGCGTCAAAAAACGTCTTTAATTGTTTCGTTGCATTTTGTTGCTCTTGCAAACTTCTATTTGTTGTACTAATTTGATTTTGTAATTGTTGTTCTGCAATTTGCTGGCTTCTTAACCTTGTTTCTAGCTTGGCAACTTCGGTTGAATTTTCGCCATACAGTGCTTTAGCTCTTTGTAAATGTTCCGCGGTTGCTTGCGTAGCTCTTTGTGCAACTGCATATTGTTGCGATAGATTTTGAAGTTTTGCCTGTAATTTTTCTGAATCAGTAGCATTTAACTTCATCTGTTCTTCTTGTAATTTCATTTCTTGACGAAGTTTTTTTGATTCTTGATTCATGCCCTTCATAGCATCATTAAAATCTTTATTTTGCGCTTTAAATATAACTTCTACTTCCGAATTGTTTCTTGCCACATTCTCACCTACCTTTCTTTTGGATTGTTACTCCAAGCATTGAATGCTGTAATTCCTGCATAAATCCGTTCCACAGACGCAATAGGTGCATGCCAAAAAGTCTCTGGATCAATCCCAGAGACCAAGCAATACAAAACATATAAGTCCTCTACACACTCGACTTTCGCGTCAGGAACTTTTACTTTTTTTTATCTTTTCCACTGTTATCCGTGCTTTTTTGGAATGCTGTTGCAAATTGATTCGGGTCTTGATTAATTACATCTGTAATTAATGTTGCGTATAATTGCATAGATTCAACTAGTGGTTCATGAAATCTTTTTAAAAAATCCTCATATGATAGGTTTTCTTTAGGATTTGCTCCGCTAAACGCTAAATAAATAATTTTATGCATATTCGTCTGATCGATTTCTCCTAAAGCTTCTAAATCGGCATTCCCCTCTTTATTCACTCCATCTAAAGCTTGAAACTTTAATAAATCTTTAAAAATAGAACTTTCAACAAGACCTAAATCTTTACCCTTCTGTAAAGCGTAATTCGTTAAAAATGCTGGGTATTTTTGTTCGTTAATAAATCTTGTTTCAAATTCACCATCAACACTCACAACTTCAAATTCTTTTAGTGTTACCGTTTGTACTTTCATGTATTATTCCTCGCTTTCATTTTTTCGTTTAATCCAATAGAAAAAGACCCGTTGTAAACTGGGGCTTTTAAGGTGCTGGCGTTCCTTTAACAAGAGTTGAATTAAATTGCGTGTGCCACTTTTGAGCGACTGTAGCATCTGTTAATTCTTCCACAAATGCTTCATAATAAAATTTCTTCAATTCATCTGGTAAAGCTGTGAATTCTAACTCCATCATTGCTAGTTCCTCTTCGCCATTTGCGATTGAAAACTTAAACCCTGTAGAATTTGAGCAATTTGGAAAAGCAATTAATTTTACAATATCCTGAAATTCATCCACTACATCAGCTGTAAATACGAAATCATTTCCTTTTGATTCACTACCATATGCCCAGATGCCGGGCTTTAATCCTGTTGTATCAAAACCAAAATAATCCCTTGCTACTTTAACAGGGATATGTGCTGCAACAGTTATTTTAATTTCAGTTGTCTTTGTTTTCTTTTTAATAGTTGCCCCACCGCATATTTTTTTAATTTCTTTTATTTCCGGTTCCCCTTCAATCGTTCCTACACATCCGAAGGGTGTGCCGGGTTCCTGTACACCTTTCTTTTTAAACTGGATACTTGCGTTAACAATCGACACGGAATCAAATTCTTCAATCACTTTAACCATACTAAAATTCCTCCTCTATCACTTTATCTACACCTTCATGTAGTTTTTCTATAATCTTTGGTTTTGCGTTCATAAGTCCTCGTTCTGCAAATCGCTGTTCTAACGGATTACTTGAACCTCGTCCCTCGTTAGGGAAAACTAAATAACCAAACGAGCCTTTTTTATTAGCCGCTCCACCACGAGCCTTTACTTTGAAACCTAAATTCATCTTTTCACTTTTTGACCAATTGCTATTTTTGGCATGAGCCTTATCACGAACGCTCCATTTAGACCGAGATACCCGAATAAGCTTTGTAATTTCCTCTGTAGCAATTTGTATACCATCCGTATGAAGAATGGTGTTTACTGCGGGTTCCATTTTATTTGGTAACATCCGCATCTTTTCCTCAAGCTTTTCTATAGCTGAATAATCAAGTTCGAACGCATTCATATGGAATCACCCTCTTAAATGTAAAAACAACACGATCAATATAACGATCTATATCTTTTACCTGAAGACGATCACTTTTAGCAACGACAAAAGATACCATTTTCACCTTACTAATAGATGAAATGATATCGATTACCTGTTCATCTAAATCAGCCTGATTTTCAGATAAATAGCTGATATATACATTTTGAGAAATTGTACGTTCATTGGAAGATGGCTGAAACTCGCCATATTCCAAAATGAAACAATTATATCCCTCTTCGGTTAATTGCGATTCCTCATCTTCTGCTAATTCATCCTCCACAACTAAAAGCTTAAATCCATCGTCAAGAGATTTTTTAATGCCACTTCGTTGCTCCTTCATTAGCTTTTTAGATTTTTCATTCACGAGATTTCACCGCCTGTTGTAAATAAAAGAAAAGATATTGTTTATTAGAATCATGATCCGTTTTAATCACGTCATATTCGATTCCATCAATCAATACCTTGAGTTTATTCTTATTTATTTTTCTAAATGAAGGTGGGTACAACGTTTTTAACTTTAAATCTAGGCCCGTTGTTAAAACACCAACAATTTGATAATCACTATCACGGAAAGACATTTCTTTATAAGCAAGTTTACCTTCTTCATGAAATTTCTCACCAATTCGTTTTCCATTTTCAGATCGTTCAGTCTTTTTGTAACCATATTCTAAAAATCCATCGTTAAAGGTTTCTCTATACGCTTTCTGAACCATTAACAACACCCACTCTTCCTATTGCTACATCTAAAATGAGTCTAGATAGTTCATTCTTATAATTTTTTTCGAATTCATCACCAGCATTGTTATAAACGTATCGACAACGTTCTAACAGTAAATCTTTTGGTGTTAACTCCTTAGAAAAATCAAAAGACGCATTCGTTAATCTAAACAAATACGCCTTTCCTTTATCTAAAATGCTATTTAAATGTGCATCCTCTTCGTTCCATGTGATTTTAAGTACATCTTTTAATTCTTCAAGAAGATTATCTTCCAATGGAATCACCTACTTATCTTCTTGATCTGACTGTTTTTCCGAAGACTTACTTGTCGTTTTTGCTTTTTCAAGTTTAGGACCCAAGAAAGCAATTTGATATGGATTTTCGGTTGATTGCAAGTATTTCACCCGTTTAGAATTCGATTTAAAATCAGCCTTTGGATATTGCTCACCTTTTTTATAAGTAATACCATCATGCTCTGTTTCAATAAAGTCGTTTAATACTGGATACATACTATTCACTCCTTTTAAGGCGTTGGTGTTCCTTCTTTTGGCTCAAGTGCTGTAATATCAAATACTGTGAATGAATCATGGTCCAGCGGACGACCATTCGCAAGTTGACGAATAAGATATAAACGTTGATCTTCAATAAGACGTACTGTGTCATTTGATTCTAAAGTTTGCTTAGATGCTACACCCATAAAGTAATCTTTTGGCTTACCACCAATCATTGTATTTAACGGAACGGCTGGCGATTGTACAATTGTTAAGCCTGGTACACCGAAATTATCATATGTCCAAGTGCCATCGTCCTTACGTTTCGCTCCAATTGGGAAGAATTTTGTTGCGTAATCTAAAGGATTCACAATTAACGTTACACCTGTATATCGTTTAGTGCCGTCTTTTGTTGTAGGAGCTAAGATTTTTTTACCGATAGTGGCTGGAGTAAAATCAGCTAAGACTACTTTCTTTTTATCTGGGAAAATACCATCCGTTACAGCGCCTTTTAAATCTTTAATCATACCAATTGGTTGTTTTTTTCCCGTCCCCATAACGATGACTCTTTCTAATTCTTCTGCTACAACTTCTTTCATAAATGTACGAACATATTTATCTAGCCACTCAGGACCTAATTCGAACATAGCTTTACATACAACTAAGAATCCACTAAGTTTGAACATGCCTTGATCGATTGTCGTGAAACCTTCATCAATCATTTCTTTAATTGCATCACAAACATCACCCCAATAAGCTGAAGCTGCTCCTTCTTTTCTAACAATCCATTGAGTAGTTGCCCCAACTGTTTGGAAATTAACGAGTGATAATAGCGGATGTTCTTTCTCTAATTCTTCAAAAACACGTTCGAAAATAGTTGGTGGCATCAATTTATGTGTTTCATTAAATGAATTCACATCTATTGCTGCATTGTAAAACTTTTTCTCTTCATTTGTTAAAGTGCGTACACCACGAGAAGCTAAAACTTGAGCATCCCAGTTTTCATTTTTTGCTTGTTGCGCTTCATCAATAATACCATTCATCATATTTTGGAAATGCTGCATGTTATTTTCCATGTTTGCGACAATACGCTCTGCTACTACCTGTGCATCTCCTGTTTCAAGCGCTTCTTGAACATTAACGATCTGTTGATCTTTATTTTCGATTACCGGACGATCTAAATTTCTGATAGTCATCTTATTACCTCCTTGATTTTTGACAATAAAAAAAGCACTGCTTTACGCGCGCTTAAATTTATTAAGTATATTTTGATTTGTATTTGCTACTGCTGGTTCATTCTGTTTATTTTTATTTCGGAATTTTTGTAGAACATTATTTTTAAATTCCTCTGGATCTGCTACTGCAATTTCTTCCACATGTTCATTTACCTTGTGAGCTAATCCGAATTCTACTGCTTCGTTTGCAGTAAACCATGTTTCATTCGCAATCATCGTCTCAATTTCTGAACGTTCCCCTTGGTAACGAGTCATATAGATATCAGCAATTGACTTGTCTATTCCTTCAAGAGCATTCAGTGTTTTACGAATGTCTAACTTTGTTCCCCAAGTCCATGTAGAAGCCTCATGAATCATTAGCATAGAACCTGTATTCATAATTAATTCATCTGCTGCCATTGCAATAATTGATGCGGCACTTGCGGCCAATCCATCTACATTAATGATAATTTTTGCTGGATGATTTTTTAATTGGTTGTAAATTGCAATTCCATCAAACACATCCCCACCAGGACTATTTAAATTGATATTAATAACATTCGCTGAAGTAGCTTTTAATGTCTTTTCAATATCAACCGCTGATGTTGAATCACTCCACCACGATTCACCAATATCACCATAAATCGTTATGTCTAACGAATCCGTTTTTGTTTCTGCCTTAAATGTATGTTGAACATTAGCTAAATGGTTATATTTGTAATTCTTGTAACGTCTCATCCTTTTCACCCCCTTCCAGTGAATCTGCTTCTTGATAGTTTTTCGTTACATGTCTTCTGTTTGCCCATTCTTCATCAATCGGCTCTTTTCCAAGCATCATTAAGACATCATTAATTGTTAAACCACCAATCGCAAATAATTTATCCATTGCGGTTGATAATTTCGTGATATCAACAATTTTTATTTTCGTTGTATCAATTTTTAAGTATGTTCTTTTCAAATACTCTTCTTTCTTGTACATCTTTCGGTTAAATTCATCTTGTATCAATTCAGCAATCGGATTAATACAGAAAGCTAAAAATGAATCCATTTGCTTTTCAATATCAGCCACGTCCCCTTTTAAAATTCCAATAGGAACATGAAAAGCCGTTGCTACATAACCAAATATATCACTGACTAAATCACTAATATCACGACTTGTGCTATTGTTTGCGACACCATTTTTACTATCGCTCATATCTTCGAAAACATAGCCATCTTGCAATTGAAAAGCAGATCCTACTTTATCAGCGTTGAACCAGTTCTTTAATTGACTTTCAAACATCTCATCAATCGCTGCTTGTGTTTCTTCATCTTGCGGCCTTAAAAAATCACCTTTAATTAACAAGCGCTTATTATTTTTTCTTTTATAATAATCAATAGAGGATGCAAGTAATTTCCCAAAACTGTTATACATTCCATCGATGACTTCCATGATGTTGCGATCATTTAATTTAAAATGAAATACTTCAGATTCATTAAATGATTTTTGAAAGGTAAAATCATCAATCGTTATGTCATTATATATATTTTCTTTTAATGCAAATTTAGTAACATTAAAAGAATCCGCTATATACAATTGTTCATCTTGCATAATAACTACGCACTCATTGTCCATGATTAAATGATTAACTAAGCTATGCATAAATTCTGATGCATTTTGATTTTGATTAGGTTGTACATTGAGCAAATAATGATTTTCACCACGTTTTTCTTTACCTTTTTCAAACGTTTGAAATTCACATCTAGTTAGAGCATTAGCGATTAAATCAATACAGCTTTCCACAGCTAATTTTTTATAGTAGTAATCAACACTTAATTCATAAAGACATTCCTTTAAAGTAAAAGTGTTATTACTTCCAAGAAAACCGCTTATCCATTCTCTTAACCCCAAATTCTCACCACCCTTTATACACTAAATGATTTGAATATCTTTCTAACATTTTCTTTCGTTAAAGCATTTGCTTCTTTTAGTTCGCTATCAAAATTAAGCGCATGTAAAAAAGCGAAAAAACCATCTGTTTTTCGCTTCTCTTTATCAATCTTCTTATATTCAATATTTCCATTCATTTTTTCTTCTTTATATACATTCCCAACATACCAACGCATAAGCGGATCATCACCAAAAACAATTGTATGTTTGATAAATATCTCTTCCACAAGTGGAGCAAGTTTACTATGAGTTGCTGGACCGCGACGAACAATTTCAATTTCAAAACCCGCTGCTTCAAGCGCCTCTTTTAAAATTGCTGAACGATATAAGTCCATGCTGACTTTTTTTATACGGTATTTCTTATTCATCATGATGAACCAATTCAGCACATGTTCCGCATTAATTGATTTGTCGTAAACTACAGTAAGCAATCCTTTTTCAATAGCGATTCGAATAATGTCTGGGTTAATATCTTGTAATTTAGGCGCTGTATGATGCATGAATGTATGTTGCATCCAATAACGTTTTCCATCTTTTTTGAAATATATCCCCACTGAACAAAAGTCTCGAATTTGAGCAAAGTCCACAGCCCCTATGCATTCTATTCCTTGAACATTTTCAGGGAATGGCTGCTCTGTAGCTAATCGTTCTTCGTATGTAGCAACCTCTTTTCTTGTATCCTCGACAGGTAAATTCATTCTTTTCGTCATGAACTCAATCCGCAAAGCACTATTACGTTTCATATCATGATATTCTTTACGCATTTCATGTTGTAAATTTTCATTGTATCTATATGAAGGGTTCGCCTTTTCCCACATAGACTCATCATGAACTTCTTTTTCATCATCAAGCTTACATATGAAAGGAAACAGTGTGGAGTGTGGCAATTCTTTATTTAACACCATTTGAGCTTCGTCTTTCATGTCATCCAATACTCCACCACGGACATTTCCATCTGTTGTAATATAAAAAATCCTTGGGTCCTTCTTTTTACCCAAACCAGATGTGAAAACTTTTATATTAGAATAATCCTCATATTCATGTAACTCATCAAATATAACAGTTCCACTTCGCTTACCATCTTTTGTACGAGCATTTGACGTGTTAAATTCAAATTTAGATTTAGTTTTATAATGTTTAATTAGTTTTTTTGATTTATAAAAAACTTTTTTTAATTTCTTTGCAAATTTGGGTGTTTCTAAAATATTTAAAACATCTTCGAATGAGGTTTTCGCCTGATCTTCTGAAGTTGCCACAATATCTATATCATAATTCTTAATCCCGTGATGACCACTTAGCATATAAAAACAGTCATAACTGATATATCCGTTTTTACCTGCCCCGCGACCAAGTAGTAACAGATATCTGTCAAACATAAGACGACCGTCATCATAACGTACACCATAAAAAATGGCATTACAGAACCTTTGCCAAGCAAATAGTGAAAAAGAAAAATAAGGGGCTGGCTTTTCTACTGATTTTTCAATAGCATCTGCATCAATTACTACACCCGGTTGATCTAACTTCCAACGAAGAAACTCCATGAGTTGTTTTTGTTCTTTACAACTTTGTATTTCCTCATTGTCAACCATACGCATATACTCATCGATGTAAGGATGATATTGATATGTGGTTGGATATCTAGATGTCATCATCATCATCATCATTACCTTCATATATTGGCTCTTTCAAACCAAGCACTTTTAATAATTCTGTCATTCGCTTATTTGTCTCACGAAATTCTTTTGTAGCTGGATTCGCTTTGACTCCTTTTTGACTATCGCTATTTTGCCATTCAATCATTGGTCCGTTCTTTTTCATTTCTCTTGCTAGCTTATTTTTCACATCAAACATTGTCATGTAGTCATCAACAAGGTCAACGTAGTGCATACCCTGCAAACCGCCAATTTCCAATTGTTGTAATAAATCTTGTTTCATTTGTGCTTTTTTTGATAGTTTTCGCACAAGTACCCCCCTCTTACTTTTTAATTCGCAAAAATATTTTAACCGCTCTCCTCCCCCCGTTGAATGGTCCTCCAAGGAAAAGCCAAACTTTTTTGACCGGGGGGTGTTTAAGAAACTAATTCAAAATATTCTTCAATAAAATTCAAAATAAAAAAGACCTCTTCACTAGAAATCTTTAAAATTTCTTTTGTAAATATTAAATTCTTTTCTTCTTGTAATCTTTCTCTTACATCAACGAGCTTAAGTCTCTTACACTTTCTTGGGTTCGCACAGTCTCTTATCTGACAGTAACGCCAATAAGAATACTTCCGGAACTGATTGAGCATGTCGCGCTCATATGACGTCCTCTCGCTCTTCTCAGCGTATTGAATCATTAAGTCAGTATCGAATGTCCAACTACCATCCGCAATTATCATAGCTACCAGCGCTCCTCATTGACGAACTTAGGTTCACTATTACGAATCATCTTATCCTTACCATCAGCAATATTATGGTGACGTACACAAATGTATTCAAGATTATCTAATTCCAATGCAAGATGTGGATGAGTCTTAACTGGTTTGATATGATTCACATCCATCTTTGTCTTGCGTCCACGTTCATCAAGTGTATCTCGTGTTGTTACCTTTCCTTCCTGTTTGCAATGCTCACATTCACTCTTAGCTCGATCAATTGCTTTTAATCTTAATGCTCTCCACTCTTTAGACTTATAGAACTTCATAAGCTTATCTTCTTTTATAAGCTGGATAAGTTGTTCATTCTCCACCACATTCACCTCATCCATTAGGTATAGCAATACTGTTATTTTTCTTCCACTCTTCAAATTCAAACTTAGCAACTTCAAGCGCTTTATCTAGCCAACGTAATTGTATTTTATTCTGTTCCACAATTTCCGAACTCGTTTTTATTGTAGACAAAATCTGTTCCCTTCTGGATTCTTGCTCTTTAATCCATGATTCCATACTATTGATATAGATTTCTTCCTCACTTGTTGCAAGTTCACCATGACGCTTATACTTGTTCATTTTGTATCTATCTACCAAAGCGCCATTACACTTCGGACAAACCTTCACTTCCTCATAATTTCCTTTTCCTAACTCTAATTTCAATTTGTATTCACAAAGCAAACACTGGTATAAAACTTTCCCCATTTTTTCTCACTCCTTTTCTTTCTCTAACAGATCATCCAACAACTTGTTGATTACACTTGTTAAAGCTTCTTCTCTATCTTCAAAAATTGTATTCATTTGTAATTCATCAAGTACTTTAATTACATCTGGTATCTTTTCTAATCCGACATATTGTTTGATTTTTTGCTTACTGCGAAGAGCTTTAAGGATTATCCCAACAATCATAGCTTTTTCAAGCTTATTTAATCCCATCCTTCATCCTCCTCAAAAATAAAAAGCACCCGAATGGATGCTTTTCTTTCGATTATTCATTTGTACTTTAATTGTGGTACGTGAAGTTTTATTCTTTTTCCAATCACCTAATGTTGTTACATTCATCTGCGCCAACATTATTAAGTAACTGGAAGAAGAACAAAAGCCCCTCTCCGTTTACACAACAGATTTTGACATTGGAATTGAAAACAAGAACAACATTTCATTCAATCCTCAACCATCACCCATAGCCTAACGATCCATTTGAGTTATAAAGGAATGTGAAAAATGTTTTCCGCCACTTCTCACAATATAAATATAACATGTTAAAAACCAAAACGTGTCCGTAAATAGTTCGCAAATAGTTCACGAATAGTTCGCGTTTTTCACTTTCTCTTTTTCTCTTTAGTTAACAATCTTGGGTTTCTTATTATGACTGACCAATCTTTACCAGAACTCCAATCAATACCTCCTATTAATTGAATGTCATCTCCTGCACCATTAATAATTGGAGAATAAAATTCTCGTCTTGCTTTCGCATCAATTCCTAATGTCTCTCGTAAATTCTGCTCCACTTCATCATAAATTATCGAACCGCAATTTAGCCCATCAATACTTCCAGTACTTTTTCCCATCGTTTTTCAGCCTCTTTTCGCATAGTTTTGATTAAATATGTTCTTTAATCCTTGAAAATGAATTAGCTATAAACTAGAGTGTGTTAAATTCACCTCTACGTATTTAACTCATGTGTATCAAGCATTGATGTATTATTACGGAAATGAATTTGACACGTTCAGTTTGTAGCTAATTCAAAAATTGATAAAAAAAGAAAGAAATCAGATTTTAAATTTCCTTTGATAATCGTTTAATGTATCTTGTTCAATTCCAATATATCTCAATGTTTCTTTTTGCTCTGTATGGTTTAGCATTTGCTGTAAAACCGCTACATCTCTAAACTGTTGATAATGATGATATCCGTACGTTTTACGTAAAGAATGTGTTCCAATACGATCTAAGCCAAACTCTTGCGCCGCTTGATTCAATATTACATAAGCCATTGCCCTTGTAATTGGCTTATTTTTCCCGTTCCTACTTTTAATCAAATACTCGTGTTTCGGCTTCCCTTTTGTATAATCACGAATTGCCTTCTTTAATTCGGATGGCATCTTGATATCCTTTATTTTCTTTGTCTTCTTTTCACGTATAACAATATTCCATCCTTCTACATCACGAACACGCAAGCGCAATATATCTGATATCCTAAAGCCTGTATTAATACCAAGAAGAAACAGAATGTAGTTCCTCTCATTCTGTTTCTTATAGAACTCTTTTATTTCTTGGATGATTTCTTTATTTCGAATTGGTTGTACAATGTTCATACCATTTCTACCTCTTCACCTTGCGCCTTTTGTTTAAACACTTCTTTTCGCAAACTGAAAGCTAAACGTAATAAAGCTTTTCCTTTTACTTTGTAATAGGTAGTTCTACCTAATCTCACTTCATCCATAATATCCGGATCGTAACCCTTCTCTTCCTCCATATAATACATATGAATGATTTGTCTTTCTCTTTTTGGTAACCTGTTAACAGCTCTATGAACCCAATTCATAAATTTATCTCTGACCATCTCATATTGTAGCCTTTCAATCGCTATGTTTTCTGTAGAACTGTTGAATTCATTCGTTACAGATGGAGGAACAATAGAATATGATGCGGTTACTTTAGGTAAAATGTCACTTGGCATTTGAGATAAATACATACGATACTCCTCAAATACTTTTTCAACTTCATTCTTTGTCTCTTCTTCATCTAAAACAGGCATTTTAAATGATAATTGTTTATTCATATTAAATTCCTCCATTGTTTTTATTTTTTTCTTACTGCTCCACGTCTGCGTTCATAGCGTGGCCCACGAATTCCCATTAAATCTTCAATGTCACGAGTACTTAATTTTTCTTTTCTTTTTTTCTTGTTTTTCTTCTTTGCTTGATTCGATTGCTTTTTCCATTCACGTAGCTGATCCTTTAACACCTTCATTTCCCCATCTCCCTTTTCAAAATAAAAAGGACACCTATTCCTAAAACAGCTTTAATTGCCGCTTTAATGAATTGGTGTCCTCTAGTTTTCTAGCCGGACTGTGTTCTGTTTTATCTTATTGCTTATTTAATATCTCCTCGATACCATTATTTAAAAAAGTATCCTCAATTTCTTTATGCCAATAAATATCTCCTGGTTTTTTTAACTTATGATTGAGTATTGATTCAACTAAGATAACTTTGATTAACTCATACGCTTTTTCATTGTCCATTAATTCCAAATTACAAATGATTTCGTTCTGCTTATCTCTAATACTTAATGCCAACTCTGTTACTTCCCTATATAACTCCCTTTTTTTATTATCAATAATCTTCTTTTCAATTAAACTTAATTTTTCTTTATTCATATTAACAACCTCTTTCTAAAAGGATTATTTTGTTGAAAAATCCATTCTAATTTATAAGCACTAGCTTTTTCTTATATTTCCCATTAAAATTTAATAGAGATATTTCAATAACAAAGGAGCAACCTATGAAGCATAATATAAATCTACAATATTTTATTTTTTCACTCATTTGTATCGGTTTATTCTTTTTATACCTTGAAGTATGGTCACCCAAAATGAATATACCTATAAATTCAGCATCTTTTCCTCTTTTATTTATTTTACTAGCCTTAACAATAGGAACTTTTTTTGTTATTTTGGTAAGATTCTCTAAGATAAATAATTGGAAAGCGATAATCTTACTAGCATTTTTCATTGTCTTTGTTTTTAGCACTTATCTTGTTTGTGGGATATAGAATAAGTTCAAACGAAAATCTTTAAGTTCCCTTCTGAATAAAATTCAATATCCCGCTCATACTATACTTACCATCTAGAAATGCATCCCTGATTGGAGCAGTTAGCTTTTGCTAGCTGTTCTTTTCATTTCACTGTCACCCATTAGATAAACGTTCATATATTATTTTGTGCCATCCTTTCTATTAAGTGATCTCGTCATTTTATTTCCGCATACCCTTTATGAGAGAGCACTTTTCGAAGGTGCTCTTTTTTATTCATCCGAATAATCATTACAATTCTGTACATACTATCTGTAAGCTGCTTTCTTAACAGTGATTGCAGCCTGAAGCCTTTTTTGTTAATGGAGCAGTTAGCTTTTACTAGCTGCTCTTTTTGCCGTACAAATTCCTATTTGCTTTAAAATGAATAAACTATCTTGAACCTTACTTTTCAATCATTCACTGGTTCATGACTTACAAACATAACCCCAATACATGGAATGTTTTTATGCGAGCACTCTGGAACAAGTGCTCGTTTTACTTTGGTGTTTTTCTACAAAATGAAATTTTTGTTTAGTTTTTCGGATGGTAACACTTCCCTTTGTATGACCTTCTATCCGTTCATGCAGCTTTACAAATCACTGTCTGAAAAGTTACCACATACATTCCCAAAAAATTTCGAAGTAAAAATATAAGTCTACATATTATAGAACAAAAGATGAAGGCTTACTCTTAAGACCTTTTGTGATTTTCATGGGTTTCTTACTTATACCTGTGTGTCGGTTTGCTCATAAGTTGTTATAGTATCAATTGGTTAGTTAATTTATAAGGGCGGTGTAAAAATGAGTAAATTTAAAAAGAATTGTCACATACCCTTTCCATGTGCCTTTCCTTTGCCTCAAATAGGGCCTACTGGTGCCACTGGACCTACTGGTGCTACTGGACCTACCGGGATAACTGGACCTACCGGGATAACTGGACCTACCGGGATAACTGGACCTACTGGTGCTACTGGACCTACCGGGATAACTGGACCTACTGGTGCTACTGGACCTACCGGGATAACTGGACCTACCGGGATAACTGGACCTACCGGGATAACTGGACCTACTGGTGCTACTGGACTTACTGCATCTGGATTATCTCAATATGCTTATATCTTCAATACAGCAGCTCAAGTAGTTGCCTTAGAAGCACCTATTCTTTTTAATTCAAATGGGGTAATAACGTCTGGATTTACTTTTACCCCTGGAACTTCTCAGATGATGGTTACAAATGCCGGAGATTATAAAATTTCCTTTTCTGTATCAG
Source organism: Bacillus sp. M5A3_1b (assembly GCF_053345335.1). NCBI lineage: Bacteria > Bacillati > Bacillota > Bacilli > Caryophanales > Bacillaceae > Bacillus > Bacillus sp. M5A3_1b. The sequence goes on along the minus strand of NZ_JBKEZY010000014.1, from coordinate 22,731 downwards.
GAGTTGAGCCTAATCAATTTGCACTATTTTTAAACGGTGCCCCCGTTACCAACTCGGTTTATGGATCAGGTGCAGGAACTCAACAAAACAATGGGCAAACAGTTCTTACTTTAGCCGCAGGTGATATTCTTACCCTTAATAATCATACGTCCGCTGCTGCAGTTACTTTGCAGACTTTAGCAGGTGGAACACAAACAAATATAAATGCTTCGATTGTAATTGAAAAATTAGATTAATTATTGCTTGAAGCTCTGGCAGTCAATAATCTAGAGGGGTTTCTTTTTTTCAACAAGTAGTTAGCATTAGTGATTCATTGTCACATTAAGATTAAATGATCATATATTATTTCTAACCAAGAAACTCTAATCTACTTTTCAACATTTGACTTTTCTCCTAAACAGCACCGTAAGTAAGTGCTCTTTTTTAGTTTCCCTTATTCTACAAAATGAAGTTTTTATTTAAATCTAAATGAAAATTGAATACTTACCTCCGTTTGATGATGTTCCATAATAAAATCGTCATTAACTGGTTTGATTTTTTCATATACTACTTGTATTTCCTCTTCGCTTAAAGCAAACAAGAAACTAATTCTACGCTCTGAAAACTCCCTATGCGTTCTCAATTCGTGCATTGAATCATTTATGCTATGAATACAGCGTAATACATTTTTACTCAATGTTTACAACTCCCTTTTCTAATAAAATAGCGTTTTGGTTCAAAATAATGCCCTCATCCATTTGGACACATTTACCAGTATTTTTACCAAAAAAATCATGATATTGTTATTTAGTCGAGTACGTCATTACTTGACAATTACCCTTAGGAACCCCGCAGACAAACGGGGTTTCTTTTATTTAAATAACGATTTTGTTAAAATTCTCACTGGCCTTTTTTTTTTACTGACATGCTTCATAATTCCAAGTAAGGCATACAATATAAAAAAATTACTCGTAAAAATCTGATTACGATTTTTTGATTTTTTTATATTTCATGAGACATTCACCCGATTTACTAAGAGTGCATATAAAAATGCACTCTTTTTATTTGTTGTTAAATAAGGGTTTTGTTAATGAATTTATAAAATTATTACCATTAGGCAAAAGTCACATATATTATTATGGATTGTTGTTCATAATTTCGGGCGGAGCACCCTGGTCAGGTGCTCTTTTTTTAATACTGATCAAATAAGAATTTTGTTTAATACTGCGTTATTAGCACAAGCCGTTACCTTACGTGAAGAATAAAATATTTCTATATTCAGAATAAGAAAAGGTGTGATCAACATGTTCTTTGCAGCTACGCTTGTTGATATTCGCGACATTGATAATGAATATCTTATAACTTGTACAATAGATAACCATTCTAAATTTAACTTTATAATTACCAAAGATAAGGTGCATGGCAATCCATTTATAGGTGCTCATGTTTCTGGTATCTATGATGACAATAAAGAGATTAAACATATCTTTATTGAATAAGATGACACGCTATTTGTGTCATTACATATGTTTTTAATACCAAATAACTATTTTGTTTAAAATTACCTTAATTTTCATCAACACTTCTTAATGTTCGCATTTACAACTGTATAATATAATTAACTAATTATTAGGAGTGTTAATAATGTTAGAAAACATATTCATCTTTGTATATATTATTTTTGGAGTTAGTTTAATATACGATCTAATAAAGGAACTTCAAAAACCTGAAAAAAAACTCTCTATGGTGGTATTTAATATCCTAATTCTAATAGCTGTTACATACTCTTTATATGAGATATTTATCTAATTCACATAATTAAAATCACATTAAGTCTGTAGCAGATAGGATTACCTACCTGCTTTTTTCTCTAAAATAACGCTTTTGTTCGAAAATAATATCAAGCATTTAACCAATTAGAATACCTGTAAGTTGCATTTCTTACGCTTAATTCCTTACGTGTAGACTCTCGGATTTCTTCGACAGACTCACCCTCAATAACAATAGAATCCTCGACTTCACCGACCGTGTAAAATACTTCATACGCCATATTACTCATTAGCCTCCTTAACCAAAAAACCAACTGAGATTGGACTTCTTCTGCCACGTACATAAATCCAACGACTTCCTTTTACTTCAAATTCATCACTAGAACAAATATATGTCTTACCTTGAATACCTTCCAAAATAGAACCGTTTAAATCATCGTGTTCAGTTACTTGAACTTTATCACCCTTTTTAAGCACTTGAATCCCTCCGTTTTTTATACAAAATTCAAATTTTAAAAGAATGCTAGTTGACCCCCAGGTCTTTCTAATAATGAAACACGTTCCTGCTCTGGCGTTTCTTTAATTTCTTCTTGTTCTGCTGCTAATTCTTCAAAATTAGCAAACCAATGTATTGGAAAACATCCGCATAATTTTTTACGTTCACGATCATGCCAGAAGAAACAATGATTACCCTTAGGCTTTATAATGTAATCCTTAAGCGATTTATTTTTATAACCTTTTGTTCGCCAAATCAATTGCGCTCTATACAGTAAACCTTTATCTAAATTAGGCTTATTAACTTGCGGCTCTGGTGTCCAAACCTCTTTTTCGACAACTTGGAATCTCTCTGCTGGGTAACATCCAAAATGTGATTCTTTACGATTAAATTTGCTGACAAAGTAATGATTTGGCTTTGCTGGGAATAAAAAATATTCTTCATTCCCAACAAAGCTGAATGGTCTACATCTATGCATATACCTTTCATTGCTTAATACCCGTTATTCTGACGTTGATGGTTTACTTTGTTCTTCTTGCAATAGCCTTGCTCAATTTCTTCAAATGTGAACCCTAATTTCTTACCTAATCCTAGGAAGGAATACAGTAGCTCTTCATATAGCTCCATATCTTGAGTTGCACGAAATTCCGATACAGCTTCATATACATTGTTAAATTGATTGACTAACGAACTTGCTGCATAAACTTTTGATTTAAGCTCTAACATTTCCAAATTATACTTTTTAGAATTAAACCCAATGCCATTTCCTAATGATGCTATAAAGTGCAACCCGTCTACATATTCCATTAAAATGACTTCTTTTTCACTAGGACCTTTATTACTCCAATGCTTAAAGCATCTTGTTTCATTTGCAAGTTCTCCAATTTCAACCTGTAAAGCAAGGATCATATTGTAAAATAAATTTTGCCCTTCCAATCCATGTTCCTTGACGATTCTTGTATCTAATGCCTTTTGCATTCCCATTATTCTAGTTAAGTTCATTTTCATTCGCTCCCTCAATAATTGAATTAAGCAACTCTTTTTTCCGTATCTATTAAACAATTAAGCATGTATTCTAAACCAAATTGATCCAATATTAATGTTGCTACTTCAACTTGATGCCTTCCCAACCTGTTTGCTATATCTTCAACGTTAAATCGTTTTTTCCATAAATCTTTAAAACGTTCTATTTCGTCCTCATTCCAAATAAAATTCACTTCTTCTAAGGCGATATAAACATAAGGAGGTATTTCCTTTTTCTTTTTATTCCGAATATCTTTGTCGCCAATTTGTCCTAAACCCATTTTCCGATTATGGATTTTTAACTTATCGACTTGATCTACAATAAGTGCCGCTACCTCTATTTGCTTTCTTTTAAACCTTTTGGAAATCTCTAAAAGAGTGTAGTTACTATTCCAAAGCTCCCGGAATTGGAACACCTCTCTTTGATCCCATAAGAAATCCACTTCTTCTAAAGCGACCTGGACTTTAAAAGCCGACATTTCAAACACTCCTTTAAAAAGCTAATTACTTTATCATTTCATTAGAAGTAGTTTTAACATGACCAACCTTACCGTTAACCCAAATTACAACTTGTTCACCAAAACCACTTGCTGGTGGATTAAATGTAAGGACTTCACCATCCTTTACCACAAGAAGTTTATTATTTGTAACATCAATCTCTTTTTTCATATGTCCATCTCCCTTTTACTACCGCATGTACTCGACAACATCAGGTTTAAATCCACTTCCTAAATAAATTCGTACTGGAATGGCTTCTTTTTTATCTCGTGCCGCCTTACACAATTCCTCTACTGTTTCCCAATTACAAGAGCTATCAATTGATCGTTCATATCGCCAAATTGCTATTGCATACTGTTCAAATAATTCATAACGGTCATCTGGCTCCGTTTTACGTGGTAACTCATCCGTACATTTCGCTTTCTTAGGAACCTGAACGCGTACATCAGCATATGTAGTGCGTCCAGTTCCCCTTTTTACATTTGCTTTCATTACATCGAACTCACAAATTGCTGGCTCTACATCGAAAATATTTAATTGCTTAGGCATGTACCTTCACGCTCTTTTCAATAAGGTCCAGTAATTCACTTGCCCCTTCCTTGCTCAAAAACATTCGACCACCAAACAATTCCATGTTTGATTCGGAAACTTCACCTGTAACAAAGCATGACTTTTCTGGTTTTCTTAAAATTATGTTTTCCCCATCAACATGAAAGTCTAATGCTGTTCCTTCAGCAATTCCTAAAGTTCTGCGTAACTCTACTGGAATTACTACACGTCCAAGCTCGTCCACTTTTCTTATAACACCTGTGTTTTTCATACCTTACTCCCCTTTAGTATTTTTATATTTGCTTAAGATCTCATTAAAACGTGTCTCATTATATGCGGATTCATTATTTTGAGATTGCTGTGGTTGTTGTATAGGTTCAGGTTCCTCCTGTTGATGTAACCAACCTGGTACAGATTCCGTTCGATTAGCATAACCTTTACCAGTACGTTTATTGTTTTTCTTACTCATTTCAAATCGAGTATCTAAAGCAGCAACATCATTTAATGTTTTTACTTTTGCCTTTTCCCAACTACTTAAAATACTGCGGATATATCTCCACTTTGGTACATTTTCATCAATTGCTTTATTAACAGCGTGAGTAATTAATTCATTACCAAATCTATCGCAAAACTCACCTAATTCTTGGATTGCAATCTCACTTAATGGAATTCCTTTTTTAAGTAAAAAGTTGTAACTGATTTTAAATTCTTGATCAATTAATTTCTGAGAAGAAGTAGCATTATCATCATCATTTATATTTGTAGTAATCTCTGTAGTAATATTTGTAGTACTCTCTGTATTTGTCTTACGTTCTAATGTAAGAGACTCTTCCGTTTTATCGTAAGAGGGTGTTTCTTTAGAATGTAAGACCCTCTTACTCTCTGTTGTAATAGGGCTGTTACGTTTCAATGTAGGAGGGGTGTCATTTCCCCAATACATAACGGATATTTTCTGAATCATTTTAGGTATAGGTTCAACATACATAACGTTATTGCACCTTGTCCCGTTAACAACAATCGTCCTAAATTCAATTTTTATAAGACCACGTTCTTTTAAAAAGTCACACGCGTCTTTTACTTGCCTTTTTGTAAATCCAAATGAATCGGCTAATTGTTGATAACTCTTTTGAAGCATGTCTGCCTTGAACTTTTGTTTATATTGAACTTGACTAGACTCTTCACTTCTTACTTCAGTAGGTTTATACCAATAAACGAATTCCCCTAAGATAGTAATTGCAACAATATTAGGTTTGCCATTATCTAACGTAAGTGTTTTAAACCACCCATGATCTATAACATTGCCACGAAAATTTATTTGTCCTATTTGTAATACCTTGTTGTTCATAGCCTTCACTCCTTTTCATAAAACCAATGTGCTATTTCCCTGCTTTCCGTGATATACTTATAACAAATTGTTTTTCTTAAAGGACCCACTGCCATGGGTCTTTTTACTTTGTTCTACGTCACTCCAAGCCCACCGTTTTATTGGTTCGTAGGTAATGTAAAGCAACAATACACTGCATGCGATAAACGTCGCGAATACTCCTAACGATGTTGTATCTTCCACTAAATCACCTCCTTTATCTTTCAGATAGCCATTGCAATAGAAATTCTTTGGCTTTTTGGGATGGAAAGTACCATTTTGAGCCAACTTTAAATTTAGGAAACCTTGGATCAAAGAAGAATTCTTTTTGAATCGTGTTCCAGCTCATACAAGTTCTTCTTTTTAATTCATTCGTATCCCAAAATACTAACTCTGCATCGATTTCTTTAACTTTTTCTTCAACTTTTGCTAAATAAAGGGTTCTTACTTCTTTTTCATCGACTTGAACACTAATCATTTTTCGGATCTCCTTTTCTGTAAAATTTTAATTTTGTCTATTAAGAAATATAATCATCTAATGAACTAGGTCTTTCTGGCGGATACCATCCTGCGATAAATCGCATAGCATTTTGATAATATTTCCTTGGAATTTTATCGTATTTAGCTACACCAAAATGTCTTTTCAATGCGCCATATATTCCCTGATACGATGCATTAACATAACCTTCTTTTTTAAGTTCAAAAACATGTTGTTTTACTTTACGTTGCACAGATCCTTTGTGTTGTTCAGTTAGCCATAATTCGTTATCTACTAGAAGTTTCATTTTGTTCATTTCTTCTTCCGTATGATCTTGTCGTGATTTTATTTGTTTTAATTCAGTCATACTGTGGATAATTGCATCCTCAACACTTTTCGGTTGTTGTTGCAACTTTTGAATATGTTCTTTCATTCGTTTAAACTCTTGTAAGAACTTAATTTTCATTTTCATCGCCTCTGGTGTTATGTAGCTCATTGCAACAATTGCAAATGCATCTTCTGTAAGATTGAATTTTGGATACCATTGTTTATTTTGATGATGCTGGTATTGGGTATGCTCAAAGTTGAGCTGCCCCCATTCCATTTCATTTGCTTCAATCAATTTTTCTATCTGGACCTCAACATCTCGAATTACATTTTTATGTTCTTTTCCAAACATTTGAGCCATTGTTAAACTGTCTGTAACCACTTGATTTCCTTCCATAAAAACAAATTCACTTACTGGATGTTGCATAACTTGCAATTGATTCATTTTCTTTTCCCTCCGTTCCTTCAGTTGTCATTTCGACAACATTTTGAACAAAAAAAAGTTCGTTTATTGATACTCCAAGTGCATTTGCTAAAGTTGGTATCTTTTCAGCATCTAATCTTCTCTTGCCATTTTCTATAAAAGAAATAGCTGAAGCGTGGCTGAAGTCAAGCTTCTTAGCTAGTTTTTCTTGTGTTATATTTTTTTGTTTGCGAATATCTCGGACTCTGTTTCCAAATGTCATATCCGCCTCACCTCCCGTCGTTGTCGTTTTGACAACTTCTTGATTTCATTATAGGTTGTCACTTCGTAAATGTAAACCCTATTTTGTCATTTTGTTAAAAATATTTTTACAGATAGTGAAAAGTTGTCAAAAAGTATATATACTGTAATTAAGCAAAAGTTGTGCAATGCACAGCAAAGCAGTGTAATACACCTTCAAATAAGGAAATGCACATTAGTAATGGGATATTATTTATAAAGGGGAATAATAAAATTATGAACTTAAACGAAAGATTGAAAGCGTGTCGCGAAAAGAAAGGTTACACACAGACTTTCATCTCAGACAAATTAGACGTAAACAAAGCCACTTTATCTAGTTATGAATCAGGAAGACGTAAACCTGACTACGAAACATTAACTAAACTAGCAGACATATACGAGGTTTCTATTGATTACTTATTAGGAAGAGCTATGCATCAAAAACTAACGGTTAAAGAAACAGAAGAGATAAGTAAAGAGACTAACGAATGGATGACGCTGATCAACCAACTTTCAGAGGACAACAAAGAGTTATTTAAATCAACAATTCAAAGCTTTATATCTAAAAATAAAACTCCGTGAGACTAATAATTGTCTACGGAGTTTTATTTTACTTTTTTTCTGTATTTGATAATTCTATTAGCATTTCACGGAGATGTTCAATATTTACCCCTTCAACTTTCTCCATTAATAATAATTCAGACACTAGCTTCTCCATAATACGTTGTCCCCCTCAAAATGTTTATTTATCAACTTTCTCAAGTCTAATTTGGAAAGTATTTGACCATACGGTCGATTCGCTTCCATTCCCCTTAAATTAGAAATGACACTATCAATTGTTGATAGTGTCATTTCTTTTATCTATTAAATTCCCATTATGTTGTGACAGAATCAGCCGCCTGTCCCGCCAGGATCAACTTGCATATATAGTACAGGCTGTTCTACTTTCGCAACCTGCTGAGTATCTTCTGTTTTTACTGCTGTAAAAGAAAAACAAGCTACAGCGGCAATTGCTAAAATCGATTTAATAATCTTTGATTTCAATCATTTCACCACCTTTATGTATGGCTCCATTATATCATTTTAAAGCCATTTTAGGTAGGGAAATATAGAAAAAATCCCCTGTTTTTTCAAAATCTGCTATGGATTCTCCGAAAAATTTTCCATCTCCTGTAGCAAGACCTTTATAGTACTTTTGGAAAGGGGAAAGTCCACCATTTTTCTTTTCTAACTCATCTAAAATAAATACAGCCTCTTTCTTCTTACCTATTTTTGTGTATAGATGTGCTTTTTCAGCTAAACTTGATGGTTTTATTTTTTCAAGATTCTTTTCATGAACTATATTTAGAAAATCAAGTGTGTTTTTTATGAACCCTTTACGATTAAGAAGTTTCTTATTAGTTATGATCGGAAGAGTAGCGAAAGATTGTTCTAAAAAATAGTATGACTTCTCATAATCCATCATATACGTCTCAGCTAATGTACAATAAGCTAATGATTTCATACAATCATAAGGGTTTGTTTCATCATTTATAATTTCGAAACACAATTCCCTTGAAGTCTCTAAATCATTTCCTCTTTGTGCACTCATCGACTCCATTTCTTTTATTCGTAAGGAATATGATTTTCTAATGGTATCTTTACTAACGTCATTAATTAATGGTTTTAATTGATTTGTATATTGTGAAACCATTCGATAATCACCGAAGTTAAGTTGAGCATATATAAACGCAAAACCAGATAATATTTTAGCTTCGTTGTTAGACGTTTTGAATGAATTTCTCATCTTTTCTGTCTCTACAAAAAAATCATCATTAGATATCCTTCCAGATAGGCGAAGAGCGAGTAAATCATAAATGGCTGCTATTTTCTTATTTATTCTTGCGTTTTTCGTAGTTTTATCTGAATTCATTATTCTAGCGGTTAACTGTTTTTGTAGGCCGTATTCCCCGTACATATTCAAAACTTCCATTGCTACCCGTTCATTAACTGGTGTTAATTGTTCAAACATCTTTTTTATGCATTCTCTTCTAAAGTTAATATTATTAGGCTTATGTAGCCTCAAAGATTCTACAAAGTGCATAAAATCAAACTCGCTAGTTTCCTTAAAATAACTGTTTACAGTTGTGTGACTAACATCAAATCGTTTAGCTAACTTACGATTGGTGTAGCCATTACTATTTAAATCCTCATGCATGTTACTTAATAAACTCTGCATTATTTGTCCTCCTTGTGGACAAAAAGACACGTTATACCCATTTTTAACTTTTGAGGAAAACGCGTCACTACATTCAAAAGATGTGTTATAATTATGTACGAGACTTATGACAAGTGTTTTCCCTAGCTGGCTTAGGGTGGACGGTGTAAGGGTGTTAGCGCACCACTTGCACAGTCATGGGTCTTTTTTACGTCCGTTTATTTTATTATTTTCATAATATCACATTTTTTCCAAATTTCAGTCATTCAGTTATCAGATAATTGTTGAGAAAGTTAAAAATCAATATAATACAACATTCCTCTATACTTACTAAAAGTATTACTTATATCTCTGTAATACCTATGTACACATTTTACCATTAATTAAGCAAAAAAGAACACTTGTTCTCATTTTTATTTCAAATAAATCAAACTAAACAATCTTAATTAGACATTATGATTGTTTTACAATCAATTATAGTATGTTAAATCTTTAAATACTATACTCGAATTATGAAAGCATTAGAAGTATTCGCACAAAATTTAAAAAAGCTTAGAAAGTCTAGAGATTTAACACAAGAACAACTCGGTTTAAAACTTAATCTGAGTCGAAATCAGATTAATAATTATGAAAATGCAATGTTTGAACCGAGTATGGAAACGCTTCTACAAATCAGCTCCTTCTTCAACGTACCTTTAGACACTCTTTTCAGCGGCTGCGATCAAACAAAAGATAGGTTATTAGAGAATGCTCTCCATGAAGTTCAATTAACGTATGGAGCGTTAGAAGAACACCAAAGAGAGCGATTTTGCAAACAACTCATATTTTATTCAAAAGTCTTAGCAGAGACTGATGAGTTGTTATGATTTGATTGTAGAAGAAATGTTTTCCAAATTAAAATTGTAAAATTTTCTTTATTTTACAATTTGAGCAAGAGAGCAGGTGCTCTCTTTTTTTCTGCAATAAAAAAAGAGCCATTAGGCTCCTATGTATTACACACCCGTTCCCGGATCTAAAATTATTTTCCATCCCCCTGGATCCTTTTCATATCCAGCGCCACCACCACCTGGATCATTAATTACTTTTGAACCACCTGGGTCTTTTATGGAACTTTTCATCTTGTTATTCCCCCTTTGTTATATACCCGTTCCTGAATCGGTAACTACTTTCCATCCTGTCCCCGGTTCATTAACCTTATGACCACCAGGATCATTTGTATATTCTCCCATACTTTCATCCCCCTTTCTTTTTTTGAATACATAAATATTTTAACCTAGCTATTCATCAGCTGTAAATTTCTTTTACAGTAATTAGGTTATCGTGCTATTATTCAATTACAATTAATGTACAGGCTGTATGTTAACTGTAACTTATGATAAGGAGGATTTTTATGGCTAGCTTTAGAAAAGTAAGCAACGGTTGGCAATATAGGATTAAATTCAAAGACCCCTATACTCACCAGTACAAAGAAAAAACTAAACGTGGCTTTAAAACAAAAAAAGAAGCCCAAATTGCGGCTGCTGAAGAAGAGCAAAAGATATTAAATGGTTTTGAAATCGATAATGTTCCAACATCCTTAAAGTACTTTTTAGAAGATTGGCTTAAACTGTACAAAGAAAATACCGTACGAAAAAACACATTCATCCTACACAAAAGAAACATTGAAAAACACATCATCCCTTATTTTAAAAATATTAATTTAAAAGATTTAAAGCCGATGATGTATCAAAACTTTATTAATCATCTCACTGATCAAGGATATAGCAAGGGAACCGTAAAAATAATTCACCGAACTATGAATAACGCAATGTGTAAGGCTGTTAGTTTAAAAAAGATTGGAACAAACCCTTGTGATGATGTTGTAATTTCAAATAAAAACCAAAAAAAAGAGGAAGGTCTCAAGTATATGCGTACAGAAGACATTCCACTATTCTTAAAAGCATCTTATCAATATAATTACATCTATTATATCTTTTTTAAGACACTTATCAATACTGGAATGCGAAAAGGTGAAGCTGCCGCACTTCAATGGAGTGATATTGATTTTAAAGAACAAACGATAAACATTACAAAAACATTAGATTTCACAGCTAAAGGTGATGAAGAACTATTTGGTGATACAAAGACATTTTCATCTAGACGAACAATTATGATTCCGGCTCCCCTTGCTAAAGATTTGTTGAATCATAAGAAATGGCAAAATGAAAATAAATTAGTATTACAAGAAAGTTATAAACATGATTTAGATTTAGTTTTCACCAGAACAGACGGTAATTTCTTGCCAAAATCAACTTTATTTAATGCCTTTTCAAGAATTTTAAAAAAGGTTAACATACCTAGTCTTGATATCCACTCTCTAAGGCATACACATGCCGTTTTGTTATTAGAATCAGGCGCTAACTTAAAATATATACAAGAACGATTAGGTCATAAAAGTATCGAAATGACATCCAATGTCTATTCGCATATTAGTGATAAAATCAATAAAGACTCTATTTCTGAATTTGAAAAGTATATGAGTAATGTTTTAGAGTAGAATTTTTTTTGGTGTTTTTTGTGGCTGTTTTGTGGCTGTTTTTCATTTCACAACCACATAAGGTTGTGGTAAGAGGTAAATAAAAAAACCCTTGATACCAGTCATATCAAGGGTTTAAGCCTCTTAGTAAAGAGACATATATTGATCACGTTCCCATTGGTGAACTTGTGTTCTAAAGATATCCCACTCAATCTCTTTTGCTTCGATGAAGTGCTCAAGTAAATGGTCACCTAGTGCACCACATACTACTTCATTAGATTGTAATGTAACTAATGCTTGCGCTAATGTTGCTGGTAAGTCAACGATGCCAGCTTCTTCGCGCTCTTCTTTTGTCATCACGTAGATGTTACGGTCTACTGCAGCTGGTGGAGTTAATTTGTTTTTAATTCCATCAAGACCTGCTGCTAATAATGTAGCCATTACTAAATATGGGTTTGCAGCTGGGTCAACACTACGTACTTCTACGCGTGTACTAATACCACGAGATGCAGGGATACGTACTAATGGGCTACGGTTTTGTGCAGACCATGCTACGTAACAAGGAGCTTCGTATCCAGGTACTAAACGCTTGTAAGAGTTTACAGTTGGATTTGCTACCGCTGTAAATGCTGGTGCGTGTTTTAAAATACCTGCGATGAAATGACGAGCATCATCACTTAATTGTAAGTCACCGTTTTGATCGAAGAATACGTTCTCACCATTTTTGAATAGTGATAAGTTACAGTGCATACCTGAACCGTTCACACCGTATAATGGTTTTGGCATAAATGTTGCGTGTAAACCGTGTTTACGAGCAATTGTTTTTACAACAAGTTTGAATGTTTGAATGTCATCACATGAGCGAATTGCATTTGCATATTTAAAGTCAATTTCGTGTTGCCCTGGAGCAACCTCATGGTGAGACGCTTCAATTTCAAAGCCCATCTCTTCTAGTTCAAGAACGATATCACGACGACAGTTTTCCCCTAGATCCATCGGCGCAAGGTCGAAGTATCCACCGTTATCGTTTAATTCTAATGTTGGATTTCCTTTTTCATCTACTTTAAATAGGAAGAATTCTGGCTCTGGTCCAAGATTGAAATCTGAGAATCCTAAAGCTTCCATTTCTTTTAACACACGTTTTAAGTTGTTACGTGGGTCTCCATCAAATGGAGTGCCATCCGCATTGTAAATGTCACAAATTAGACGGGCAACTTTACCTTTTTCAGCAGTCCATGGGAAAATTACCCAAGTATCTAAGTCAGGATATAAATACATATCAGATTCTTCAATACGTACAAAACCTTCAATCGAAGATCCATCAAACATCATTTTGTTATCAAGAGCTTTCGTTAATTGTCTCACTGGAATCTCTACGTTTTTAATTACTCCTAAAAGGTCTGTAAATTGTAAACGGATATACTTTACATTCTCTTCTTCCGCCAAACGGAAAATATCTTCTTTTGTGTACCTAGCCATTATAAATTCCTCCTTCGTCCCTCTAAACACCTTCAGAATCAGTTCTCTTTAGTGAAAAAACCTTGAAATGTCACCTTGTCGCAATGAAGTTCGATTAAATCTACCTGTATGTTGTAGCTCATCTCGAAGTATTTTGCGAAGCTCAGTTTTTGAAATTTCTTTCGTTTCTTCTTTTACTTTCACTGTTTCTGTTTGATTTTCTTTCATTAGTAACACTTGTTTAATACCAGCCATATTCAAGCCTTGATCTAATAAATCTTTAATCTCTAACAACTTATCTACATCGTTAAATGAAAATAATCTGCGATTCCCCTTTGTACGGGTTGGAGAAACAAGATTATGCTCTTCATAGTAGCGAATTTGACGTGCAGATAATTGTGTTAAATCCATAACAATACCAATAGGAAACAGCGGGGCAGAACGTCTATCTTCTTTCATTGTTTCAGTTCCTCCTTCGCCTTAACTGCTTCTCATTTTATACCATGTTATGTTTAGTGTCAATAGATGTTAGCTTTTCTTACATGATTTTTTATAAATTTTTTCATTCTTTTTTCTAGTGAAATAAATCATTACTTTTACAAGAAAAAAGCTGTCGAAATCGACAGCTTCCCCTTAAGAAATTGTTAATAATTCTTTTTCAATTAATGCATCAATTGCAGAACAAATTGCAATCTTCACATGTGAATAAGTTAACCCACCTTGCACGTAAGCAACATAAGGGGGACGAATTGGACCATCAGCTGACAATTCAATACTTGCACCTTGAATAAACGTTCCCGCAGCCATAATTACATCATCTTCATAACCCGGCATATAGTTGGCATATGGAGTGAAGTGAGAATTAATCGGAGATGCATATTGAATTGCTTGGCAGAATGCAATCATACGATCTTTATCATCAAATTGAACAGACTGAATTAAATCTGTTCTTGGCGCATTCCATGCTGGTGATGTATTCATTCCTAACTTCTCTAAAAATGCAGCTGTAAAAATCGCACCTTTTAGCGCTTGTCCCGCTACATGCGGCGCTAAGAAGAAACCTTGATACATTTCTTGTAGACTGTATAAAGATGCCCCTGCTTCCGCACCGATTCCTGGAGATGTTAAACGATATGCACACGCTTCAACATACTGTTCTTTACCAACGATATAACCACCAGTTTTAACAATTCCACCACCAGGGTTCTTAATAAGCGAACCTGCCATTAAATCTGCACCAACATGACATGGCTCTTGCTCTTCAATAAATTCGCCATAACAATTATCTACAAATACAACAACATCTGGTTTAATTTCTTTAACAAACGCTATCATCTCTTTAATTTGAGAAATAGTAAATGACGGACGAGTAGCATAGCCCTTTGAACGCTGAATACCAATCATCTTCGTATTACTATGAATTGCAGCCGCAACAGCTCCAAAATCAACAAGCCCCTCTTCAGTAAGCGGAACTGCATTATAACCAATATTATATTCTTTAAATGAACCTACACCTTTTCCGCGTACACCAACGATTTCTTCTAACGTATCATACGGCTTGCCAGTGATGTACAATAACTCATCTCCTGGACGTAAAATACCGAATAACGCTGTAGAAATAGCGTGAGTACCTGAAATAATTTGTGGACGAACAAGACCAGCTTCCGCTCCAAATACATCCGCATACACTTTTTCTAACGTATCACGGCCAATATCATCATAACCGTAACCTGTCGTCGGAATAAAATGCGAATCGCTAATTTTATGTTTACGAAAACTTTCTAATACACGAAACTGATTACTTTCAATTACTTCATCCGCACGTTTATGTACTTCTGTAATTTGGCTCTCTACTTCTTTTACGATTGGAGCAATTTTTTCTCCATTTTTCAAACGATCAAACATTTTTATTTTCTCCTTCTTCCACTAAAAATCTCTTTAATTGCACATTAAGCGATGAATGAGCAAAAATATACCCTACGCAATCATATACAAATTTATCTTCTAAAAACTCCATCTTTGTTAAAAGTGTTTCCGTTTTTAATAACGTTAACAACTTACCTTCACTCGGAGGAATTTCCACTTGATAACAATTCATTTCTTCCTTCATTTTCGTTTCTATCGCTTCTTTTATATGTAATAAATCATCTTCTTCAAAAGCACTAGTCATTAAGAAGTCACTTTTCGGAAACGGAATAAAGTTTTGATGTAATTCATCTTTTTTATTATATAACGTAATAATAGGAATATGATTAATTTCAAGTTCTGACAATAATTGTTTTACTGTTTTTTCATGCCCTACATAATTAGGATCTGCAGAATCAACTACATGTAAAATAACATCCGCTTCACCAGCTTCTTCTAATGTCGAACGAAAAGCCGCAATTAATGACGTAGGTAAATCCTGTATAAAACCAACCGTATCAGTTAGTAATACTGTATAACCAGAAGGTAACGGCATTTTCCTTGTCGTCGGGTCTAACGTTGCAAACAACAAGTTTTCTTCAAATGTATCAGCTTCCGTCAACCTATTAAACAGCGTAGATTTCCCCGCATTCGTATATCCTATTAATGAAACTTGAAATACTTTATTATCTTTTCTTCTCTCACGATATCTTTTCCGATGTTCCACAACGACTGCAAGTTGTTTCTTTATTTCATCAATACGTGATCGAATATGACGACGATCCGTCTCTAGTTTCGTCTCACCTGGTCCCCTTGTTCCAATACCACCACCAAGACGTGATAAAGACAATCCTTGCCCCATAAGACGCGGCATTGTATATTGCAACTGAGCTAATTCTACTTGAAGCTTACCTTCCCTCGACTTCGCACGTTGCGCAAAAATATCTAATATTAATTGCGTTCGATCAATTACCCTCGCATCTAATACTGAGGATAAATTCCGAATTTGACTCGGCGTTAATTCGTTATTAAATACGATAACATCCGGTTCTAATTCTTCAGTTAACATTGTAAGCTCTTCTAATTTACCTTTACCTATATACGTCGCCGGATGAAACTTCGGTCGTTTTTGCGTTGTAGACACTAACAATTCTGCTCGCGCAGTCTTCGCTAGCGATGCAAGCTCTTTCATGGAATGCATAAATTTTTCATCATCTTCTTGCGGCAATTGACAGCCCACTAATATGACTTTTTCTTTTTCTTCCATCAAATATGTTCACTCATCCTTTTCGAAATTTAAACCTTCTAATATAATAGCAGAGGAAGCACATTTCATCTAGTTAGCGGGGGAGAAAATTCATGGCATGGGAGATTTTTAGCATCATAGGCACAATTGCTTTCGCACTAAGCGGAGCCATTGTTGCAATGGAAGAGGATTATGATATTTTCGGGGTGTATATTTTAGGAATGGCGACCGCATTTGGGGGAGGTGCCCTTCGTAATTTATTAATCGGTTATCCGATTGTCGCGTTTTGGCAACAAGACATGTTATTCCAAATCGCACTTTTATCAATGACAATTATTTTTCTTTTTCCTAATAAATTAATTAGACACTGGAAAAAGTGGGAAAACATCACTGATGCTATCGGCTTATCAGCATTTGCCGTACAAGGAGCATTATATGCTCAGAAATTAAATTTACCAATTAGCGCTACAATCGTAGCAGCTGTTTTAACTGGCATTGGCGGTGGTATTATCCGCGATCTTTTAGCCCGTAGAAAACCTCTCGTCCTTCGAGCTGAAGTATATGCTTTTTGGACGATTCTAGCAGGTTTCTTAATCGGCGCTCAAATTATTGTTAGTGATTGGGCTTTATACACCTTATTCATTTTAATTGTTTGCTTCCGCATGGTTTCTATTCATTACAAATGGCATTTACCGCATAGACGCATCGACACAAACGAACGTTCAGTGCATAAATAGCAATCCAACCTCTTTACAGATCGTAAAGAGGTTTTTCTTTTCTAACGAGTTTTTCTTTACATAATGTTTATACTAATCCTCAAAGCGAGGTGAATACAAATGACAAACCACGTTAATAAAGGTGCTCAAAAAAGCTCAGTAGGTCAATTTGGGCATGATCCTAATTCTGCACACGAAAAAAGTGCTAAAATGGAACGTTTCCATAAATCTTATCAAGAAAAAGCAAAAAAAGAGTAACAGCACTTATACCAAAAACAGACGCACAGTTTATGTACTGTGCGTCTCCTCTTCAAGCATCAAATCACTACTTGATATCCCAATTAAATCATATTTATCATACGTATCCTCTTGCAACAAGCGCATAGCCTGTGTACGAATCGATTTTTCAACGATATTCCGTACATATCTTCCATTACTAAACGATGTAATTTGCGATGAGTACTTTACAGCATGTAAATGATCTCTAAATTTCCATTCAGCCTCTTTCGATAACTGGTATTCACGTTCCTCATACATCCTCTTCCCTATTTCTAACAGCTGATTTACCGAGTAATCCGCAAATTCAATTATAAACGGAAAACGGGATTGCAGACCTGGATTTAATGAAAGAAAGTGATTCATCTCTCTTGAATATCCGGCTAAAATTAATACAAAACCGTGTTGTTTATCTTCCATATGTTTCACGAGCGTATCAATTGCTTCTTTCCCAAAATCTTTTTCTCCTCCTCGGGCTAACGAATACGCCTCATCAATAAACAAAATACCTCCCATTGCTTTTTTTATTAAATCTCTTGTTTTTTGAGCTGTATGACCGATATACTCTCCTACAAGATCCGCACGTTCAGCTTCAACTAAGTGCCCTTTTGATAGAATATTCATCTCAAACAACAATTTCCCTATCATTCTAGCAACAGTTGTCTTCCCTGTACCCGGATTCCCTTTAAACAACATGTGGAGTACTTGCTTCTCAGACTTCAACCCTATTTCTTGTCTTTTTTTATTTACATAAATCCAAGCATATATTTCTTTTATTATCTTTTTTATTTCATCCATCCCAACAAGCTTTCCCATCTCTTCTTCAATTCTTTGCAGCATCTCATGTTTCGTAGTAGTTTCACTTGAAATTACTGCTTTATTTTCTGCGGCCGGTAAAGAAATTTTCTTTCGATGATTTAACACAATGTTAATTTGATTATTATTTTTCTTTCGCATCGATTGTTCCATACAATCACCTCATTTTATCCTGCATGAACAAGCAGTAAGACTCCCACCTCAAAATTCAGCAAACGCGAGGAAGTTAGACGAGAGATAGCTACCCGTAAATGCCCGATTGGTTCAACTAATAATCAAGGGAGATGAACAAATACCCCACTGATTAAAGTTTCACTTTATCCACTCACCAAATATTATTATTCCTGTCTCCCTTGCAAATGACTATTTTCAGAAAAGTTTGCTATAATATAAGAAATAATGAAGGTGGTGGGACTATGGAGACAACGGAATTCCATGATACAATACAAGCCTTTTCTATTTTTTTATTGAATAAAGGCCGAAAACCTTCAACCATTAAACGTTATGTTTATGACATTGAAGATTTCGGACATTGGTTAGAAAAAAACAAAAAGCTCCCTTCCAGTAATATATGGGCTACACTTTGTACAAAAGACTATGAAGATTACTTTTCCGACTTAAAAAAGAATCGACATTACTCAGAGAAAACGATGCACCGTGTATTTATTGTATTAAATAGAATGCATCACTTTCTAAACATCCCTAATCCATTAAAGAACATGGAAATTTCTATTCAACCAGACCGCACACTTCGTAATGAGGATTTCATTTCATCTGATGAAGAAAAAAGATTAAAACATATAGTCACTTCATTAGAAGGACTTTCAGAAAAACAGCGTCCTGTGCGCCCTTTATTAATGGATCGTAATATCGCTATTTTAAATTTATTAATCGACTACGGATTATCCTTACAAGATCTTACAGCATTAACTATGCAGCACGTCCACTTTGAAACGAACACATTATCTATCCCAGCAACCGCAGGGATAGAAAGAACAATTACATTAACTAGCGAAGACAAAAAACAACTATATACTTATTACAAAAGCATCCCAGAGCCCGTTCGTCCAAAATACCATAGTAATGATCCATTATTTATTGCCTTTGATTTTAATCGCGGAACATACAGATGGGTATACGAAAATGATGCACCAAAGGGATTAACAGAAATCGCTATCCAAAAAATGATTCGCCTTGAAGTATCTAGAGCTAATTTACGTAAAGGAATCTCAGGACAACACTTTCGTAACACCTATATTTTAAACTTAATAAAAAAAGAAACTCCAGAATCAGAAATTATAAAACTAGTTGGATTTAAATCAAAAGTTTCACTCAAACGATATTATCAATACGCAGAAAATAGAAAAAACGCCTTATCCTAAGGCGTTTTTTCTATTTTTTCTTTAAACAAACGATTTTACTATGACCATTTAACTAATTTTTGCATCTACTATGATGAGTTTCTTTCATATCCTCATGAGAAAGGAGAGATTTAATGTCTCATTTTAACGACAGTCAGAACAAATTCTCCAAACCATGCTTTCCAAGTAGCGCCGGACGAATCCCAAATACTCCATCCATCCCAGTTACTAAGGCACAACTTAGAACATTCCGCGCAATCATTATCGATCTAACAAAAATAATTCCAAAACTTTTCGCAAATCCATCTCCTCAAAATATTGAAGATCTAATCGATACATTGAACTTACTAAGTAAATTTATTTGTTCACTAGACGCTACTTCCTCCCTGAAAGCACAAGGGTTAGCTATTATTAAAAATTTAATAACTATATTAAAAAATCCAACCTTCGTAGCAAGCGCTGTATTTATTGAGCTTCAAAATCTAATTAATTATTTACTATACATTACAAAACTATTCCGAATTGACCCTTGCACACTTCAAGAGCTTCTTAAATTAATAGCAGCATTACAAACCGCTCTAGTTAATTCTGCTTCATTCATTAAAGGACCTACCGGGCCTACTGGGCCAGCAGGCGCTACTGGCGCTACCGGACCTCGAGGTAACACGGGTGCTACTGGCGCTACCGGACCTCAAGGTAACACGGGCGCTACTGGTGCTACCGGACCTCAAGGTAACACGGGCGCTACTGGTGCCACCGGGCCTCGAGGTAACACGGGTGCTACTGGTGCCACTGGGTCTCAAGGTAACACGGGTGCTACTGGTGCCACTGGGCCTCGAGGTAACACGGGTGCTACTGGTGCCACTGGGCCTCAAGGTAACACGGGTGCTACTGGTGCCACTGGGCCTCAAGGTAACACGGGTGCTACTGGTGCCACTGGGCCTCGAGGTAACACGGGTGCTACTGGTGCCACTGGACCTCAAGGTGCTCAAGGTAACACGGGTGCTACTGGTGCCACTGGGCCTCGAGGTAACACGGGTGCTACTGGTGCCACTGGACCTCAAGGTATTCAAGGTAACACGGGTGCTACTGGTGCCACTGGGCCTCGAGGTAACACGGGTACTACTGGTGCCACTGGGCCTCAAGGTAACACGGGTGCTACTGGTGCCACTGGGCCTCGAGGTAACACGGGTGCTACCGGTGCCACTGGACCTCAAGGCGTTCAAGGTAACACGGGCGCTACTGGTGCCACTGGACCTCAAGGTATTCAAGGTAACACGGGTGCTACTGGGCCTCAAGGTAACACGGGTGCTACCGGTGCCACTGGTATAGGAGTTACCGGACCTACCGGACCTTCTGGTGGGCCTCCTGGACCTACTGGGCCTCAAGGACCTCAAGGTAACACGGGTGCTACTGGGCCTCAAGGCGCTCAAGGTAACACAGGTGCTACTGGGCCTCAAGGTATTCAAGGTAACACTGGTGCTACTGGTGCTACTGGGCCTCAAGGTATTCAAGGTAACACGGGTGCTACTGGTGCTACTGGACCTCAAGGTATTCAAGGTAACACGGGTGCTACTGGGCCTCAAGGCGCTCAAGGTAACACAGGCGCTACTGGACCTCAGGGTGTTCAAGGTAACACGGGTGCTACTGGTGCTACTGGACCTCAAGGTGTTCAAGGTAACACGGGTGCTACTGGGCCTCAAGGTATTCAAGGTAACACGGGTGCTACTGGGCCTCAAGGCGCTCAAGGTAACACGGGTGCTACCGGCGCTACTGGACCTCAAGGTGTTCAAGGTAACACAGGTGCTACTGGTGCTACTGGACCTCAGGGTGCTCAAGGTAACACAGGTGCTACTGGTGCTACTGGACCTCAGGGTGCTCAAGGTAACACAGGTGCTACTGGTGCTACTGGACCTCAGGGTGCTCAAGGTAACACAGGTGCTACTGGTGCTACTGGACCTCAGGGTGCTCAAGGTAACACTGGTGCTACTGGACCTCAAGGTGTTCAAGGTAACACAGGTGCTACCGGCGCTACCGGACCTCAAGGTGTTCAAGGTAACACAGGTGCTACCGGCGCTACTGGACCTCAAGGCGTTCAAGGTAACACAGGTGCTACTGGCGCTACTGGACCTCAAGGCGCTCAAGGTAACACAGGTGCTACCGGCGCTACTGGACCTCAAGGCGCTCAAGGTAACACAGGTGCTACTGGCGCTACTGGACCTCAAGGCGCTCAAGGTAACACAGGTGCTACTGGTGCCACTGGACCTCAAGGTGTTCAAGGTAACACAGGTGCTACTGGTGCTACTGGTGCTACTGGTGCTACTGGACCTCAGGGTGCTCAAGGTAACACAGGTGCTACCGGCGCTACCGGACCTCAAGGTGTTCAAGGTAACACAGGTGCTACCGGCGCTACCGGACCTCAAGGTGTTCAAGGTAACACGGGTGCTACCGGCGCTACTGGACCTCAAGGCGTTCAAGGTAACACGGGTGCTACTGGTGCTACCGGCGCTACTGGACCTCAAGGCGTTCAAGGTAACACAGGTGCTACTGGCGCTACTGGACCTCAAGGCGCTCAAGGTAACACAGGTGCTACTGGCGCTACTGGACCTCAAGGCGCTCAAGGTAACACAGGTGCTACTGGTGCCACTGGACCTCAAGGCGCTCAAGGTAACACAGGTGCTACTGGCGCTACTGGACCTCAAGGTAACACAGGTGCTACTGGCGCTACTGGACCTCAAGGTATTCAAGGTAACACAGGTGCTACTGGTGCCACTGGACCTCAAGGTAACACAGGTGCTACTGGCGCTACTGGACCTCAGGGTGTTCAAGGTAACACGGGTGCTACTGGTGCTACCGGCGCTACTGGACCTCAGGGCGTTCAAGGTAACACGGGTGCTACTGGACCTCAAGGTACTCAAGGTAACACGGGTGCTACTGGTGCTACCGGCGCTACTGGACCTCAGGGCGTACAAGGTAACACGGGTGCTACTGGACCTCAAGGTACTCAAGGTAACACGGGTGCTACTGGTGCTACCGGCGCTACTGGACCTCAGGGC